>JBLIMM010000032.1:0-21126 GCA_047638635.1 Pseudohongiellaceae bacterium | reverse complement strand
CGGCGGGGGGACCACTCACGGGCAGGAACAAGACCTGCGCGAAGGCTTCCCAGCCCACGGGGACAGCCGGGGGGATGGGCAAGGGAATGGGCGTGCAAGAGCTGGTCATGGGACCCAGGTTGGTCACCACACCAGGAGGCGTGGGGTCGACCCAGACCTTCGTGCCAGCAATGCCTGCGGGCGGGCAAAGGAAACCCGTCCCGGGGAAGTTGAAGTTGAGGATCAGCCAGGCATTGAAGCCGGCGGGAGCGTTGGTCACTTCGAGGCCGAACGTGGGGCCGGGGGTGCTCGACTGGCCGTAGGTGTTCAGCTTGGCGTTGATGCGGTTGCTGCCGTAGGTGCCGCCGTGCTGGGTGAGTGCCAGCCCGGAGAGAAAGCTCGGGGCGATCGTGCATGGCGTGGGTGAGCCAAACGTCGCTACGGGCAGGCCGCCGGTCGTAGTCATGCGCTGAACGATGGTGCCGTTGGTGACGAAGAGCGTGGGCGTCGAGGGGACCAGGGGCGCCAGTGCGGGTGTTCCCGTGTCAAAGGCTATGCCTGTGAGCGGCATGGTCGCCACGCCGCAGAGAGCCGTGGTGAATGTCGAGGCGACGGTGCAAGGGGTGGGCAAGATGTTGTGGACTCGACCGGAATCCGTGCAGACCCACAGGCTCCCCGAAGAGGGGTCCCAGGTGAGGTCGGTCATGCGCTCGCCCGCAGGCATGCCCGTGGGGGAACAAGGGCCGAAGACCACCGTGTAGCTACAAGACCCTGGCAAGCCCGGGGTGATGGCGGTGATCTGCACGCCGTCCGTGAGCCAAAGCAACGGCGTCCCCGCAGGAGCCACGACGCCACCGGTGTTGTCGAAGCCCAAGCCAGTAATCTCGGCCATGAAGCTCGGCGCCGGGAAGCTGTTTAGCGGTGCGCAGGTGAGCGGGCCGACGCATGGTGTGTCCATGGTGTACTGCTCAATGATGCGCCCGCCCGTGAGGTAGAACGTGTCCGTGAGCGGGTCGTCGGCGATGTCACCCCAGAGCTGGCCCGGCTGGGCAAAGCCCGGCGAAGGATTACCGCAAATGGGCGAAGAGATGGGGCAAGACACCACGAATGGGTCGGGCTGCACACAGGGGTTGGCCGGGCTCGGAGAGAACTCCCAGGCCTGCAAGTTGATGTTGTCGCTGCCGAGCAATGTCTGGGCATTGGTCAGGGGGGACAAGGCGGCGCCAACCAGCAGGGCGAGAATCGGAGTGCGGTATTTCATGGTGCAACAGCTCGTTCGGGGGGAGAGAGGGCCGGGCGCAACTGCCCGTGCTGACCCACTCCGCGGGAGAGCGACGGAAACACTGCCATGGTTTCTTGAGGATCTTATTCTCCAGCAAATTCGTCGACTCGCTCTACCGATGTGCTCTTCGCAATCTGCCCCGCTGAAGAGGGCGCTCTCGATTTCACGTTGCGCTCTCCTCCAGCGCAAACGTTGCGCCGAAGGCTGAAACAACAACGTATGTCACCGTTGTGTGTCGCTGCTCGTCTTGTCGGTCCTGGCGTGCTTCCGCAGCGCCAACGCTGCCCCCGAGGTTTCGAGGCCGTGATAGCATCGCGGCGCGGTTGTGCTCTCCCCCGAACTCCTCTTGACGCACGGCCGCTCTCTCCCCCGAACTCACCGGAGCGCGTCATGCGTCTCGTGCAGTGTCCAGGTAGTCTCTCGTCCGGCCGTAGGCTGGGTTCTTTGTGCGCGTCGTTTGCCGTGGGCTTGATGGCCCTGAGCAGTAGTGGCTGGGCGCAGCGCGCTCATTTGCCCAGCGACGATCACCCCGCACCTTTGCCTTACCACGATGTGCGCTTGCTGGAGGACGGTCTGGTCACCGCCCCCGTGCGGAGCGCCATGCTCAGCTCACGCACCGCAGAGCAGCGGGCAGCCCGTGACGCTGAGGTGCTTCAGCTGCGTTCTACGATCGCCGAGCTGCGTCTGGACGACGACGAGTTCTTTGGCACACCGCACTTCTTGCGCTCGACGAAGCAGTTGCTGACCTCCGCGCCGAGCAGCGCCTGGACGCCTCTGGGCGTGGTCGCTGACTTTGTGTCCGCCTGGCCCGCGCTCATGGAGGTCACCCCCGCTGACTTGGCTGCAGCGCGAGTGGCTCGGCACTTTGTCACCCAGCACAACGGCGCCACTCACATGACCTTGCAGCAGCAGATCGGCGGCATTGATCTGTGGGGGACCAAGCTCAAAGCTTCGGTCACTGGCGCGGGCGAGCTGATCAACGTCTCCAGCACCCTGTTGCCTCGCCCTTCCGGCGGGTTCTCAGTGGCTGCTCCGATGATCTCTGACGCTGACGCCATCTTCTTGGCTGCCGCAGATGTGGGTATTGAACTCAACCCCCGCACTTTGGCTCCGGCGGGCACGGCCACTGGCGTCGAGTTGCACCAGTTGTGGCAAACCCCGTTTGAGCTGCGCGCCGACACTCCTCTAACTAGCGAGCTGATCTACTTTCCCGTCAGCCGCTCAGAGGTTCACCCCGCGTGGACTGTGGTCATCGCCGAGCTCGGCATTGGCAACACCTACGAGATCACCGTCGACGCCCTCGACGGCACGATCTTGCGCCGCTGGAACCGGCTGCACTTCGCTGGGGGCAACGAGTCTCTCAGCGTGAACGTTTTCCCTTGGGATAGCCCGGCTCCGGGCTCGCCCGGTACGTCGACTCCCACGGGTTTTCAGTTTCCCATCGTGCCTCGGCAGCTGGTCACTGTGCCCGGCGCGACCAGCGGTTCACCCGAAGGCTGGATTCCGGATGGCTCGAACGAAACCTTGGGCAACAACGTCGACGCCCACACAGATCTAGACGCAAACAACATCCCTGACTTGCCTCGTCCCCAGGGCAGCCCGTACCGGGTGTTCGACTTCCCCCTCGATTTGAACCAGCCCCCGAGCGCTTACCGTGATGCTGCGGTGACTCAGCTCTTCTACTACTGCAACCTGATCCACGACAAGCTGTACGGCTTCGGCTTCGATGAAGCTGCGTCGAACTTCCAGAACGATAACTTCGGCCTGGGTGGCTTCGGGGGCGACCGCTTGTCTGCTGATGCTCAGGACGGTTCGAGCACCAACAACGCCAACTGGAACGGCAACGGCATTGACGGCCAGGGCGCCTTTATCCAGATGTATGTCTTCGATGGCCCCAACCCTGATCGTGATGGGGACTTCGACGGTGACGTGGTCTACCACGAGTACGTCCATGGTCTGTCGATTCGCTTGTCGGGAGGCGACGTGTTCGGTAACCAGTCCGGCGGCATGGGCGAAGGTTGGGGCGACTACTTTGGCCTGAGCATGAACACCGAGCCCGGGGATGACCCAGATGCTGTCTACGCAGCCGGCGGTTACATCACCAAGGACTTCTTCGGTGAGCAGGACAACTACTACTTCGGCATTCGTCGCTACCCTTACAGCACCGATCTGAACAAGAGCCCGCTGACCTACGCGGACGCTGACCCAGCTCAGCTGGTGGTGCCCGGCGGTATTCCCGCCAATGGCACGTTTATTGGCAACCCGGCCAACGAAGTGCACAACGTGGGTGAGCTGTGGTGCCAAGCACTGCTTGAGTGCCGCTCAGCCCTCTGGAACGGCGGCATGGGCTTTGCCGCTAACGACCTGCTGATGCAGCTGGTAGTGGACGGCATGAAGCTCATGCCCGGCAACCCCAACTTCTTGGAAGCTCGCGACAGCATTCTTGCCGCAGACATCGTGGCCTTCGGTGGCGCTCACTTGGGCGAACTCTGGGAAGGCTTCGCCAAGCGCGGCATGGGAGCTTCGGCAAGCTCTCCGTCGGGCAGCACAACGAGTGGTATTGTCGAAGCGTTCGACACTCCCGTGCTGATTTTCTTCGACTACCCCGCAGGACAACCCAGCCAGCTCATGCCTGGGATGACCACGTCTCTCGACGTGGACGTCAGTGGCTTGGCCGGCGACATGCCCGTGAATGGCACGGGGATGTTGCACTACCAGGTCAACGGTGGTTCCACGGTGAGCACGGCCATGGCGAGTACGGGTGTGAACCAGTACGAAGCCACGTTGCCCGCACTGAACTGCTTTGATTCCGTGGTCTATTGGGTGAGCAGCGACTCCACCAGTGGTGTGGTCAGCGATCCGCCTAACGCGCCAACGGGCGCTGCGACCGCAGAGGTGTTTACCTCCATCGACTTCTTGCTCAACCATGACTTTGAGGCGAGCAACGGTTGGCAAGGCGGCGTCGCAGGTGACACCGCGACCACTGGCGTTTGGGAGCGTGGTGATCCACTGGGAACCACTGCTCAACCAGAGGAGGACCTCTCGCCCTTGGGCACAGCTTGCTTCTTCACTGGCCAGGGTACTGATCCTAATAGCGTCGGTGAGAACGATGTGGATGGTGGTTTCACCACACTGCTGTCGCCGAGTTTCGATCTGTCTGGCGGCACAGCTCGAGTGAGCTACTGGCGCTGGTACAACAACACCGCTGGCTCCGCGCCGAACGCCGACATCTTCGAAGTGGACATCAGCAACAACGGCGGCGGCTCCTGGGTCAACGCTGAGACCGTGGGCCCCGCGGGCCCAGACACGTCTGGTGGCTGGGTCTTCCATCAGTTCGAAGTGAGCGATTTTGTGACGCCCACTTCCGACATGCAGCTGCGTTTTGTAGCCGCCGATGAAGGCTCTGGCTCTATCGTCGAAGCTGCAGTGGACGATGTGCAAGTGTCACGCTTGGTCTGCTCGACCAGCTGCCAGACGAACCTGGGCTTCGGTGGACCGGGCGACATGACCCTGAACATCTGCGGGCCGGCGTTGTCCACGGGGGCGACGAACGACCTCACGGTGTCCAACGCCACCCCGGGTGCGACGGTCTTCGTGCTGCTGGGCTTGTCGAGTAACCCCACGCCGTTCAAGGGTGGCCTGCTCGTGCCGGTGCCCCTGTCTCTGATCCTGTCCTTCGCGGCGGACGGCAGCGGCGATGTCTCCGTGGTGGTGCCCGGCGGTAATGGGCCAGCGAGCATCATCGTGCAAGCGGCTGCTGTGGATGCTGGTCAGCCCTTGGGCTACGAGCTCAGCAACGCCGTGGATGTGTCCTTCCTGCCATAAGTCTCAGCGCAGAGAGTTCAACGTCCGACACAGTGTGGCGGGGCGAGATCCAAGGCCGGGTCTCGCCCCGCTGCTGTTGTTTTCAGTCGCACCCGTGAGCGATGTGGGCCTGGGTCCAAAGGGCGCGAGGATCACGGGATTCGTGAAATGCCGCAGAGCACTCAGAACATGTAACCCAGCGGGGCTCCGTATGCTCTGAAGCTCAGCACCGTCGCTAGCCCGTGCTAGCCTCGCGCCCCGACTGTCTTGCCGAACCAATCTCTTGAGGATTCATCCATGAAGCTCCTGTTGCTTCCCGCCTTGGCCCTGGCGAGCACCATGCTCGCTGGTTGCCCAGGCAACGCGACCGACGACACCTCGTCGAAGGCCGCCGAAACCGCGCCTGCGCCTGAGATCGAACCCGGTCTTGAGAAGTACAACGTCAACTTGCCGAAGAAGGGCGACGCGCTTCCGGACATCGCTGGCATGACCCTGCAGGGCAAGGCCATCGACAACGAGTGGCTCAAGGGCAAGACGACTCTGATCAACCTCTGGTTCTATAACTGAGGTGCATGCCGGGAGGAGTTGCCTTCCGTTCAGAAGTTGTACGAAGAGATCGACGGCCGAGATGATCTTGCGATCTTGGCTGTGAACAGTGGTACCGACAGCAAAGATGTCATCGAGAGTTACTGGAAGAAGGCTGGTTTTGACTTCCCAGCGGTCCGCGATGTCGAAGGGCAGAAGGGCGCCAACTCCAGTGCCTTGGGCGTCATGGCCTTCCCCACGAATCTTGTCGTGGGCCCAGACGGGAAGGTGCTGTTCGCCTCCGTGGGCTTCAACGAGCCAGTGATCCGAAAGTACCTCGGACTCTGAACTCGCTCTGATCTGCGCCCAACGTCTCGATCATGAGGCTTCGGCGCACTGAGGCGACCCGGTGCGGGAGAGACTCCCGCGCCGGGCCGCGTGGTAAGGGGACGAGCTGGGCCATGGTGTATGGTTCCGGGACCGGAGCGATGTGGCGTGCGTCGGTGCGCGCCGCTCCGTCCCCAGACGCCCTCTGAGCTCGGCCCCGCAGCCATGAACTCCCCCTGGACTCGTCGCGAGCGCCTGACCCTGCTCACCGTGGTCGTGTGTTCTGTGCTCTGGCTCCTCTCCGGGGCGCTCTTCGGTGATCTCAGTACGCTGTCGATGCGCCCGGACGATCCGCGCATCGACCTGCGCCCGTGGGCCGCCGGCGACCCCGGTACCCAGCAAGCGGTCAACCCGATCACCCCCGACATCGACGGCTTCGTCTTGCCGGGGATCGCCAGGGCGCGGCAGCTCGAGGAGAGCGCGGGCAACGCTCACTGGGATGGCTCGCAACTGCTGGGTCTGCCCTTCGCTGCCAACATGGCCTGGCCCCTGGCTTCGCCGGTGACTTGGGGAGTTCCCAGGCTCTACGAGTCGCTCACGGGGGAGGCCATCGACCCGGTGACCTTGCTTGACGTGATGCTCGCTGTGCACCTGATCTTGGCCCTGCTGCTGGCCTATCGAGCCTGCCGGATGCTCGGCGCCGAGCCGCCCTTCGCCGCCGCTGGCGCCGTGGGCTTCGCTTTCTCCACCTGGATGTTCACCCGCTGGCATGCCCCGCACATCGTCTACACCACCGCCTGGTGGCCGGGACAAGTCGCGGCTCTGCAATGGTTGGCTCAAGGCCATCGCCGCCGTGGGGTCCTCGAAGGGGGGCTGATCACCGGGCTGATGCTGCTTTCGGGTTTCCCTCAGGTGGGCGTGATTCTCACCGGGCTCACGGTGGGCGTGGCCTTGCTCGACCCGCGCCTGCGCAGCCCCAAGATCTTCGCGGGGGTGTTGTCCATTGGCTTGCTGGGGGTGGCTCTGGCCGCGCCCCAACTGCTGCTCAATAAAGGTGCCTTCGCCCAGTCGCTCCGGGCTGACCCCGACGTGCAGGCCTCCGTGGCATCCCGTGGATTGCCCGCCGCGTCGCTCTTGGGCGCTGTGATCCCGGAGGCCTTCGGTCATCCCCCTGCGTTCTCTCTGCCCTCTAGGCCTGCGCCGACCATGGAGAGCTGGGTGCCCCAGCGCCTGTGGTGGAGCCACCAGATTCAGAACTCGGTGGTGGAGAACGCGCTCTATCCCGGGGCGTTGTTGCTGCTGCTGTTAGGGATTCTCTGGCGTCGAGGAGTGGCGGGGCGGGCTCGGGCCCTGGTGTTCTGCGCGTTGCTCACAGTGATCGCCGCCATGGTGGCCCCTTATGTTGTGGCGGCGGTACCCGCGCTGCAGTCGCTCGCTGCGGGGAACGTGAAGCGGGCTTTGGTGATCGTAGGGGTGAGCTTGCCTCTCGCCGGTGCTTTGGCCCTGCAGGCTTTGGCGGCGGGGCGGGTGTCCGTGCCCTGGCGTTGGGGCGCGACCTTGGTGGTCGCGGTGCTGCTGGCGCCTGTGGCCGCGTGGTGCCTCGACGACCCGGAGGCCTCGGTCTTTGCGGCCTCCTTAGTGCCTCAAGCAGCGCGCCAGGCCTTGCTCCTGGGGGCGTCGCTGTTGTCCCTGTGGCTGGTTTGGCGTTACGGCCGCTGGCTGCCCGGGTGGGAAGGTGCGGCCGATGAAGGTGATTCCGTCGACGAGGCGCCCCGATCCCATGCTCCCTTGGCTTTCACCGTGTCTCCTGCGGAGAAGCAGGCGGGACTGATCACGCCCATCGAACCGCCGTCCCCAGCGCCAGACCCGGCGCTCGCTGTAGGCCGTGCCGACCTCTCTCGGGCAGGGCAGCTGGTCCGTTGGTTGCCCGCGCTGGTGCTGGCCATCGACCTGGTCTCGCTGTCCGTGGCGTTCAACCCGTTCCCCCCGCAGATCGAGGCCTTTCCGTCCACGCCGATTCTTGAGCTGTTGGGCCAGCGTCCCGGGCGGGTGGCTGTCTTTGGTGGACGGGTGAATCAGCTGCCGCCCACCGCGGCCGCCTTGCACGGCATCCGCTCGCTGCATGGGGTGGCGCCCATGGTGCCTACGCGCACGGCACAGCTGCTGGCCACCATCGAGGGGCCGCTGCTGGACATGCGCGACCCTCGGGTGGTGGAGCCTTTTCAGGAGCTAGCCAGCCTGTCCCACCCGCTGCTCGACTTGCTCGGTGTGGATGCTGTGGTCCACTCCGACCCAATGTTGGCCGAGCGTTCGGGGCTGACTCAGATCTACGCCAGCGAGGTGGAGGGCTTGGCGGTCCTCGATCGGCCGACCGCTGGCCCGCGGGCGTTTTTGTGCGCCGCCGCCGAAGTCGTCACCGATGACGATGCGCGCTTGGCGCGTCTGGGTGACGTTGGCTTCGACGGCCACCGCTTGGCTTTGCTCGAACGGTCTCCAGAGATCTCTCTTCCCCAGACGGCGGTGGCTCCCCTAGTGCCCGCGACGGTCAGCGGGGTCGACAACGCTCTGACCGTCGAGGTGAACGCCTCCCACGCCGGCGTGCTCGTCCTCACAGAGGCTTGGGATCCGGGCTGGACGGTGACCGTGGACGGCGAAGCTGCCTCGGTGCACATCGTCGACCATGGGCTGCTGGGGGTGGTGCTCTCCCCGGGCCGTCACGAGGTGGCCTTCGTCTATGAGCCCGTGGGATTGCTGTGGGCTCAGGGCCTTTGTGGCGCGGCACTGCTGCTCTGCCTCTGGCTGGGGATCACCGTGGTGCGATTCCGCGTGGCGGCTCGTCGTGCCCCCGCTCCGGTGCCTTTTGTACCTCCTGAGCCCATTTCAGAGCCGGGCCCCGTTCCGCCTCAGCTGAGCCCCCCAGCCGTGGCGCAGGCCGCCCCGGATCTGGGGTCGTTCACCGGGCACGGTGTCTCGGTGATCATTCCGGCCTACGACGACACGGCCAAGTTGCGCAGGGCCCTGTGGTCGATTCGCCAGACAGCAGACATGCCCTACGAGTTGATCGTGTCCCGGGCGAAGCAGTGCGTGGCCAAGAACCGCAATGCCGGCCTCGACCTGGCTACCCAAGACTTGGTCATCTTTCTCGATGACGATGTGTTGCTGCCTCCCGGCTGGATGAGTCGCTTGGTGGCTGTTCTCGGCGCCCGGTCCGACTACGGCGCTATTTGCGCGCACCTGACCTTCGCCGACGGCTCTCCCCAAACCCGGCGCCCAGAGTTGCTCCCCGGAGAGCTGTGGGAGATCACTATCCCGGGGACATGCTTCGTCTACTCCCGGGCCCGGGTCCACGATATTCGCTTCGATGAGAACTATCTGGGCAGCCAGTGGGAGGACACGGACTGGATGTGGCAGGTGCTGCGTCAGGGGCTCAAAGTGGGCATGAGCGGCGACGTGTGGGCCTTGCACGATCACGCGGACAGCGAGAACAAGTGGCTGGTGCCCAACGCCGAGTATTTCAGGGGCAAGTGGGGCGAGCTGCCCGCAGACGGGGACAACGTGTCCGTCAGCCCCGAGGGCTATGCCGCCTGGAGCCAACCGCTCTTGCCGGGGACTGACGCCCAAGGGGATCAGGGCGAGGGGGATTTGCGGGACGGCGAGTGGGCGTCTCGGCAGGATGCGAGTGATGGCGGGCCAGAGGCTGAGTGACCCGCGTGGGGTTCAGCTCTGCTCCGAATCAGCCGAAGAGGGTTTGCAGCTCGCCTTTGTTAATGGCCAACAAAGGATCTCTTGTTGGTATTTGTAGCCTTAAGGGCTAAAAAGATATCCGCTACGAGGGTCTCTTTTTCGTTCTGCATAACGGATGTATTTGTATCCTCAGTGATCATTTTTGTCAGTTTGTGGTTAATATTATGACCTTTAGATCCATGAGGTTGGCGTCGGACTCGGCAGTCCTTGGCGAGTTGGGGCGCCGGCTGAAGAGCCAGCGGCTCCTGCGAAATATCACCCAACAAGAGCTGGCACGGCGCACAGTGCTTTCCCTGGGCACGATCAAGGCTCTGGAATCAGGAAAGGGCAAGCTCTCAACCCTGGTGGCCGTGCTCCGTGAGCTGGGATTGCTGAACGAGCTTGAGCTCTTCGCGAAGCCGCCAGAGGTGAGTCCCTTGGTCTTGGCCGAGCGTTCCAAGAGTCGCCAGCGGGCACGTGCTCCCCGTCCGTCTGAACCGGAGAGCTGATCGTGAACACCGCCAGGGTCAACCTTTGGGGGCGCTACGTGGGGGCGGTGACCTGGCTCGCTGACCGGGGCTATGGCGCATTCCAGTACTCCCCAGAGTTCTTGACCTCGGGGCTTGAGCTCTCGCCGCTGCACATGCCCCTGGCTCACGGTAGTGCACCGTTTCAGTTTCCGGGATTGGGCCGGGAGGGATACCAGGGCTTGCCTGGTCTCTTGGCCGACGTGCTTCCCGACAAGTTCGGCAACGCAGTGATCGACGCTTGGCTGGCGCGGGAGGGGCGCGACCGAGCGAGTTTTCATCCGGTAGAGCGCCTTTGCACCATGGGGCGCCGGGGCATGGGAGCCTTGGAGTTTGAGCCTGCGATCGGTCGTGGAGCCCACAAGAGCGTCGCGGTGGATGTGGCTGCCTTGGCGTCTCTGGCACAGCAGATCACCCAAGAGCGCAGAGGTCTCTCGACCCAGGTGGGGCAGTCTCCCCGGGAGGACGCGGATGCCATCTTGGACATCATTCGGGTGGGCTCGTCTGCGGGCGGGGCCCGTCCCAAGGCAGTCATCGCCATGGATGACGCCGGCCACATTCGCTCAGGACAGGTCACCGCGCCGCCGGGATTCGATTACTGGCTGCTCAAGTTTGACGGCGTTGACGATCTGGAGCTTGGCAGCCCGGGGGGGTACGGACGGATCGAGTACGCCTACTCGCTGATGGCTCGAGCGGCGGGCATCGAGATGAGCGAATCCAAGCTCCTCGAAGAAGGCGAGCGGGCGCATTTTGTCACCCGTCGCTTCGACCGCCGCAGCGACGGCAGCAAGCTGCACCTGCAATCGCTCTGCGGCCTGGCGCACCTCGATTTCAACCAGCCGGGGGCTCATTCCTACGAGCAGGCCTTTGCGGTCATGCGCGAATTGGGGCTGAGCCGGCTGCAGTCCCAGGAGCAGTTTCGGCGCACAGTCTTCAACGTCGTGGCCCGCAACCAGGATGATCACACCAAGAACATCGCTTACCTGATGGATGACCAGGGCCAATGGAGCCTCTCGCCTGCCTACGACATGACCTTTGCGTACAACCCCCGGGGCGCCTGGACCAGCGCTCACCAGATGACCGTGGGAGGCAAGCGCCGAGGTTTCACAGTGGCCGACTTGCTGGAGCTGGGGGCCGCCATTTCGCTCCCGCGACCTCAGCGGGTCATCGACGAGGTGATCGCAGCCGTTCAGAGTTGGCCCAGTTTCGCCGAGCAGGCTGGGGTCGCCGAAGAGCGCTGTGCCGCCATTGGCCAGTGTCATCGCTTCACGAGTTGAACGCTGATTCCGTGATGAGAGCTCCATGGGGCTGTGTAATCGGGACTGGCCGCGCTCTAGGGGCACGGCTATCCTTCCCTCTGATTCGCGACGATCGCGCATGAGACACTTCTGCCAGGCGACCATACGAGGCTTGTCCCCGTGAGAGATCGGAGTCGAAGACACGTGGCCCCTACTCCTGCTTGTCAGCGCACTCGAGGTGGGCGTCGGGCCTTGTGCTGGGCGACGGTCCTGGGATTGCTCCTTCCTGGTCTGCCAGGTTGTTCCGAGTCCGTCGAGCGCCGTCCGGATGTGTTGATCGTGGTCATTGATACCCTGCGCAGCGACCACTGCTCACTCTACGGCTACGAGCGCGAGACCACGCCGCATCTCGACGCACTGGCCACTCGGGGCGCTACGTTCGAGCAGGCCTACAGCCCCACGAGCACCACCTGTCCCGCTCATGCCACGTTGTTTACCGGGCGTCACCCGGGGACTCACGGGCTTGTGCGCAATGGCCTGGTGCTTGCCGACGACGAAGTGACCCTCGCTGAGTTGGCCGCTGCGGACGGCTACCGCACCGCAGGCTTCGTGAGTTCGTTTCCGGTGTCGTCGCTCTTCGGTTTTGACCAGGGCTTCGAGCATTTCGATGACAGCTTTGGGCGCCAAGAAGGGTCCTTCCCCATGCGTCGATGGAACGGTCAGCAGCTCAGCGCTGACGAAGGCTTCGACCGTCGCCCCGGTAAAACCACGAAAGCGGCACTGACTTGGCTCGCCGAGCAAGACGACGACGCTGAGCCGCTGATGCTCTGGGTGCACCTGTTCGATCCCCATGCACCTTGTGAGCCGCCGGAGCGTTTTGCCCAACAGTTCGTTCCTCAGGATGGCAGTGAACAAGAGCTGGAGATCGGGCGCTACGACGCCGAAATCGCAGGGTCCGATCATCAACTGGGGAAGCTGCTGGCAGCCTTTGGTGAGCGAGAGAACTCGTTGGTTGTGGTGACGTCAGATCACGGCGAAGGGCTTTGGGACCACGGCTGGCGAGCACACGATCGCACTGTTTACGAAGAGGAGCTGCGCGTGCCCTTGGTGTTCTCATGGCCGGGCAAGATTGGGGCTGATCGGCGCCTGGACGAGCCGGTTCACTTGGTCAGCATCGCGGCTACGGTGGCCGAGGCCATGGCGCTCGACTTTGGTGACGTAGAACTTCAGGGGCGTAGTGTGTTGCCGATGTTGCTCGGCGAGCCGGCGGCTGCCCAAGCGGGGCCGCTCTTTTTCAGCCGACCCTATTGGCCCGATGGACGGGAGAAGTACGACGAAGTCGGGCGTTGTCTCGCCGTGCGTCAGGGGCGCTGGAAGTACATCGAAGCGCCGGACGAAGACCGTCGAGAGCTCTACGACTTAGAGCAAGATCCCCGTGAACAGAACAACTTGATCGAAGACGAGGCCCAGGTGGCGGCGCGGCTTTCGGCGTTGCTAGCAGACTGGGCGGCGCGCACTTGGCGCATCGATAGCGAGGCGGCGTCGCCGTTGTCCCCGGAGGTAGGGGCGGGCATGCGCGCTTTGGGTTACGTGGGTACGGAGCCAGAGGGACAATGATGGGTCGGGTGTTGAGTGCGCCGTCATGGCTTGGGCTTGCTGTGCTGCTGTCTTGCTGCGTCGGTTGTGGCGAGAGCGGGCCGCCTGCGCCGCGCAACGTACTGCTGCTCTCTGTCGATACGCTGCGAGCGGACCATCTCGGCAGTTACGGCTACGACCGTCCCACGTCACCATTTCTAGACGAGCTTGCTCTCCGTGGAGTGCGCTTCGAGAACGTGGTGGCTCAATCGTCGTGGACGCTCCCGTCGCACGCTTCGATGCTCACGGGGATGCTGCCACAACGCCACGGGGTGACCTCCGGCGACAAGCGCCTGGCCACCGATCTGCCCACGCTGCAGGGGCTGCTGTCAGAGCAAGGGTTGGCCACGGCGGCGATCATTAACTCTCGCTTTCTCGGTGATCGCCACGGCCTGAGCAACGGCTTCGATTACGTGGACTTGCTCAAAGAGAAACCGAAGGCTGGCCCGCTGGTCTTTGACCGAGCTTTGGCTTGGCTAGACGACCTCGGTGGGGAGAGCAGCAAAGACACACCACCCTTCTTCATGTTCTTGCACACCTATCACGTGCACAGCGACTACTCCCCCGGGGAGCTCTACCAAGAGCTCTTGGTAGACCCTTACACGGGAGATCTCGATGGGACGGCGGCGCAACTGCAGGCTTTTCGTCGGGGTGAGCGAACTCTCAACGCCGAGGACGTCACCCATGCTGCGCAGCTTTACGACGGAGAGATTCGCGAACTCGACGACCTGCTAGAGCGCTTCTTCGCCGACCTGGAGTCACGGGGTCTGCTCGAAGACACGCTCGTCATTGTGACGTCCGATCACGGCGAAGAGTTCATGGAGCACGGGGATATGCTGCACGGGCGCACCATGTACGGCGAGAGCTTGAGAATCCCGCTGCTGTTGTCCGGGCCGACGATCCCGGTGGGGCGCACCGTTGCTGACTTAGCCATGTTGACGGATATTCTGCCGACAGTCGCCCGTGCGTTTGACCAAGAGATCCCAGAGGATTGCGACGGCATCGACCTGTCTCGCCTATGGCAAGATCACAATCTGCATCGTTGGGTCTTCGCCGGGGCCGATCACAACAACGAACCGGCTGGCTTGCGCGGCATGATTCAGGACGACCGTTTCAAGTTGATGTACGACGGCGTTGACGAGAGCTACGAGCTCTTCGATCTCGTCAACGACCCGGGGGAAACCACTGATCTGTCTGAGCAGCGGGCTGAGCTTGCTGAGCACATGTTGGGTCTGCTGAAGCGGTTGCAAGACAGTGGCCGATCAGCGGACCAGGCGGCCCCGCAGACCGACGAAGACCTCAAGGCTCTGCAAGAGCTGGGCTATTTCGATGTCACGGACGGGGATCGCTGACACAGTGGCTGACTTCGAAACTCCCCAGCTCGAGTCCCAGCCTGAAGCTCAGCTTGAATCCCGGGCTGGGCACGACGGTTCGCTGAACGACGGCGCACCCAGCGTTCTTGAGCGGTGGCTGCCGTGGGTGTTGCTGAGTGCCTATGCAGTGCTGTGCTTGACCCTTTGGCTGGGGGATCAATGGCTCTCAAGCTGGGACAGCGCGGTCTACCTGATGACCGGTCGTTCTCTCGCCGAGGGTGCTGGCTATGCCTACCAAGGCTTGCCGTATTCCCTGCGCCCACCGGCCTTTTCGTGGATCTTGTCGTTCTTTCTCAGCGACGGTGCTTTCGACCCGGGGGCGATCAACGCGCTCGTGATGGCTTGCGCAGCTGCGGCAGTAGCTGCGGTGTTTGTGGTCTTTCGCAAGGTCTATGGCACCTGGATCGCCCTGGCTGCGGCGCTCCTCTCGGGAACCAGCCCCGCCTTCGTGGCGAACTTCAATCGCATCTTGTCCGAGTACCCGTTTCAGCTGTTGGTGTTCGTTGGCTTCGGCTGCGTGCTGGCTGCGGATGCTCGCCGCAAGGGTTGGCTCTTCTGGGCTGCCTGCGCTGGTCTGACGTTGGGCGCTGCCATGTGGTTTCGCAGCGTGGCGGTGTTGGCCGTCCCGGGGTTCTTCGTCGGCGGACTCCTGCGGGCGGATCGCTGGCGTTGGTGGGCTGGCGCGCTCTTGCCGACGGTGATGGTGATCGCCATTGCTTTACCTTGGATCAGCGCGTCCAAGGTCGCTCTAGGGCAAGCGCCCGTGCCTTCTGAGCAGTGGTTGCTCTATGACTACGGCTCAGCCATGTTCCATGTGGACCCGGGAGACCCTGCGTCCGAATGGGTCGACTTCTCTGGCTACATCCATCGCGTCGGGGTGAACGGCACCGAGTTAGCCAGCGAGTTGGCCTACACCTGTAGCGGTTCTCGAAGCGTCCCCGCTCGCATTGCTGTGATCTTGCTGCTGGCCGTCGGTTGGTTGGTGTCCGTGCGCCGCAGAGCCACAGTGCTTGACTGGTTTGCAGCGATCTACACGGTGCTGGTGCTGACGTACTTCACCTACGCCTTGCGACTGGTCTTGCCGCTGATGCCCTTTGTTCCGCTGTACGCTTTGCTGGCTCTACGGGCCCTCGCTTCCAGCGCAGGCAAGCTGCCGTCTTTGGCAGCAGTAGCCCTGGGTGTGTTGCTCCTCGCTGCAGCCAACGGAGGCACTCTGGCGGAGTCTTTGAACCCTGCAGATCAAAACGGTGGTCGCTTGGCTCAACGTTGGGCCGACAACGCAACCACCGCTCAATGGCTGCGGGACAACACGCCAGAGGACGCAGTCCTGCTGTGCCGTCGCGCTCCCGAGCTCGCGTTCTTGTCGGAGCGCCGGGCCTACACCTACCGCTTTCAGAGGCAGCCGGGCCTGGCCAAACGGCACGACGTGGACTACGTGATCTACGACACGCAGCCGCCGAAAGACGTAGGCAAGAACGCTGAGGCTGCCAGCCTACAGAGCTGGACCTTGCCAAGCGCTTCTCGGAGCGGCCGCGTTCTCGTGCATCGGGTGCAGTGAGCCGGCAGCCTGTGCCTGAGCCACAGCGCCGTGGGGCTCAGGCGAACCAGACGTCACCCTTAGCCTGCATGGCTTCGAGAGTGCGAGCGTAGAAGTCAGCCACCAGCGCTTTTGCTCCAGAGTCTTCTGAGTCGACTAGGTTCAGCAACTCGAGCGGGTCTTTCAGAATGTCGTAGAGAATCCAGGGGCCGTCTTCGGTGCAGGCGAAGAGGTGCTGTTCTGTGCGCAACCCTCGCCATGTGGGTTTGCTCTTTGCAGCGGGAGTGACGTAGCAAGCGATGTAGGCAGCTGGCGCAGCCCGTTCGTCGGCGGCCCCTAAGAGCTGGGCGGATAAATCGATGCCGTCAGGGACTGTGATCGTGGGCAGCCCGGCCAAGCTCGCCAAGGTAGGCAAGATATCGGGAGTGCTCAACGGAGCAGCGAGCGTGGTGTCCGCTGCGATGTGTCCGGGCCAGCGCACGATGAAGGGCACTCGCGTGGAGCCGTCGTAAGGGAGCTCCTTGCCGCCCCAGCCGTGGCTTCCCAGTTGGGAGCCATGGTCAGAGGTGTAGATCACGATGGTGTTGTCGTCGAGCCCCCGCTTTTTGAGCATGGCCAGCAAGCGCCCCAGTTCATGGTCGAGGGCTTCGATCATGGCGTGGTATCCGGGCAAGTCGCTCTTGGTGCCCTTGGCGGAGTTGGCCAGGGGGCGCACGTGGTCGAAGTGCTGATAGCTCGCAGGGGCCTCGAAGGGCTTGTGTGGCCCAGCCCAGGAGAGAAAAAGCAGCCACGGCCGATCGTCGTCTTCGCGGATGAACTGCCGCGCCAGGTCAGTGGTCAGCGTCGGTTTGAACACGCCCTTCTTGTCGATGGACGGCCCCGAGCCGGTGAAGTAGTGAGAGTCCCAGTAGTCGTGTGCGGGTTCTGACGACACGGCCCAGTGATCGTCAAAGCCAAAGCGCAGCGGACCTGGGTCGATGTCCACTTGGCCGAGATGCCACTTGCCCACGTAACCGCAGCGGTATCCCGCGTCTTTGAAGGTCGCACCGAGGGTCGGCAGATCTCCTGGTGTCCACTGGTGTCCCCGGGGGAGCGTGCCCGGTTCATAGGACTCGCTGACGGTGTCCCTCGCATTGTGTTCGGACCAGTTGCCCACGAGCCCGCAATGGTGGCCCAGGGCGCCTGTCATCAGCGAGGCACGGTAGGGACGGCACACCGGCGTGTTCGAGATCGCTGTCGTGAGGCGCAGACCCTCGGCGGCCAGGGCATCCATGTGCGGCGTGCGGGCGTCGTCGTCGCCGTAACAGCCCACGGTCGCCGCTCGGTGGGCATCGGAGAGCACAAACAGCACGTTCGGGCCTTTGTGCTTATGGGTCGGCCCACAGTTGGGCAAGAGTCCTGCGGCTGTCACAGCTGCGGCAGAGGCAAGAACCTGTCGTCGAGTCAGTCCGCCCGACACCGTCTTCTTGGATGCGCTCACTTTGCCATCGCCTCAGCTTGCAGCCTGCGGAGAAAGTGCTGCTGCCACTGGCTGCTGGGAAAGTGGCGGCTTGCTTGTCGATGGGCCGGCGGTCTCCGCTGGTCCTTCGAGGGAGTGGCAATGCTAACCAACAGCTCGCTACCGGAACCATGACGGTGCTGGCTCTGCTCAACATTGGCAGCAATCGGGATACGTGAGCAGGGCCCGAACCACGGTGGTTTGCCGTGGCTCGGGCCCTGCTAGCGAGTTGCTCTTAGGCTACCGTGGGCTGTTGCTCAACGAAGGGGGAGCAGAGCGCTCAAGGTATTCCGGGGTGCAGACATGTTGCTATCAATGCTCAGCCGTGCGTACCAGGGCCTGGACGTCCTCTCGACCACGTGGCCGAGAGCTTGGGCCGCCGAGGCGCGGCTGCTGTCGTCCAGCGCATCGTTACTCGTGGCCGTGGCCAGAGTGTGGATGCTCTCCCGATGACGCATCATGCCCATGGAGACAGCCAGGGATACCCGTGACTGCAAGCTGGACGTTTCGCCAAACGATGCGGCCGCCAGCCCGCTGGCATCCTGATCGCCGAGCATACGCAGGGCTGCAGCAACCGCCCGGCGCAACGGAGGTGTCGCCCCTTCGCGAAGCAACTCTTGGCAGAGCAACTCGCGGGAGGATTCATGGGCATTGAGCAGGCCCAACGCCACTGCTGCGTGGCGACGGAAGCCATCGCTCTTGATCGAGACGTAATCGTCGTGCACCAGGTCCACCGCGTCGCTGACGCCCATGAGCCCCAAGGAGATGGCATAGGCTCCCTTGGTTTCGGGATCGTTGCAGTCGTCGTACTCGGCCATCACCCGATCGCAGAGAATCTCGCGAGCTTCATCTCGTCCCCGTGCATAGAGCCCAGCGGCCACAGCGGCGAGAGGTTGGTCGAGCTGATGATGGGGACGGCTGACGGTCTGACTGAGGAGTCTGACCAGGTCTTTGTGGGCTTGTGCATTGTCGCTGGTTGCTGTGTCTGCTGCACCAATGCGAGCCAGACTGAGCAAGGCAAAGCGGCGGGTTGGACCGTCTTTGCTTTTCTCCACCAGTCTGGCCAGGGCCAGCAAGGTGTCCTCGTCGTCCATGGTGGCCAGGCGGCCCAGGCCAATGGCAGACGATTGCACCACCCAACGATCACTGTCTCGATCTTGAATGGCAGACAACAAGACCTCTTTGGCTCCGGGACGGTGGAGCCGAGCCAACGCCACCGGGATGGCGCTCTTCACGGCAGGGTCGAGGCGCTGATCTGAGAGCTTGTGCGCCAACCAGGATGCAGCCCGTCCGCTGGCATCGTTGTCCATGAGCCCAAGGGCCATGACGGCGTTGGTACGGATCTCGTTCTCGGATTCGGACAAGCGCTCGATGAGATCGATCAGCGCGGGCACTGCCGCAGGGTCATTGCCGTAACCCAATGCCAGGGCCGCCGCAGACCGTAACTGTCCGGAGACAGAGGGTGACTGGACCAGGCGGTGGCCCTCACTGTCGCAGCTCATCAAGCTGATGAGGGTTTGGGTGCCTTCGTGGCTTGTGGACAGGCCCAACGCCAGAGCCGCTGCGACTTGCACGGACGGCTCGCCTTTAGCCAGCAGCGAGGGCAGGACTTCGAGGAGTGGGTCCTGGAAGGGAGGACGGATGGCCTGGCCCAAGGCGATCAACGCGGACTGGATCACCCGGGCGTCGTTGTCCTGCCTGACCACAGCGAGCAGATCGGGAATGACCCGGGTGTAGATCTCGGCGCGGCTAGGAGCCGTGAGGAGTTGTGCACTCTGCTTTGAGCCAGGGCCGGAGCCAGGACGGGTCACAGTCACACCGGTGATGGCGTGGGTCTTGGTCTTGCGAGCGACGCTGTCCCAAAGGAACTCGTCCTCGTTGCGATCCCACCAGTGCACCCAAGAATCGGGGTCGACGGCTGCCTTGATTGCAGCACCGCTGGAAGCTCCTGCTCCCGCTCTGCCGCTGTTGCGGCGGCTGCTACCTCTTGTGCCGGTGTCGGCCAACGTGCCTGCGGCACTGGTGTTTCTGCCCGCGTTGCCGCTGCTGGCCCCAGAGCGCGCAGAGGCGCGGGACCCTGCGGTTGACGAACCGCCGGAAGAGACCCCTGATGTTGCTGACGGGCCCGAACTGGGCCCAGACATGCCGGGTCAGACGCCTTGTGCTGCGCCGACGATCGTGGAGGGAATGAGGAAGGAGCTGACCAGGCAGGCGGACAGGACGAGAGTCTTGGGCTGACACATGGGTTGATCTCCGAAGGTTCGCATGACCAGGAAATGAAGCATCGCTCGTTAGACCGGGCGGTGCGCGCAGCTTGCGCGTTCTTCACAGGGGCACCAGACGAATTGACCGAGCCCTTCCGACGCTGGATTCCTGCATTTGTTGTGAGAGTGCGTTGGGCGAAAGGCGCCGGCTTGCAGTGCTGGCTCATTCGATTGTCGCTGAAGTCGCTACGTGCCCATGGGGCTCCGGCACAACCGCCGAATCGCTTGGGCTTCGGGTTAACATGTGTGGTGATGAGTCCAGTGCGCCGCCGACAGTTCTCTCTTTGGATCTGGCCGCCAGCAGGTCGGCCGTGCCTCCTGAGTCTGGGAGCGGCGCTCGCTTGCCTGGGGCTGGTGCTCGTCTTGGCGCCGAAACTTCCGGCACAGACGTACCAGGTTCAACGCTTCACCGAGACGGAGGGCCTACCGAGCACGGGGCTGCGCTCCATTGCCCAAGACCCTGATGGGGTGTTGTGGCTGACCACTCGAGCTGGTCTGGTGTCTTTCGATGGCCATCGATTCGAGGAGTTTCCCCAGCAGACGCTGGCCCAGAGTCCAGTGCGGTTGCTCATTGATGAGCAGGGCGTGCAGTACTGCGTTCCGACGGATTTGGGGCGCGAGTTCCTGGTGGGACTCCCTGGGCAGCAGCGCTCTATAGCCACACCCTTGGCATGGAAAGAGGGGGCCGAGGTCCTGCGAGCGCTGCTTTGGCCCCGTCCAACGGGGACCGAACTGGCGATTGCCACGAAGCAGGATGGTGTCTGGCTTTGGAGTGAGGCCCTCGGCTGGAGAGTGTTTACCGAGGGATTGCCTGAGCAGCTTTGGGCCATGGACGCAACCTCAGACGAGCTCTACGTAGGAGGCGACCAGGGCATCGCCAGGCTGAACGGAGACTCTTGGCAACCGCTGGGCGTGACCTTGCCCGGGGGTGTCCTGGGCTTGTCACTTGATCAGCTAGACGGAGAGCTGCGTGTCTGGTGTATGGGGGATGACTGGCTCGGTGTCATCGACGGCGGGCGTTATGAGCACTTCCTGAACCTTCCGGATTTTGGTTTTGCCGACCGAGCCCTGCGAGAAAAGCTCGGTCTGCTGACGATGCCCGATGGAGTGGGTGGGCTGTGGTTTGGCGGCTCAGGTTCTCTCGTGCGTTACGACGGGAGAGCGAAAGCCCTCAGGGCTCCCTTTCGATTGTTCGGAGGCGGCGGGCAAGGGGCGACCGCGCTGTTTCGCGATCGGGATAGCAACGTGTGGGTGGCGAACGAGCGTGGCCTGGTGCGCATCCCCAGCTTGCGCTTTGAAAATTGGCAGGCGTCCCATGGCCTGCTCGAAAACGAAGTCACTGCGCTGTTACAGCGCAACCCGGGGCAGCTGCTCTTGGGGCACAACAACGGTGTCTCGATGATCGAAAATGGCA
>JBLIMM010000031.1:0-22020 GCA_047638635.1 Pseudohongiellaceae bacterium | reverse complement strand
CTGATGACGGTCCGCGGGGGGCTGGCCTTGTACCGCTCGCTACAGCCCCCCGAATCGTTCGCCGAGAAGGTCGAGCAGCGGGACGTTTTTGTTCCTGTGGAGGGCCTGGGCGATCTCCCCATGACCCTTTACACCCCGCTGGGCGAGGAGCCGTCCACCTCGCTGTTGTTGATCCATGGGGGTACTCCTCTGGGGCGCAGCGACCCCCGGCTGCGCTCGCTGGCCTGTGCCCTGGCTCTCGCTGGAATGACAGTCGCCTGCCCCCAACTTGACGCCTTGGCTGCGTTCACCGTAGAGCCCGCCGACATCGACCGGCTCGTGGCAGCTTGCACCGACTTGGCCCGGCAGCCCGGTACGGAGCAGCTGGCCATGGTGGGCATCTCCTTGGGCGGCAGCTACGGGGTGATCGCCGCCGGGCGCCCCGAACTCGCAGGCCGCTTGAGCACCATGATCACTTTCGGGGCCGCAGCAGACCTGGACACCTCTGTGATTGAGTGGCTCGCCGAACCGGACCATGATCGCGAAGAGGCCCTTGCTGCCCGGCGTACGTTGATTCTGGCGAACCTGCACAACTTGGTCCCCCTGGACGACGTGGACACTGTGAACTTGGCGATCCTTGCAGCCAGCGAGGCCAGCCCCGGGGCCGCAGCGACTGAGCCCTCGACCCTGGCGCTGTCCGACGCAGGTCGCCTGGTCCTGGCGGTGGCCAGAGATCCAGCGGCTGCAGACGGCGACACGGTGCGCCGGGTCTTCGAGCCCTTGCTGCCCCAACTCAGGGCGCTCTCCCCGGCGAGCGCCGCTCTTCCCAGCGATCTCACCATCTACTTGGCCCACGCCGTCGCTGACCCTCTCGTGCCCGTCGAGCAGCTCTCCCAGCTGGCCTACCTGCTCGACGAAGCGGGCGCTTCGGTGCACTTAGAAGTCACCGAGATCTTCACCCACGTCGATTCAGTCAGCGATCCTAACTGGTTCGCCGCCCTGCCCCTGGCCCGTTTCTTCGGACGGTTCCTCGACGAAGCCGACGGTTGACGCCCAGCCCCCCCCACACCGACCGCGAACTCACGCCCATGACCTCTGCCACCACCACACCCCTGACCGTGCACCTCTCTGGTGAGATTCACAGCGATTGGCGCGAGCGCATTTTAGCTGGCGCAAAAGAGGCTGGCCTGCAGCTGCGCTTCACAGCACCGGTCACCGACCACGCCACCAGCGACGACTGCGGCGCCGAGTTACTCGGCGACGAAAGCGAGGCCTTCTGGCGGGACGCCAAGGGCGCTGGCATCAACGCCATACGCAGCCGCACCATGCTGGCCGCCGCCGACGTGGTAGTGGTGCGCTTTGGCGACCGCTACAAGCAATGGAACGCCGCCTTTGAAGCGGGCTGGGCTGCGGCCCTGGGCAAGCCGCTCATCGTGCTCCACGACAAGGAACTCACTCACGCGTTAAAAGAAGTCGATGCGGCAGCCCAGGCGGTGGCTTCCACGCCGGAGCAAGTGGTGGGCATTCTGCGCTACGTTCAGCGGGGTGAGCTGCTCCGCAGCCAGTGAGCCACGGCCGCCCCTCCGCGCTGAATCCTGCGGAGAACCTCCGTGATCCTTCCGTGAACCCTGGGCGAATCGTGCGTGAACCCTGGGTGAAGAACGGCCTGCTTGCCAGGACCTCACCGGGCTGTGACCATGGGGAGATGTCCACTCCCACCAAAAAGCGCTTCAGCGGTACAGACAGCTATATCGCCACCGACGACCTGACCGTGGCGGTAAACGCCGCCGTGGCCCTGGGCCGCCCCTTGTTGATCAAGGGCGAGCCAGGCACGGGGAAGACGGTCCTGGCCCACGAGGTCGCAGCGGTCCTCGACCTGCCCTTGATCAGCTGGCACATCAAGTCGACCACCAAGGCCCAGCAAGGGCTCTACGAGTACGACGCCGTGGCCCGCCTGCGCGACTCTCAGCTGGGCTCCGAAAAGGTCCACAACATTGAGAACTACATCGTCAAAGGCAAGCTCTGGGATGCGTTTCAGCGGGACACTGGCGCGCTGTTGTTGATCGACGAAATCGACAAGGCCGACATTGAGTTCCCCAACGATCTGCTCCTCGAACTGGACCGCATGGAGTTCTTCGTCTACGAGACTCAACAGACCATCAAGGCCAGCGTTCGCCCCGTGATGTTGATCACCTCGAACAACGAAAAAGAGCTGCCGGATGCCTTTCTGCGACGCTGCTTCTTTCACTACATCCGCTTCCCCGATGAGGACACCATGGCCGCCATCGTGGCCAGCCACTATCCCGATCTGAAGCGCAACCTGGTCAACCGGGCCATTGAGATGTTCTATCACCTGCGGCTCACGCCGGGCTTGAAGAAGAAGCCTTCCACCTCAGAGCTCCTCGATTGGATTCGTTTGCTGGTGCTGGAGAACGTGGACCCGGCCACTCTCGCAGTGCAAGAGAAGGCCCAAGATTTGCCGCCACTCACCGGTGCCATGATCAAGAACGAGCAGGATATGCAGCGCATCGCTGAATATCTCGCCGCACGCCGCACCGCGCGAAACTGGTAAGGGCCACGCTCCCATGCTTGTCGGCTTCTTCTTCCAGTTAAGGCAGGGCGGTGTGCCCGTTAGCTTGCGGGAGTTCCTCACCCTCCTCGAAGCCTTAGACGCTGACTTGGCCGACTATTCGGTCGAGCACTTTTACTACCTGTCGCGCTCAGCGTTAGTGAAAGACGAACGACACATGGATCGCTTCGACCGAGTCTTTGCCACGGTCTTTGAAGGACTCGAGCGCATCGAAGATCCGTTCGATCATATTCCTGCAGAGTGGCTGAAGAACCTGGGCGAACGCATGCTCAGCGCGGAAGACCAAGAGAAGGTCAAAGCTCTGGGCGGCTGGCAAGAACTGCTCAAGACCCTGCAAGAGCGCATGGTGGAACAAGATGAGCGGCACGCGGGGGGCTCGAAATGGATCGGCACCGGGGGCACATCGCCCTTCGGCGCCTTCGGCTACAACCCTATGGGCGTGCGCATCGGCCAAGGTTCCAGCCGCCATCGACGGGCAGTCAAAGTCTGGGAAAAACGGGACTTCGCTGACCTAGACGGTCAAGCCGAGCTCGGCACGCGGAACATGAAAGTCGCCCTGCGAAAGCTGCGCCGGCTCACCCGCGACGGAGCCGCAGACGAGTTCGACCTCTCAGGCACTATCGCCGCCACCGCTCGGAAGGGCTGGCTCGATATCCGCCACCAAGCCGCGCGCAGCAACCAGATGAAGTTACTGCTGCTGCTCGACATTGGCGGCTCCATGGATGACCACGTGGCCCTGGCGGACCAGCTCTTCACCGCCGCCCGCAGCGAGTTCTCCCACCTCGAACACGTGTACTTTCACAACTGCCTCTACGAGCGAGTCTGGAAGAACAACAGCCGCCGCTTGAGCGACCCCACACTGACCCAAGAGTTGCTGCGGACTTACGGCCCCGACTGGCGCGTGGTCATCGTGGGAGACGCCTCCATGAGCCCCTACGAAATCAGCGAACCCGGCGGTTCTGTAGAGCACTGGAACGAAGAAGCGGGCGCAGTGTGGATGCAACGGCTCAGCTCTCACTGGGAGCGGGTGGTTTGGCTCAACCCCGTCCCCGAAGAGCAATGGCCCTGGACCCCTTCGATCGGCTTGATGAACCAGCTGGTCGGCGGCCGCATGGTGCCGCTCACCATCGACGGCCTTGAACGTGCAGTGCGACTGCTGCAACACTGAAAACGCCCGTGCTCACGGCCCCTCACTCCCCTCACGATCCACTGTCTCCTGCGCCCCGCCGTGAAACACCTTGTGAGCTGCACTGAGACGCCATGGCAGTGAACGTGGTCAACATGGTGCTCGCCCTGCTCGCGTGCGCAGCCGCATTCACCTTGCCCTTCGAGGTGTTTCTGTTCTCGTATGCGGTGCTCGGTCCGCTGCACTACCTGACCCAGATTTCCTGGATGCACGAGCGCAACTACTTCACCGCCGCCGGGGCCAAGGGCAACCTGCAGTTCTTGGCCACCATGGCGTTGTGCATCACCGCACTCATGTTCTGGCTCCCAGAGTGGAGCGTAGCCATGCCTTACGTCGCCTTTGTCGCGTTCGGCACGGCCCTGCTCATGGTTCTCGTAGAAGAGACCCGTACCAAAATCCTAGGCGCCGTCGCCCTGCTCGGCCTTTCGCTCGTCATGGGTCGCTGGGCTGGTTTCGATCTGTGGTTTGCCGGGCTGCTCCCGTCGGTGGTGCACGTCTGCGTGTTCACGTCCTGCTTCGTTCTCGTGGGCGCCCTGAAGTCACGTGATTGGACCGGAGGCTTGCTGCTGCTGGTCTACGGTGCCTGTCTCGCTGCTTGTTTCATTTCTGGTATCGACACCAGCTACTCCGTGAGCGCCGGCGCCTTAGAGCGCTACACCGAAGACTTCTACAACCTCAACATCGTCCTCTCCGAGATGTTCTTCGAGCAGCCACTGGCCAGTAAGGCCGAGCTGTTCTTTGGCCCTCACGGCTTGGCCGTCGCCCGCTTCATCGCCTTCTGCTACACGTATCACTATCTCAACTGGTTCAGCAAAACTTCGGTGATTCGCTGGCACGATGTGCCCCGCCGGCGCCTCGTGCTCTGCCTCGTGCTCTGGCTGCTGTCCCTGGCGCTCTACGCCTACGACTACAAGGTGGGCTTGTTGTCCCTGGCGTTCTTGTCTGTGCTTCATGTTTATCTCGAGTTCCCGCTCAACCACCAGTCGTTCCTGACCATCGGCCGTGAGCTGCGCGCTCTCGCCAGCGGCAAGAACAAGCCCTGACCCAGTGCCAGCCACGAGCAGCCTGTTAAGCTGAGCGGCCATGGAACTTCATGGCTGGATCGCCCTTGCCGTACTCATCGTCGCGGCGATCCTGTTCCTCACTCGCCGACTGCCCCTCGAGGCTACGGCCCTGGGCATCCCCGTGGTGCTCTTTGCCACCGGGACCGTCCCTGACCCCAGCATCGCCCTGCAAGGGTTCGGCAACCAGGCAGTCATCGCCATCGCTGCGGTGTGCGTCATGGGTGCGGGGCTGCAAGAATCCGGAGTGGCCGCGCTCATGTCCCGCTGGGCCCAACGCCTCGGGGGACGCAGCGAAGCTCGGCTCATGGTTGTGCTCTGTGTCGCCGTGGCGGGTCTTTCTGCCTTCATGAGCAACGCCGCTGCGGTGGCGGTCTTTCTGCCCTCGGTCATGGGGCTCTCGCGATCCGCAGGCATCGCACCGTCTCGACTGCTCATGCCCCTCGGCTTCTCTGCGGTGCTCGGTGGAAACATCACCGTCATCGGCACCGCCTCAAACCTGCTCATCGGCGATTTCCTGCACGAACGGGCAGGCCACGCACCAGCGCTCTTTGACTTCGCCCTGGTCGGGCTGCCCTTGGCCATCGCAGGCATTCTCTACCTGCTCTTGATCGGCCGGCACCTGCTTCCCAAGAGCAAAGCGCAAGGCGCAAGCCAGGGCGCAGCCGGCAAGGCGGCCCGGCATGCACCGCCTGAACAACTCGCCCAGGCCCACGGACTCTCCCGCAACCTCACACGCCTGCGCCTCGGCAAGGCGTCACTCCTGGCCAATCATTCACTGGCAGACCTCAACCTCGGCCAGCGCTATGGCATCTCTGTGGTCATGGTCGCTCGGCACCGGGGCTTAGTGCTGCACTGGCGAGTCCCCACCACCGACCTGGTCTTGCAACAGGGTGATGATCTCTACCTCGATGGCGACTCTGAAGCCATTTGGCAGCTGGCCGAAGACAACCAGACACGCATGGGCTTGGCGGGCGAACACCACGTGGAGCATGTGCTCGACCACGGTGTGGCTCTTGCCGAAGCCATGGTGGGTCCCCGGAGCAAGGCGGTGGGTACCACTCTTCGCGAACTGCGTTTCCGGCAAGTTCACAAACTCTCGGTGGTGAACATCTGCCGCGGAGAATCCCGGCACACCCAGCGTCTTGGCCAGCTGCCCTTGGCCGTGGGCGACACACTGCTCTTGGCGGGGTCCCGTAACGGCCTGCGCCTGCTCAGCATGAGCGACGACTTCGTGGTGCTTACGGACGTGGGCGAATCTCACGACTCTCGTAAGACCCCCTTGGCCCTGGCGCTCATGGCCCTGGCCCTCGTGCCGCCCATGCTCGGCTGGGCTCCCCTGGCCATGAGCGCCTTGGCTGCCGCCCTGCTCATGGCTCTCACGGGCTGCGTCTCTGTCCGCGAAGCTGGGCGCCACATCGAATGGAAGGTCTTGGCCTTGATCGTGGGCACTCTGCCCCTGGGTTATGCCCTCGACGTCCACGGAGTTGCGAATCACGCAGCCTTGGCACTCACCGCCATGGCACAACACTTCGGCCCCGAGGTGCTCTTGGGTGTGCTCTTCGTGGGAGCCGCAGTGGTCAGCACTGTCTCAAGTAACGCCGCTGCAGCCGTCATTTTGGCCCCCGTAGCGGTCCGAGCAGCTGAGCATCTGTCTAGTTCTCCCCGAGCGGCGCTACTCGCCGTAGCCTATGGCTGCAGCTGCGCCTTCGTGGTGCCCTTCGCCAACCCGTGCAACCTCATGGTCGCCGCGCCAGGAGGCTACTCAACCCGAGACTTCATCAAGATAGGCGGCGGTCTCAGCATCGTGGTCTGCCTTGTGGCCGTGACCGCCCTTTCTTTATTCGTCCTATGAATGGCCCGTAGAAGCGCTTGATCAAACAAGCCTTCCGCTGGGACCAAGCCCCACACAAAAGACTGGAGACACCTCAGTGATGTACGCCATCCTCTGGGAATTCGTCCCCCACCCAGGTAAGCAACGAGACTTCGAAGCTGCCTACGGCCCCGCTGGACCTTGGGCCCTCTTCTTTGGAGAAGCCGACGGTTTCATCAGCACCGAGCTGCTCCGGGACAACGATGAGTCGGGGCCCTATCTGACCCTTGACCGCTGGCGCTCTAAGGCCGATTACGACGCCTTCGTCGGGGCACGGCGCAAAGACTACGAGCAACTCGATGACGAGTTTCAGGCGCTCACCGATCGGGAGCAGCTACGGGGTTCTTTCGACATTCTCGTCTAGCAGTTCGGTGAGTAGCCCCCCCCTGCCCCCCCCCCTTTGCTAGCAGCCGTCTCCCCAAATCTGCTCCACGGTGCTCGAAAACACCCCTCTCGACCCGTCATGTGTACTGACAGCTGTGCTTGAGGTCATGTTGTCCTTCTTGAGTCAAACCGGGGGCTTGACCCAAATGGCGACACCTCGTCGAAGCGCCACATCGAGGACGGGGATCAACGAAGGTCACTGGAGGAACTTGCGTTCAAATTGTTGTGGCAGCAGTGGCCCAGGTGGGCCAACCACAACACACCAGCTGTTCGATGAAGTGCGTCAGGACAAAGAACTGGGGGAGAGGACCTAGCAAACACAAAGACCAGCCGCACCCGACGGACCGAGAGAGGCAACGACACAGCTGCAAAGCGTTCCCAGAACCCCTCAGCTTATTCAGAGTATTTCTTCTAGGGGGGCGCGTTCCTCTGTCTGGTAAGTCACCGTGAGAGAGACTGACTATGCCGTCGTTCGAAGTGCTGGCTGTGGAGCTGAGGAGATGACCACTCGAGATTGCGCGTCCCATGGGGAGGTCACACGGCTGCTCGACGCCGTGGGGGCAGGCTCTCAGGACGCGGCCAGCGCGCTTCTCGAAGTGGTCTACGAAGAGCTCCGTTTGGTGGCCCGTAACCGGCTGACAGCCTCTCCACAGGGGGCAACTCTCGAGCCCACAGCCTTGGTCCACGAGGCTTATCTGCGGCTTCTTGGCGACCAAGCCCCCCGTTGGGAGAACCGCCGGCACTTCTTCTCGGCCGCGGCCCGCTCCATGCGGGATATTGTCATCGAAAGGGCAAGAAAGCGGGCTGCGCTCAAGCGTGGCGGAGATCGGCTGCGGCTGTCCTTCGATGAAAATCAGCCCGTCTGCTTAGACCAAGCGGTGGATCTGCTGCATCTCGATGAAGCCCTCGACCGCCTAGAGCAAGCGGCCCCAGAAAGCGCCCAGGTGGTGATGCTGCGCTACTTCGCCGGCATGACCATGGCTGAGGTGGCAGCCGCCCAAGACGTCTCAGTCTCCACGGTCGAGCGCCACTGGACCTTCGCCAAAGCGTGGCTGCAGCGGGAACTGGCTCGAAACGACTGACCCTCTGGCTGGTAGGATTGGCCGCCACATTTCGCACCAGAGAGTCCTTCATGGATACGGGAAACCGCCGCACCGTCGTGGCCGCCATGGTTGCCAACGCCGGTATCGCCATCGCCAAGTTCGTAGGTTGGGGCGTCACCGGGGCCAGCTCCATGCTCGCCGAGGGTGTGCACTCCCTGGCCGACTCGGGTAATCAGGCCCTGCTGCTCTGGGGCGGCGCCAGCGCAGCCAAGAAACCCACCGCCGAGCACCCCTTCGGCTTCGGGCGAGAGCGTTACTTCTGGGCCTTCATCGTCTCGCTGATCATCTTTGCCCTGGGCTCGGTCTTCGCCATCTACGAAGGCGTCCACCAGTTCTTGAATCCGGGCACGATTGTCAGCCCTCTCTGGGCCATCAGCATTCTGTCCCTGGGGCTGCTGCTCGAAGGCTGGTCGTTTCACACCGCCGTCACGGTAGCTCGCCGAGTGAAAGGCGAGCAGACTTGGCCACAGTTTGTTCTGCGCACCAAAAACCCAGAGCTCCCGGTGGTCTTGCTCGAAGATCTCGGCGCGCTCATCGGACTCACTTTGGCTCTCGTGGGCGTCTCCGTCGCGACTCTCACGGGAGACAGTCGTTATGACGCTGCCGCCACGATTTTCATTGGGCTGCTCCTGGGAGCCATCGCCGTGGTCCTGGCCATCGAGATGAAGAGCCTGATCATTGGGGAGGCTGCTGAGAGTGATGACAGAGCGGCCATTGCTGAGGCCATTGGCTCCCACAGCGCTGTACGCCGACTGATTTCTATGCGCACGCAACACTTAGGGCCAGACGACGTCCTGGTTTGCGCCAAGGTCGACTTCGATCCAGAACTGACCTTGCGTGAGGTGACCGAGCAGATTGACTCCGTGGAGACCGAGGTGCGCGCCGTCGTCCCCACCGCACGACTGATCTACATTGAACCTGACGTTTACGAGGCCGACCGGGAGAGCACGCCTTGAGCCTGTCCATTCCAGATGTATCTGGCGCACCGCCTTTCGACGAGATGCTGGTACCCCCACCGCACTGGGATGCCATCGCCGCCCGTTATGACGCTCTGCAAGCCGCCTGGGAAGCAGCCGACGACAGTGCCGAGCGACGGCAAGTGATCCTCGACTGGGACGCCTTGCGCCGAGAGACCGCCACCTGGTCAGCTCTGGCCCACCTCCGCTTTCAGCGGGACACGCGCGACGAGCAGGCCATCGCTGCCAGGGCTTTGGTCGACACCCTCGGCCCCCGTTTCGACGAGCGCGACAGCCGTATTCAACGACTGGTCTTGGACGGCCCCCACCGAGGCGAAGTGGCCGAGCACTTTGGGGAACACGTGCTGGACCTCTGGACTGCGGATACCTCCACCATCTCGCCGTCCATCCAGGACGACTTGGTCACCGAACGGGAGCGCCAGGCTCGTTACAGCTCCTTGCAAGGCAGCGCGCGTATCGCATTCGCCGGCGAAGAGCACACCCTCTCCGGCATGCTCAAATACCGCGTCTCCCCCGATCGCGAGTTGCGTCGCGGTGGGTCCCAGGCCTACTGGTCGTGGTACAGCGAGCGGGCTGACGACTTTGACGCGCTCTACGATGAGCTGGTCAGTCTGCGCACATCCATGGCGCGACGGTTGGGCCATAAGACATTTGTTCCAGTGGCTTACCAGCGCAAGCGACGGGTGGATTACGACCGCCACGACGTGGCCCGTTATCGCGAACAGATCCTCGAAGAAGTGGTGCCCCTCGCAGCCGAACTCCGGGAGCAACAGCGCAAGGGCTTGGGCCTGGACACCCTGCACCTGTGGGACGAGCAGATGCAGCCCGACGGCCCGCCCCCCAAGCCCCAAGGCGGTCGCATCGAACTCATGAGCCGGGCCTCTGGCATGTTCGCCGCCACCTTGCCCGAGCTGTCCCGACTCTACGAGACCATGACCGCCCGTGAGCTGCTCGACCTCGCCAGCCGCGACGGCAAGTCAGGAGGCGGTTTTTGCACTTGGTTCCCTCAGTGGGGACTGCCCTACATCTTCGCCAACTTCAACGGCACCCATGGCGATGTGCGCGTCTTCACCCACGAGATGGGCCACGCTTTTCAGCGCTTCTCCAGTCGCGGCCAACCCTTGCTCGACACGGTCGGCTGCACCAGCGAATCCGCAGAGATCCACTCCATGTCTCTTGAGCTGCTCACCTGGCCCGAGATGTCACGCTTCTTTGGAGAGGAAGCCGAACGCTTCCGCCGAGTGCACCTCGCGGACCAAATCACGTTCTTGCCCTACGGCGCTCTGGTCGATCACTTTCAGCATCGCGTGCACGACGAGCCGGAGGCCACTCCGAATCAGCGGGCCGCCATGTGGCTGCAACTCGAACGACAATATCTGCCCTGGCGCAACCATGGTGATCTGGCCCACCCCGTCTCGGGCCGCTTCTGGCAAGCCCAGATGCACATCTATCGCGTGCCCTTCTACTACATCGACTACACCCTGGCCCTCAACTGCGCCCTGCAACTGTGGGACCGCAGCCTCAGCGATCGGGACGGTGCCTGGAAGACCTACGCCGAGCTCTGCCGCAAGGGGGGCTCCATGCCTTTCGGCAAGCTGGTGGCCTCAGCAGGCTTGCGTTCGCCCTTCGAGCCCGGCTGCCTCACGTCTGTCATTGGCCGGGCCAGAGAGTACCTCAGCATGGCCCCGGGATCATGCTGAGCACAACGCCTCCGAGCACTGCGGTGCGCCTCGCGCTCTTCGTCGCACTGAGCTGCTGTCTCGCTGCCTGCCAAGAGCCGCTGCCCGTCTCGCCCGGCGTGCTGCTCGTCACCTTCGACACCACTCGTGCTGATCGCTTGGGTAGCTACGGGCACGTAAATGCCGCCACTCCTCATCTGGATGCCCTGGCCCGGCGTGGTCTGCAGTTCGACGCGGCCTACACGCCGACACCGCTGACGCTCCCGGCCCACGCCTCGCTCTTCACAGGCACCTGGCCCCTGTCCCACGGCGTGCGGGACAACACGCTGTTCACGTTAGGCCCTGGCACCCGCACTCTCCCGGACGCCCTGGCCCAACGGGGCTGGCGTACCGGCGCCGCAGTAGGAGCTTTTGTTCTCGATGCTCGCTACGGACTGGACCAGGGCTTCGATCACTACGTCGGCCCCCCAGCGGCGCGCCCCAACGCTCCCACGATCGCCGAGCGCTCGGCCACAGTCGTGACAAACGACGCCTTGGATTGGCTCGCAGGGGTGGCCAACGACGAACCCTTTTTTCTCTGGGTGCACTACTTCGATCCGCACCACCCTTACCAAGCGCCTGCACCTTTCAGCAGCTCAGTCGCTGACGCTTACGACGCCGAGATCTCCTACGCCGACAGCGAGTTTGGGCGGCTACTCGACACCCTGCAAAACTCCGGGCGCATGGAAGACACGCTGATCATCGCCACCGCCGATCACGGGGACTCCCTGGGAGAACATGGCGAGCAGAGCCACGGTTTCTTTCTCTACGACGCTGCCGTCAAAGTGCCGCTCATCGTAGCCGGCCCACGAGTGTCCCCCGGACGCTCCCAGACCCCCGTCTCGCTTGTGGACATCGCGCCCACGGTTCTCGACTGGTGCGACGTCCCCGCCACTGCCTTGCCCGAAACGGTAGGCGTGTCACTGCTCGGCGAGCAACTCGATGGTTCCGCCAACGAACGCCCGCTCTACTTCGAGACGTTTCTGCCCTTCTACACCAAACGCTGGGCCCCCATGCAAGGCCTTCTCTGGCAGGGGCACAAGTTCATCCAGACCCGGCGGCCGGAGCTGTACGACCTGGGCGCAGACCCTGCCGAACTGACTAACCTCATCGACGATGACCCCGAGACCGCGCTGACTTTGAAGCGCCGTCTCACCGATCTGATCAACGGGCACCCCATCCTGAACAATGCTGTCGTAGACCCTGCCCGCGCCAGGGACCTACAGGCTCTCGCTGCCCTGGGATATACCGCTGGCACCCTCGGCGGCGACCCTTTCGACCAAGACCTGCCCGATGCCAAGGACGGCATCGCTGACATCGTCAAGGAAGGCACGGCGCTCTTCGACCTTCGCGAAGGGCGGCGGCTCTTGGGCCTTCCCCCCGGGCCCAGTGGCCTCCAACCAGGGGCCAACCCCGCGGGCCTAGCGCGCTTGGAGAGAGCTCGAGCCTACTACGGCGAACTCGTGGTCTCTTTTCCTGAGCGCTTAGATTTGCTTGCGCAGTGGGCCACAGCACAGCACTCCCTGGGTCTCTTCGAACTGGCTGCGACCACTTGGGAAACGGTCGTCCTGCGGCAAGACCGGGTGGCCCAGTCTCACCTGAGCTTGGGCTTCAGCTACGCTGCCCTGGGAAACGACGATTGGGCCCGAGCCGAAATGGTCAAGGCTGTGGCGCTCAATCGCCAAGAGAACGGGGCGTTCGATTGGCTCGCAGAGCATCACGAAGCTCAACAACGCCTGGGCCGTGCTGCGTTCTGGCGCGCGGAGCAAGAGCGCTTTGTGCGGGGACAGGATGCCACGCGGCAAACCGCTCGCAGCGAACGGCAACGCCTCGAGGCCCTCGCAGCTGAGCAGTCCCAGGCCATGACTGGGCCTGACGATTACCCCAAGCCAGACCTGACCCCCGAGCGATTGCGAGAACCATCTCAGTGAGCGCTCACCGTTCTTGGGAGTGCAAGCTCACGGGAACCCCGGTGATCACCACAGCACGCAGTCGCTGATCTTCTGTAGAACAGACGATGTCGAGTTCTTCGGCGAGCGCACGCAGCAGAGACTCACGATCTCCCTGAGTCCAACGCAGCTCCAGAGTGCAGAGGGCGTTGCGATCTATACCGTCCAGCTCAAGTTCGCCCAAGTTCTTTTCAAGGACTTTCACAAACTCACTCACCGACGCGTTCTCCAAGATCACGAGAGACCCTCCAGTCGTCAAAGAGGACCCTCGCCGCCCCCGTCTGCGCTCATGCTCATGGCTAGCCCACCCCGGCCCGGCCCGCAGCAGGGACACGGGCAGCACCCGTTCCTCTTCGATCAGGGTCAGCTCGTAGCTCTCTAGCAGTGCGGCCACAACGCTCTGGTGCACTGGCTCCCAGCCCGACATGGACCGGTTTAAGGGAGAATCGGAGCGTGCCGCATCCACATCAAACCAGAGCTTATCGAGAGACTCATCCCCCGCGACCCTAGCTATCGGGAGCTCGAGGCACTCTGCGAGCAACTGGCGCAGAGTGAACCCGTAGAGGGACTTTTCGTCCGTGAAAAAGCCGCCAGAGTAGCTGGCTCCGAGACGCCGCCCGTCGAGGCTGGGTAGCTCTTCGATGGTGATCCGTTGAGGCTGGTCTTGTTGCCAGACCAGCAAGCCATCCTGAAAGCCTCGGCCGCCCCCGGACATGTCGAGAGCCTGGCTTCGCAGACTGTCCCGCAGCTCAGCTCGGGTCTCCCCGCCCGTGGCCAAGAGCACGAGAACCGCCAGAACCCCAAGTGCACCCAGGCCCACAGCTAACCAACCCAGAAAACGCAACACGGTTTATCTCCAGTGGGTCAGCGGATCGTCGCTGCGACGAAGGGTCACCGCGAGAGCGGCGCCATGGTCGCAGGTTTCCTCCGGCACGCCACTCCCCAGCGCGATGGCGCCTTCGTGTCCCGCTGCCCTCCGTGTCCAGCTCTACCCATGAGGTGTAGAATCTCGCCCGTGCCTGCGGGATGTCCGTTCAGCCCGGCTAGGCCAGCTTGGCCCCAGAATCTCAGGACCCTCTATGACAAACGAGCGTGAGCCCATGGGCCCTTGGCAACGGTCGCTGCCGCTCTTCGTCGCCGCACTCGCGCTGCTCGTTCTTGTCTCTGGGTGTGCTGACCCTGCACCGTCACCCCCCAACATCGTCTTCATCAACGTAGACGACCTGGGTTGGACCGACCTGTCCTGCCAAGGCAGTGACTTCTACGAAACCCCGCACATCGACGAGCTGGCCTCTCAGGGGATGCGTTTCACAGACGCCTACGCGCCGGCCTCGAACTGCGCACCCAGTCGTGCCTGCGTGTTGACCGGCCAGTACACCCCGCGCCACCAGGTCTACACCGTGGCCAGATCTGATCGTGGACCAGCAACCGCCCGCAAGCTCATCCCCACCAAGACCAAACTGCACATTGAGGACGACAACCTGACCATGGCCCATGGTCTCAGGGCAGCGGGATACGCCACTGCGTCTATCGGCAAGTGGCACATCAGCCCGGACCCGGAGCAAAACGGCTTCGAGAGCAACATCGCTGGAGGGGCCTTCGGCGGGCCCAGTCGCGGCGGCTATGCCAGCCCGTACGACTATCCAAACTGCACGGCGGAAGAAGCCGGGGAGTACCTCACCGATCGGCTCACGAACGAAGCCATCGACTTCGTCAGAGACCATGCAGACGGGCCCTTCTTTCTGTACTTGCCCTACTACACCGTGCATAGCCCCCTAGAATCGAAGCCCGAGCTCCGCGCGAAGTACGACGCCAAGAAGGTCTCTGGGGACGACACCGCAGCTCATGGCAAGCCCAGCTACGCGGGCATGATCGAAAGCCTCGACCAGAACGTGGGGCGTCTGCTCGAGGCCCTCGAAGAGCTTGGCCTCGCGGACAACACGGTGGTGCTGTTCACCTCTGACAACGGCGCCCTCTGGGAAACCAGCAAGCAGTGGCCGCTGCGGGCAGGCAAGGGTTCCTACTACGAAGGAGGCATTCGCGCGCCACTGTTCGTGCGTTGGCCCGGCGTCATCCCGGCAGGGACAAGCAGCGCCGTACCTGTGAGTGGCATCGACTTCTATCCGACGCTGCTCGACATCGCAGGTGCGCCCCTGCCGCCCAACAAACCCATCGACGGCGTCAGTCTTGTCCCGCTGCTCAAGCAGACCGCAGAGATGACAGACCGGCCCCTCTTCTGGCACTTTCCCATCTACCTGCAGGGCATCGTCAAGCAAGGCCCCGTCGAGACTCGCGACCGCTTATTTCGCACGCGGCCCGGGTCGGTCGTACGACGGGGAGATTGGAAGCTCCACGAGTACTTCGAGAACAGCGAGTTCGAACTCTACAACCTCATCGACGACATAGGCGAAAAGCACAACCTCGCCCAAGACGAACCGCAGAAACTCGCTGAACTCCAAGAACTGCTGCTGACCTGGCGGGAGCATATCGGCGCGCCGGTGCCCAGCGAGCTCAACCCTGCCTTCGAAGGCTGAAGGCCGCAGCAGAACCTGCTGAGACATGTGGGCTAGCGTACGTAGCCCAGCGCGCGCAGCTCCTGCAGGGTCTCCTCGTCCATCGCGAGCGTCTCGCCTTTGTAGCCCACGGGCGCTGAGTACCAGGCGAGGGCTCGCACGAGCATGTCCGCCAGACGCTCAGGCTGGTCCTGCACGGGGTGTCGCTCGTTCGGGTCTGTGCGCAGATCGAACAGCTCGACAATGGGGTCACCGTCTGCGGTCATCCAATAACTCACGAGCTTCCAGGGACCCTCGCACAAGGCTGCGGCGCGATAGAAGTAGTCTTCCTGGAACTGGTAGGCGCTAAAGAGCGGGCGCTCTCCTCCCAGCGCTTCGGCTTCCACCGTGGGCAGCACTCGTCCATCGAGCCCGTCGGGAAGACCCACGCCCAGCCGCTGCAGCACTGTGGGCGCAATGTCGAGCAACGACACCGGCGCACGCACGACTCCCGACCTCGCTCCGAGTTTGGCAGCCGACTTGGGCAGGCGCACCAGCAGCGGCACATGCAGCAGATCTTCGTAGAGTTCTTTGTGCAGCAGCAGCTCGTGTTCGAAGAAGGCCTCGCCGTGATCGGCCGTCACAATGATGAGCGTGTTCTCGTCGAGGCCCCGCTCTTCGAGCAATCCGAAAAGGCGCCCCAGTTGCTCGTCCGTGTAGCGAACGCCCCCGTCGTAGAGATCGATCAGTTCTTGTAGCCGCTCTGGAGTGAAGTCAGAGCGATCGAAAGTCCCATCACCGATGCGCTTGTTGATATCCCTCAGATAATGCACTCCTTTGTGGCCCTTGGCGTCGGTCCAGGAGAACTGCAGGTCATCACCGGGCAGGAAGTGCGTTCGGTAGGCTGGCGGCTTGTGATACGGAGCGTCTGAGTCGGCCAACACATGCTCATCGGCCCGGGTGGTGTGGACCGACTTGGTGTGCAAGAACAGAAAGAAGGGACGCTCCGTGTCCCGCTCGGCGAACCAATCTTCAGCGCGGTCGACGGTTTCAACAATGTCGTACTGGTAGAACGAGTCCTCGTGGAAGGGCGCGTGCTCGTAGGTTTCAAAGCCCCGGGCGAAACCCCGGTCGGCACCCACAAAGCCCCCTGCACCAGAGTCGGTGAAACCGGCGCACTGGTAGCCTGCCCCAGAGAGCTGCTCCGCTAACATCTCGACGTTCTCGGGCAAGGCACTTTCGTAGTCGCGAATACCCATCTCGTGGGGATGGCGTCCCGAGAGCAACCCGGCGTGCGAGGGCAATGTCCAGGGTGCGGGGGCGTAGGCCCGCTCATAGCGCAGGGCCGTGGCGGCGAAGCGATCCAGCTCGGGAGTGGTGTCCCGCTCATAGCCGTAACAACCCACGTGATCCGCCCGTAACGTGTCCACCGAGATGATCAACACATTGGGACGGACCAACGCCTCGTCGTCGCAAGACGTGCCAAGCAGAAACACAGCGGCGAACACAGGGCTCGCGGGCCATCGCAGAGAGAAGAGGTTGCGCATGGTCATTCGAGGGGCGGCCGGAGGACGGAAAAAGGGGCAGTGTAGCTTGCGGAAAAGGTCACGCGGCAACTTGCTTAGGCGCGGCTAGGGCAGCTCCCAGGCACTGATCAAGCTGTCCCGGTAGCTCGGAGGCCCCAGCTTCTCGCGCAGAGCCTTGGTGACCGCCTTGTCCATCTGCTTCGGGTTGACGAAGTACTTCGACTGGCGCTCCATCAGCGCGGACAAGGCCGGGTCGTCTCCGAATTCGCCGCGCCTTGGGTAGAGGAACTTCCAGTAGCTCTGCACCTCTTGCGCCGGCTCCCGATGGACGATGATCACATCTACCGATTCGATCGCTCGCTCAAGCCAAGCGGGATCAGACAGAGAGATGTATGGGCCCGCAAGGGGAACGATCTCGGGGAGTTTGTCCGTACCTTTGGGCAGGGCCAGCCACGTGGACTGGCCATGCACCAAGTGGTAGTTACGCAAGAGCTGGCGCGAGCGGGTGAACAGACCCGGCACTTCGAGAACGCGCAGAGGCTCCTCCCGCTCTGCGAGTTCACCGTAGAACGGCGGCATGTCCGGCCACGGCGAGTCAAAGGCTGGCAGCGGCGCCAGGCCCAGATAGCAGTTGGCAAAGGGACCGTCATCCACAGCGGCAGCTCCCAAGGGGCCCGGGATGGCAAACAGCAACGCTAGGCCCACCCCAGCCAGCAAAGAGCTGCGATCTGCCCCGTCGCGAGTGGGGCACAGGGCTCGGGCCGTGTCACAGAGCAGCCAGCCGATCAGGCACAGGGCCACGGGCAAGGCCGGGATCAAGTAGCGAGCCCAGGCGTAGGCGTCCCCGTAGGGCTGAGCCACCCACAGCGCCGCCACGGGGCCCAGGCAACCGGCTAGCAGGGGCAACGCCCGCCACCGCCAACGCATCGCGAGACGAGCCATCCCTGCCAGAGACAGAACGAACAGCACCACCCCACCCAGGTAGCTCCCGGCGAGAACCAGCATCACGTCCCAGAGACCGAAGCTGCCGAAGTAACTGCGCTCCGTCTTACTGGCGACGAAGGCCTGGTAGGAGTCCCACGCTGGCCAAGAGAGCGCGCAGCAAAGGAGCCCGCCCACGACCAGGGGTAGCAGCACCATCCAGGCCAAAGAGCGAGTTTTCGGCTGAATGATCAGAGTCAACCACGCGGCCCCGTACAGCGGCACAACCAAACCCACGGCGATCAAGTGGGCGTAGGGCAGCAGCGCCGTGATCAGCGCGCACAACACCAAGCGGCCCTTCGACGGCCAGTAGCGCTCTTCTGCACTGGCATCGAGCCCGTCGTCGACGATGCGTTGGAGCATCATCACCAGCAGAGAGGACAAGGCGGCCACGAGCATGTAACTGCGGCCGAAATGCGAGTAGAAGACCAGCAGAGAACTCCCGGCCACTAGCACAGTGCCCAGTGCGGCAGCGTGTCGGCCGAAACGTCGGGCCCCCACGAAGCAGCAGCTCCAAAGCAGGATCAGACCGGGCAACCAAGCAGGCAGGCGCATCGTCCAGTGACTGTTGCCGAAGAGTTCTCCCAGTGCGCGCTGCAACGGCGGCAGCAGCAGTCCCGAGCCGTAGCGGCCGTAGCTCGAGAAGAGTTCGCTGTAGCTGCTCGTGATCAGCCGCAGGCTGTGGAACTCATCCCCGAAAAGAAAAGCAGAGCCCACGGGAGCCAGGCGCCAGTAGCTCCCCAGGGCTCCGGCGACCAGCACGATGGCCCAGCGGATTGCCACTGTCATCGCCGAGGTCTGCTCGCGGTCATTCGTCTCGAAGCGCTGGCTCACTTAGGCATTCTCGACGGCGTACCGGCGGCCGAGATTCCAGAGGGGCACCTCGGGCAGGGGAGCCTCCAAGGTCAGCCGCTGGCTGTCCCCTGGGTGACGCAGGGACAACTGCCGAGCGTGGAGCCCGATGGTGAGGTCTTTCAGCTGGCGGCTCGCGCCGTACTTCACGTCGCCCACGAAGGGGCAGCCCAGCTTCGACGCCGCCACCCGTAGCTGATGGCTGCGCCCCGTCTGAGGCCGCAGCTCCAGCAGCGCCCGGTCGCCCAGAGTGCTCAAGACCTTCCAGTCGGTCACGGCTTGCTTGGCCCCACCGCGGCCCTCAGAAACCGAGCGCACCAGGTTGCGAGCTGAATCTTTCAGCAACCATTGGGTCAGTTTCCCGGAGCGCTGGTTCGGGATGCCCTCGCAGACGCCCCAATAGACCTTGCTCGCCTTGCGCCCCCGTAACTGCTCACTCAGCTTCGCCGCAGAGTCCTTTCGCAAGGCCAACACCAAGACCCCGGAGACTGGCCGGTCGAGGCGCTGCACAATGCCCACGAACGGGTCTGCTCCACCCTCCTTCATGAGCAACCGGCGCACTTGATCGTAAAGAGACAGATCGCGGCTGTCGTCGGGCACCGTGGGCAAACCGGCGGGTTTACAAACCCCGAGCAAGAACTCGTCGCGGTGAAGAATGTTGAGAGATGGGCTGGCCATGGCGCCGTTCTGCCAAGGCGGGCCACTCCCGTCAAGGATCGCTCAGCTTGTCTTTCTCGCTGATCACCCCATCACCATTGCGATCGCAGCGTGGGGCGAGCTGAGTGAGGGGGCTGTATTCGCTGCTGTCCACCGTGCCATCCCCGTCGATGTCCCAGCGAGAAATGAACCCACCCACGGCCCTTTGGTTCGCCAGGTCGTTGAGCGGGCGAGTTCGAGCAAGGTCGACTAACTGCACAAAACGCTCCGCAGGAATGTCGTGGGGCTTGACCAGAGAGCCCCGGGCTATGCGCCGGTAGCTCGTCGGACGACGCTTGGCAAATTCAGGGTCCGCGACCATCCGTGCCAGGGCCAGGGGATCTGCGTAGAGCAAGACCGGCTCTACGACCTTCAGCTGCTCCCAGGGCCACTCGGGTTCACTCACCAGGCCGTTCCCGTCAAGATCGAGAAAACGCATGACCTCCTCACCGATGTCCATCTCAGCCACGGTGATCACGTCGTCATGATTGCCATCCAAGGCACGGGGGTCGGTCCCCGGATGCCGCGGCCACTCCAGCACATCGAGGGCACCATCGTGGTTGGCATCGAGAACGGCGAACACGAGGCGCTCCAGTTCAGCGCGACTGAGCGATCCGTCGTTGTTGCCGTCGAAGGCTTGGGGATCGCTCGCCCGCACCAAGCGCGCCAAGGGCTCCTCCGCAGCAATCAAGAAGCCGTAGCGAAGACGCTCTTCCTTGGTGAGACCTGCAGCGGCTTGCCCCTCGCCGGCCATGGCATCGTCGCTGCTCCCTGGCATGCTGTTCGTCATCATCCCTCCGGGCCGAGCCACGGATCGGTGCGCAGTGCGAAGGCCCTGCCGTTGGGCGGCCCCGTCGTTTCCTCGCCCGAGCACATCCCCCGGCAAAGAGAGCACCCGGTGGATTTCATTCCGTGACAAAAAGCGTGCCCCTTCATGGCTGATGTCTTTGAGTTGACGGCCGCTCTCATCCACCATGCGATCGAAGGCGAAGGTTTCCACAGCCACGTCCCGCAGCGGGCCGAGGGCCACGAGGTTTGCGTCGGCCACCAGACCTTCGCTGTCCGTTGCATCGACGATGGCCAGGCCCGTGTCGTGGGTCACCAAAACCCGATGGACCAGAGCTGGCGGATTGAACGAGCGGGCCAAGGTCAGGCCCCCAGGGGCATTGATGCCGCCCCGCTGCCGATCAAGTAGCTGCGGGCTACTGGGCGCGGTGACATCTAAGAGCACCAACTGGCCGCGGGCATCGAGGACGCCGTTCACCACGGACCCTGGCCGACGCTGCACCACGTAAGCAATGTCCCTCTCGATAGTGGGAGTGATGCCCGTGGTGTCTCCTAACTCGTAGCGACCAGCGAGCTCCACGGCCACCGACTCGTAGCCGTTGCCGTAGGCCTCGCTGACCGAACTCAAGCGGCGAATGTCTTCAGGCACCGTCACGTCGAGAATCGACAAGCCCTCTCGCCCATTGGCGACCACCGCTAACATGCGCGCAGCGCTCCGAGCGTCGTGACCTTGAGGACGGCCGTACTGAAAGAGGGTGGCCACGTCGTAGGCGTCGTCCGTAGGACTCGCTTCTTTCGGGGTACACCGAGCCCGGCCCACCACTCGGGGCCGCTCGGGTATGGAGAAGTCGACCACCAACAATCCGCCGGGACCATCGGCAACGTACACCTGGGGCCACTGAACGCTGAGCCCGCGAGCTTCTCGAGTCGACACGTCGCTCAACAGTCGCGGCTGCCTGCGGTCGCTCACGTCGACAACTCGCAGCCCTCCCACACCGTTGGCGATGACCAGAACATCCCCCGCCAAGACGATGTCTCGGGCGTCTCCCGCTGCGATGAACGCCATCACGGTGGGGAACGCTGGGTTACGCAAATCGACCAAGGTCACGCCCGCGTTCTCAATGACCACGAAAGCCGTGTTCGCGAAACCCGTGAGGGGATCACTGTCGAGGATCACCGAGCGGGCGCCACCCAGGGGAAGTCGAGCGATGTACGTGCTTGCGCCGGGGTTCTCGCGATCAAGGAGCAGGGTTTCCAAGCCCCGCTCGCCTACCGCCACCACCAGCCCCCGGGCCAACGCAAAGGAGCCACCGTCTTCAGCAGCGCTCCCCAAGCCCCAAGTGGATGGGCTGCGGTGACACTCCGTGCAACTGCGAGAGGCCCGCTGCACCGTGTGAGGTTGATGGTGGATCATGGTCATGCCAGACAGGCCGGACGAGGTCACCGGCAAACCCTGGTCGATGGCCAGACCTCCATCACTGTCGTGCACCGTGCCCATGCTCGAAAAGCCCACCATGTAAGGGGCGATCTTCCCTTCGGAGTTCACACCCAAAACGAACTGACGCAAGGTAGCGAAGACCCGTTCTTGGGTGGACACCGAGCCCGTCGTGGTGCGCCCGGCGATCAAGTCCAGCTGACTGAACTGCTCGTTGCGATCGAAATGAAAGCCGAAGAAGTTCGTGTTCCAACCGGAGTGACAGGCGTAGCACTCTAGCGCCCCATGATCGTTGTTCATGGCCGGCACAGCGGCTGGGCGATAGTCTTGGTGGTCTGGGTCGATCACATCGCGTACTTGCTTGATGCGCAACGACCGCCCGCTGGCCTTGCCTCGCAGCACGAAGAGATCGCCCAGGCGCTCCACGTTACT
>JBLIMM010000030.1:0-22238 GCA_047638635.1 Pseudohongiellaceae bacterium | reverse complement strand
TGGGCGCGCTGACGGCGCGCCCAGGGAGGGTCCGTCCGCTGGGTGGGGTAGGGGTCTGATGCGGGCGCGCTGGGGCGTTGGGCGAGGCTTCGTGGCAAGGGCGGCGGACGAGAGGGGGCCTGGGGGCCCGCAGAGGCGGTCGGTGGGGTAGGGCGGCAGCGCTCACCGGGGCTGCTTGGCCGTGACGGGCTCGAGCGGCGAGACATTTCGATGCATGGAGTAGCGATCACAATTAATTCGGCCCCCTGGCCGAAAAGTAGTAGAGCTCGGCTCCAGAGACGAATGTTACGGGTAAGGAAAGCCGGGCATTCTGGGATGCCTGGCCAAGAAATTCGGTCTCAAAGCAGAAACACGGGAGATTCGGTTCCGCGGGCGAAACCTACTATGCAGCGGTCACCGGGGACCTGGTGGCGTCAAGGAAAGTGTCAGCTCCCGATCGCGCCGAGGTGCAGCAGGAAACCCTGGCGGTCCTCGAAGAACTCAATCGCGACCTCGGCAAGGCCTTGGAAAAACCAGCCGTCCTGACGGCGGGGGATGAGATCCAAGCCCTCTTCCGAGTACCGAGCGAGGTTGTCACCTTCGTGCGAATCATCAAGGACGGCCTCTTCGGCTCGGCAGCGCCGAATCAGGGCATCGTCTTCGGCGTGGGATTCGGAGCGTTGAGCGCCGGGCTGCTGCCGCAGGCGACGAGTGTCGAGCAACTGGACGGCACGTGCTTCCATCGTGCTCGCGAGACCCTGACGTAGGACAAGATGCGCAAGGCCTGGGTCGTGTTCCAGGGCTTTGACACGGTCGACGACAGGACACTGACCAGTCTCTTCGAATTGATGGGTGCCATTCGAGTGGAGTGGACGTCCAAACAGTCCCTGTACACCGTGGAACTCCGTAGTCTTGGAAAGCGAATCCAAGTGGCTCGAAAAATGAGAGTGAGTCCTTCGGTGGTCACCGAGAGCCTCCAGCTGTCGCGCTTCGACGCCATCCTGAATGGAGAAGAGGCGGCACGTCTGGTCCTTGGCCGATTCGACCCCGCCGACGAATACCCGGAGGACCCGTCAGCATGAGCCCGCTGAGTGTCGAGTGGGAGCAGCCTGCAACGCCCATCCTTGCCTTGCTGTTGTGCGGGCACGCACTCTCTGTCTTCCTGTTCGAATCGAACTGATGGAGCCGGCGCGTTCGCCGCGCCACTTTCCGGTGACGAGAACCGGGCGTTGGGCCAGCATGTCGGCGATCACGGTCGGTTCCAGGTCGTACACATACCAGCCGTCGGCGACGATGCGAATGTTGGTGAGCACGGGAGCGGAGATGTACTCGCGAAACCGTTCGGAAACAGAGCGCGCTTGCTTGGGCTCCGTGACCACAAAGGCCTCGCCTTGTCCTGCCCGGGCCAGGCCTTCGATGAGGTAGCGGTTCACGCTGGAGCCGATGCGGAAGGCGAAGACGCTGGCGTTCTCCAAGGCCCTGACGATGGTGGTAAAGCAGCGGAACTCAGCGGACACAAAGCCGTCGGTCACCACGACCACACTCCGAGCGACTCCTTCGGTGGGCAGGATGGCCAGCGCCGTGTCGAGCGCAGCAGCGAGCTCGGTGCCGCCGCCTCCCGTCTGACCGTCAATGATGTCGAGGGCCAGCCCGAATTTGATGTCGTTGGCCTCCAAAGAGCGCGGGGACAGTGTCGTCGAGGCGCCCGCAAAGAGGCCCACGTTGAAGAGGTAGACGGGTCGCAGATCGCGGATCAGATCACTGAGCAAGGTCTTGCTGATCGCCAAGGGAAAGCCGTCCACGGATCCCGAAACGTCCATGATGAAGAGCTACTCTCGGGACGGGATGTCCGTGGGGCGACTCGTTGAGGCGGCTGGACCATGAGCGAGAAGGTGTTCTCGCCGTCGCCTTCGTAGAGCGTCAGGCCGCTCTCGATGCCGGTCCCTCCCAGGCGGTAGCGCAAGATCAGGTCACGGTTGGCGCTGCAGGTCTCCTCGGGCGCGAGCGCGATGTTGGCTGACCGCAAGCCGTCCCAGGTGACGGAGATCTCGTGTGTCGGGCAGGCTAGATCGTGCAGGGGGAGAGCCGTTGAGAGGGCCAGGTTCATGGCCAACGTCGTGGGCGTAGCGCTGCCCTCGGGGAGGTAGGGGTTGGACACCCAGTCGTTAGGATCACGGGCGCCGCTCCCGTAGCGAGGGCCCACGACGGTGGGGTAGACGAACTCGTAGATGCCATCCGTGGGGACCAGCAGCTCGGTGTACGAGAGTTCTACGTCGATGATGTCGCCGGCAAGGACATTGGCCAGGCGCATGGAGAACACGTTGGGTCGCTTCTGTTCGAGGAGCGACGCCGTTTTGCCCTCTCGCTGAGCCTTTTGAAACGTCTGCTGCGCTCGCCTTCGTTCTTGGATCTGGGCGCGCACCACGCGCTCATCCACCGTGAGAGTCAGGCCGTGGATGGCAGCCCGTGTGGACCCCGGGAACACATCGCGAACGTGCAGGGGGCGCTCGCCATCGTTGCGATAAGTTTGGTGTACGGTTACCTCTGCAATGGTTCCAGTGATGGAAGCCGTCACATCGGTTGAGAGCAGCGGAAACCTGTCCACGCCCCGCTCGCCCCCTTCGATGACCATGTGTGGCGACCGGGTCTGGTCGCTGGTGTGAGCGGTGATCTGCTGGCTGGCAATGGTCAAGGCGGCGGACAGGACACAGAGTGTGAGCATCACAGATTCTCTCCAGGGTGCGATCGCATGTGTAATCGCGTGTGTGATCGCAGACGTGCTTGTACGGGACGAGCACGAGCGCCGGGGAGAAGGCTGCTAAGACCGCTGCAAACAAAGAACACCCCGTGGCGTTGCGCCGGCAGTCTGCGACGAAACGATGACGTCGGGTTACCCGTTATGGAGTGAGGCGAGCCAACGAGGATTGACTGTGGTCCGCGGCGAAGTATCCTGCCCGTGTCTTTTGGGAGATGCTCGGCGCTGACTGATCTCGTCGTGTACCTACAGAGTTCAGATTTTAGGGGAGAAGAATCGTATGAATCGCTTTGCTCAGTTGCCCAGCGTCCTAGCCCTCGCATTCGCGCTGGCCCTCTGCTCCGGTTGTGCCGCGCCGCGGGCTGCCCAGAGCGACTTCGTGCACATGCTGAGCATCGCGCCCAACGGCGATCCGGCGGAGGTCGAGATCGAGGATGCCACCCGTGTCTGGCCGAATACCCACGACGACAACGTCGAGCAGATCGCGCGGGCCTACTACCTCTGGCGCGCGGAGGATCCGAAGAATCATCGCCGGATCCTGTTCGTCATCCACGGGGGGCTGGTCGCGATGCCAACGTCGGTCGCTGAAGCGCGCACCTTGCTGGCCGCGATGCGAAAGGAGACGAAAGCCGTCACTTACACCCGCACCGACGGCTCCAAGAGTCTGGACGACATCCAGCAGGAGCCCTTCTTTCCGATCTTCGTCAACTGGGAGACGGGCATTGGTTCGTCGTACGCCGACCACCTGTTCAAGATCCGAGAGGGCGAGTCAAATCTCGTCGCGGCAATCCCAACCTCTCCCTTCCTGTTCCTGGCCGACTTTGGCCGCGCGCTCACCCGGCTTCCGATCACCTACTTCCGCCAGCTGGACCAGTCGCGGGGGTACTACTTCGATAACGATGTTGTGCAGCCCCCCTCGGGCTGGGACGGCTCGGCCTGGATCGATAAAACCGCCTCGCGGACACCCAAGCGTGACTTGGTCGCTGACGCGGGCCTCGGCCTGGTACCGGGAGCCTTGCGCATCGCCACGACGCCGTTGCTCGACGGCGCGGGCCTGCCGGCCTTCGGCAACATGCGCAGGCGCGCGCGCCTGTTGTTCGTGCGGGACGAAGACTTCGACAAGGCGGAACCGGAGCGTACGGGCGGACTTTCAAAGCTGATGGAACAGCTCGGGGGCATCAAGCGCCGCGACGTCCAGCTCAAGCAGCTGGTCACGGAACTGAACACGCAGGTCCAGGCTGGAGGCGACGGGCAGGATCAAGCAGAAGCCCTATTGCGCAATCTCCGCACCATGCAGAACTCGCCGTACATCCCGGAAGTCACCGTCATCGCACACAGCATGGGCGCGATCGTGGCCAATGAGATGGTGCGTGCTTACGGCTGGCGCGAGACTGTCAGCGGACGTCGCTTGTTCGACTTCCGCGACGTCGTCTACATGGGCGCTGCCTGCACGCTCAAGGAGTTCGCCGACACCATGCTGGCCTACCTAAAACAAAACAAAGAGACGCACTTCTACAACCTGTGCCTGCATCCGGACGCCGAAGAGAACGACCGCTATGGTTGGGGCGTGCTGCCCCATGGCAGCTTGCTGGAGTGGATCGATACGTTCATCACCGAACAGGAGTCCGAGATGGATCGCACGTTGGGAAAGTGGAACAACATTATGCGCGCCCTGCCCATCGTCGATCACCTGCGCCCGGACGTGCGCGCGCGGATCGTCATCCGCGGATTCCCACGCACCGGCAAGCTCCCCACGGATCACGGCCACTTCAACGACACGTCCCAGGAGTTCTGGAAGCCGACATTCTGGGACTTCCGCATCGATCCGGACTGCGCCAATCGCTGGAACGAAGAGCAGAGCATCCGTCAGTCAGCCGGCGCTGAGTAGGAGCGCCGGCCGTGCGTGGTGTCCAGCGTGAGCTCTGGGCTCGGGTTCTCGGTGGTCAGATGGACGCTCGACCCGTCTTGGTTTTTGTGCGTTATGGATTCTCTGCGTACTGCCCGTAGGCAGGGTCATGGCTGGCTGAAGTTTTTGCCGCCGTCCGACCGTTCTCTGAGACAACCGGGGGGCTGATATGACTCAGCGAGTCGTAGGGATTTGCCATGAAGGCCAACGTGACTACCAGCGGCTCTTGATGGCTTTGTTTCGGCGAGGCACGCGGGGCGCTCTAGGTGTGATCGGTCTCACGATTCTGTGCACCTGCGATTCAGGAGAAGAAGCCGCCCTCGTAGAGTTCGCCGAGGGAGATTTGCCGCCGATTGAGGTCGTGATCAGGAAGGCTCTGCCGGTTTCTGAGCTACGGTTCGAAGTTCGCATAGGCCCAGGGGCTGAGTCGCTGCTGGTGAAGTCTCGAGTCTCCAAGACTCCTCGGGCTGAAATCGACGCCTCAATAGGAGATGCAATCCGGAATGGGGGCGGTGTTCATTTGGACGATTTACCCCAAGCGAAACGCTTGAGTGAAGAGAGCCTCGATCGGCTGCGTGACTACCCAAGGATGTATCTCAATCGCAATGGGACGTTGGCTATTGCGGCGAGTCGCACAGGTCTCGTGGGTTACTTGATTGATTTCGAATCGGGCCACTTACAGCTTCTGTATAAGACAGGGCCAGTCCCCAGATACCAGGGACCTGTGCGGTGGAGTCCAACCGAAGATGTCTTTGCTGTGTGCAGGGATTACTTTGGGACGAAGACTCCTCGGAAATTCCCGGTGGAACTCATCAGGGCCTCAGATTTTCAGACGCTCGCGATTCTCTCGCCTTCTATTACCCCGTCGCAGCACCTCTGTGTCAAAGGCCTACGGTTCAGTGAAGATGGCGCGGTCATCGCGGTTCTACTCAGGCACTCGGAGGCACAAGGTGGCTTGCTGGCCTTCCTTGCCGAGGAAATGGGTCACGGTTTCACTAAGTTAGACTTCTTCATTCAACTGCACGCTGCCTCGGATGGATCTGTTCTCAGTAGTGCACGGATCGTTGGCGACATCTCTGATGGCATGAGCTCGTTGTATTGGCCAGCAGATGATTAGCGTGAAACGTTACGGGGGCGATCTGTTGGCCGTCGGGAAGGGGGGCACGAACGCGGCTCGCGAACCCACATACACGACCTACGCCTTACAGGCCGCCAGCCCGCGCTTCAGCTCTTCGCGATCCAAGTTGCGCCCAATGAACACCAAACGATTGCGTCGCTCTTCGTCCGGGCCCCAAGGGCGGTCGGCGAGGGACTCGAAGAGCGTGTGCACACCGTGAAACACCATCCGGCGGTCGCTGCCGGACATGGCCAGGATGCCCTTCATGCGGTAGAGGTCTTGGCCCCGGCGGGTGGCTAAGAAGCGCAGCCACATGGTGGTCTTCTCTGGGTCGAGATCGCCGGTGTCTTGGAGACTCACGGAGCCGACCCCTTCTTCGTGACCCCCGCTGGGCAGGGGCGAGTCGCCGTCGAGAAAGCCTGGGTGGCTGGCCAGGGTGCGCTGCAGGTCGAACGAGCCCACGTCGAGCACGGCATCCAGAGGCACTTCGCCGTGGACGGTGCGGTGAATGCGCGCGAGACCGTTGAGCTTGGTCAGCCGTGCGGCGATGGCGCTGGCTTCGTCATCGGTGACCAGGTCGGTCTTGTTCAGCAGCAGCACGTCGGCGAAGGCGATTTGGGCTCGGGCTTCGATGCCCTTGTCGAGATGCAGGCCGATGTGGCGGGCGTCCACGACGGTGACCACGCCGTCGAGGCGGTAGGCGTCGCGAAGTTGCTGGGTGACGTAGAACGACTGGGCGATGGGGGCGGGGGCGGCCAGGCCGGTGGTTTCGACCAGCACGCCATCCAGCTGGTGAGCCCGGCGGGTGAGGTCGGTGAGCGTTGCCACCAGGTCGCCTCGAAAGGTGCAGCAGAGGCAGCCGTTGCTGAACTCGATGACCTCTTCGTCGGAGCCCACAACGAGCGCTTGGTCGATGCCGATCTCGCCGATCTCGTTGACGATCACCGCGAGCTTGCGGCCATGGTCCGCGGAGAGAATGCGGTTCAGCAGGGTGGTCTTGCCCGCGCCGAGGTAACCGCTGAGCACCGTGGCTGGCAGGGGCAGGGTCACGTGCCGCCCTCGCTGACCTCGTCGAGGATGCGCAGGTAGATCTCGTAGCGCTCCTCCTGGATGCGGCCGTCTTCAACGGCGGCGCGGACGGCGCATCCGGGTTCGGAGTTATGGCGGCAATTGCTGAAGTGGCAGTCCCGGGGGAGCTCTTCGAAGCCTGGGTACAGTCGAGCCAACTCGGCGGGGGGCACGTCTTCCAGAGCGAACTCTCGCATGCCCGGGCTGTCCACGACCCAGCCGCCATTGTCGAGGCGGAGCAGGGTGACCTGGGTGGTCGTGTGGCGCCCGCGGCCGTGAAAGGTCGTGACGTGGCCCACGCGCAGCTTGAGGTCGGGGCTCACCGCGTTGAGCAGACTCGACTTGCCCACGCCCGAGTGCCCCACCAGCAGGCTGCTGCCTTGGGCCATCTCTGCAGCCAGATCGTCGATCCCTTCGCGGGTGTGGACGCTGGTCTGAAAGACCGTGAGCCCTGCATCGATGTAGGGCTGAGCTACCGTGCGATCGCAGGGCAGGTCGGCCTTGTTCAGCACCACCACCGCGTCGATGCCCTGCATGTCGGCGGCCACACAGAAGCGGTCCACGAGGCCCGGGCGAAACGGCGGCTCTTCGAGAGCTGCCACAACGATGAGCCTGTCGAGGTTGGCCGCAATGACCTGTACGGGAGGACTGTGTCCCGTTCTGTGTCGGGAGCGTCCACTAAACGTGCCAAAGGCCTGGGGACGTGCAAGGCGGTTGACCCGATCTTGCACCGACTGAATCACGCCGGCGTCTCCATCGACCACGACATCGACCCGATCGCCCGCTGCAACGGGCCGGGTGGAGTCACGCTCTGCAGCCCAGAGGTTGCCCCGCAAAGTGCAGCGCATACTGGTCTCGCTGTCGGTCAGCCAGACCTGAACCGAACGGGAACTCACTCGTGTGACGATGCCCGGCACTGTGGCTGAGCGGGCCTTGTCACTGCCGCGCTTCTTACCCACAGGTACGCACGACGTGGCAGCGAGCGCTCACAGGGTCGTCATCGGTTGCGCTTGCGAATGTAGCCGTTGAGCGTCTTGATGTAGGCAGGAGCCTTGGGCTCGACCTTCTTCTCGGCCGCCTTCTTCTCTTGGGTGCGCACACCGTCGTAGCGAATGGGCCGAATCTCCTGGTTGATCAGCTTCTCGATCGCCGTGAGGTACATGCCATCTTCGCCGGTGACGAAGGTGACCGCACGCCCAGTAGCGCCCATGCGACCTGTGCGACCGATGCGGTGCACGTAGTCTTCAGGTTGCTCGGGGATGTCGTAGTTGATCACGTGAGACACGCCATCAATGTCGATACCTCGGGCGGCCACATCGGTGGCGATCAGGTACTGAAACTTGCCCTCGCGGAAGTCCGCGAGAATGCGTTCGCGACGCTTCTGATGCAGGCCGCTGTGCAGCTCATGGGCTGGCAGGCGGCGCTTGTTCAAGCGCATGGCCAGTCGATCGGCGCCGATCTTGGTGCGAGTGAAGACGATCGAACGCGCGGGCTTCTCACGCTTCAGCACTTCGACCAGCAAGTCGGTCTTGAAGGGTTGGTCGACGGCGAAGACCGTCTGCTCGACCCCCTCGACCGTCATCTTGTCCGGGGCCAAGAAGACTTGGGCCGGGTCGTTCATGTAGCGCTCTGAGAGACCCAGGACCTCTTCAGAGAGGGTCGCCGAGAAGAGCATGGTCTGACGGCGGCCGCCAGCCTTCTGCATGATCTTGGCGATGTCCTCCCGGAAGCCCAGGTCGAACATGCGGTCAGCCTCATCGAGGATCAGCATGTCGAGCTCTGTGAGCCGCAGGGTTCCCCGTCCTAAGTGGTCGAGGAGCCGGCCTGGAGTGGCCGCGATGACATGAACGCCCTTCTCGAGGGCATCGAGCTGGCGCTTCATGGGGTCGCCCCCGTAGATCGCCAGGGTCGAGATGTTCATGAAGCGACCCAGTGCTTGGGCCTCTTCGTTCACTTGCATGGCCAGCTCGCGGGTGGGCACCACGACGAGCACACGGGGGCCGGGCTTGTCGGTGAGCAGCTGCAACGACGGCACCAAGAAGGCCGCCGTCTTACCCGTGCCTGTTTTCGCTTGTCCCACCACGTCGCGCTCGTCGAGGGCGTAGGGGAGGGTGCGAGCCTGAATCTCGGAAGGGGTGCGGTAGCCGCTGGCAGCGATGCCGCGCAGCAGATCTTCGCGGAGATCGAACTCTGCAAAGGCGCATTCGCCCACCGGGACACCCTGATCGGCGTCACTCTCAGCCGCGTCGTCAGGCGAGGCGGGCTGACTAGCCTTGCCTTCGTCGGAGCCGCCGCTGTTGCCTTGCGAGGAGGTTTTTGAGGATGGTTTGCGGCGACTGCGTCGGCGCTTGCTCGGCTTGGAGCCGTTCGGTTGTTCTTCAGTCATGGATCACTTCTGAGTGCTTGCCAGTGGGGGCGGGAGCAGTCTCCATCGCCCGGCACATCTGGCGCAGGACCTCTAGTGTGCCTCACGGACCGCGTGTCGTGCCACTCTTCGGGTAGATCAGCCTTTGCCTGCGGGCTCCACAGAGACATGCTCGGCCCCTGGCTCTCTCTCTCACGCCAGCCAGACCCCCAGCCAACCTGTGATGTGAACCTAGTATGAAACTGAAGACCGGCCAGCACCTGGGCTACTGCACCAACGTGCATCCCTACGACGATTTGGGGGGCATGATTGAGGCGCTGGAGTCCCACGCGAAGCCTTTGGCCGGGCGTCTTGGGGTGGCTGGAAAGATGGGGGTGGGGTTGTGGTTTCCCAAGACCGTAGCCCGCGAGGTGGAGGCTGACCCCGGGCGCCTCATCGAGGCTCTGGACGCCCTTGGCCTCTACGTCTTCACCGTGAACGCCTTTCCCTATGGCAGTTTTCATGGGGATCGAGTGAAAGACGCGGTGTTTCGGCCAAGTTGGGCCGAAGAGGAGCGGCTGTCTTACACCTTGTCGGCAGCGCGGGCCTTGGCGGCCTGCTTGCCAGAGGGCGTGAACGGCACTCTTTCGACCCATTCAGGGGCTTACAAGCCTTGGGGAGCGGAGTTGTGCGACGAAGATGCGGTGGTGGCCGGGCTTCTTGCCGCTGATGCTGGGTTGGCCCAGTTGGCGGAGGAGACGGGCCGAAAGGTCACCCTGGCGATCGAGCCCGAACCCCTGTCGTTCCTGGAAACCACCGATGAGGTGGTCGATCTCTTCACTCGGCGGCTGCTGCCCGAAAGCCAAGGCCATCTGGGCCTTTGCTACGACGCCTGCCACCAGGCGGTCGAGTTTGAGGACATGGCGGCCTCGCTGACCGCCCTCGCTAAGGCTGGCGTGCCCATTGCGAAAGTGCAGTTGTCCTGCGCCATCGTCTCTCGGGGTCCTGCGGGGCGTCTTCAGCGTCTGACGCCCTTCGCCGAGGACCGTTGGTTTCACCAGGTGATTGTGCGCCAGCAAGGCCAACCCCTGCGGCGCCTAGCCGACTTGCCTCTGGCCCTGGCCGACGAGAGCGCCCTCGCCGCTGACGAATGGAGGGTGCATTACCACGTCCCCCTGTTCGCTGAGAAGCTAGACGACGAGGGTCTTTTGACGACCACGAGGCCTGATCTTGAGCACCTCTTGGCCTTGGTGCAGCGCACCGCAGTCACGGCCCAACTCGAGATCGAGACGTATTCCTTCGGGGCGCTGCCAATGGCGCGGCGAGAGGCTCTGGGTGCGGTGACTCTCCTCGATTGCCTCGAGCAGGAGTTCCGCTGGGTGCTGCAGCAGCTGGGGGAGTTGGTTCCCTAAGGAGCCGCAGGCAGTTCGAGCAACTCGCGGACCAGGGGCTTCAGGCTGCTCAGGCCGTGGGCAACGCCGATGTCAATCGCCTGCTCACCAGAGAGGCCGTCGATGTCGTAGGCCATCAGAGCGAAGAGCGCCCCCACACGGTTGCTGCTCCCGCAGTAGACCGTGACGGTTTCATCGGCGTGGGCGGCCAGCAGCTCGGCGAGAAGCCGGGCGTTGTCGAAAGTGATGCCCTGCTTGCCAGCAACGGGCAGCCGGACGAAGTGGCCCGGTTGGTCCTGAAACTGCATTTCTTCCCCGCCAGCACCGTTCTCGTTGTCCAGGCGCAGGCTGATGAACAGATCCATGCCAGCGGCGCCGAGCGCCATGAGCTGCTCCTCGCTGAGTTGCCCGGCGGTCCAGAGCTTGGGGCCGTGGTAAGCGAGATTGTGAATCCCTTGGGCGCCAGCCAGGGTGCTCAGGGCGGACAGGTCAGCCGTAGGGAGCATCGAAGTCGACTCAGACTCAGCGGCATGAGACGAGCAGCCCACCGCGAGGAGTGTCATCAGGGCGGGCAGGAGGGTAGAGCGGAGCACCATCTTCACGGCGGCGTGTCTCAGAGGAGCGGGGTGAGGGATTGCGAGGTCTGAAAAGGCGAGACCAGTATAAGGATGTGAGCTCAGGAGTTTGGGGAGGCAGGGCGTGGACCCGGAGAAACGGGTGCGCGCAGGAGGCTTCCCGGGCGATGATGTCGGGGAATTGGGCCGACAGTGGGACTCCTGGTGACTCGGGATGGCCTGATTGGTCACTCCTCTGAAAACACCCCGTAACAAAGCGTGATCTGTCCCGTTTGCCAGGCTAGACCAGCTGCTCACAGGTCGTGGCCGTGAGAATCGCAGGTCGGACGTAAGTTAAATCACCGCTGAACGACAAAGAGTGGGCCTCGAAGCGCTCAACGAACACCATGAACTTCGCTGGCCAGGAAAGACCCCGCTCAATGCACAGGAGCATCACATGCTTGGACTGACTGCCGTCTTATTGAGCCTCTGCGCTCTGCTGCCCAGCGGCGATAGCCAGGTCTATCGTGACGAGCTCCTCGACTTGGCTTTTCCGAACGGGGGAGCGCCTTTTGATGCCAGCGGTCCTGGCTCCGGGGAGCTGTTCTTGCGCACCTTGGACACGCCGCTGTTCTTGCATCGCACGGTGGGTCCCTTCGATCTCTACGTCATGCAGGCCGATGGCCTCCGCGACGAAGCGATCGCCCAGCAGGTGCTTGAGGACGCCACGGAAGGGCTGGAACACCTCGTACCTCTTATGGAGCAGCACTTCAGCGGCGCGGCAGGGCTGATCTCCGGACGCCGACTGCCCCTGCTGCTCGCCCAGGCAGATCTCGCAGAAGGGGAGCGCTCCTTTGAGCAGCTGGTCGCTCTGCTTGACTGGGCGGAGGACGATTACAGCGGCTGGAAACAAGGCCGAAACCCCATCTGGTCGCAAGATTTGGTGGCTGGCCTGAATGTCCGCACCTGGGAGGTGCAGGTTTTCAATCTGTCTCACGAGTTTGCTGCGGGCCACGGCAAGGTCTTTTTGGAGCATGGCCTCGGCTACTACACGCTGGCCCACCTGTCGGCGCGCTTGTTGCGCCAGGGGGCTTGGGGCTTGGTCCCGCCATGGCTCGCACAAGGGATGATCGACGAGCTCGATATTGCGGCCTACGGCGAGTCGTGGGTGGGCCAAGACTCATGGAAACGCGAAACCCCCGGATGGTTTCGCCCCGGCTGGTCGGGCTTTGTTCCCCAGGGTTCGTCGCCTCCGCCGCCAGTGTTCGGGCCACCGAAGGACCTGGCTGTGACGGTGAGTAAAACCGGTGACAGCTGGCAGCACCGAGCCCATAGCGGGGAGCGTCATTGGGACAACCTTGTGCTCGATCGCGAGAGCGAGGCCCCGGCCAGCTTTGAGTTCATGGCTCTTAATGAGAGCTTCCTGCCTCGCGATCGGGCTTACGCTCGCTGCACGTTGTTCCTCATGTTGGGGGTCGTGGTCCCCGATGGCTCGCAGAACCTGCTGCAGCTCCTGGATCGAGTGCCGACCACCCCGCCGAGCGGCATGATCGACTCGGACCCCATCACTGCCATCATGAGTCGGGCGTTGGGTGGCGTTCCTGCCGTTGATGATCTTGAAGCTTTGTCCCTCGGGGACATGCTGATCGAGATCCAGCGGGAAGACATCGCAGACGAACTGGCGGCGATGAATGCAAAGGACTTGCTGCGTATTCCTGACCATCGTGAGCAGGCCGAGTGGCTTTACTCACGCAAGACCGACGAGCTCTCTGGGGCCGATCGGCAGAAGATCTGGAACCTGATTCTCGACGCCGAGTACTACCAACAGCTTGAGGAGTGGCGCCTACTGGGGCTAGCCCTCGATCAAGGAGTGGGAGGTGTGTTCGTCTCGTCGCGACGGTTTCCCAAGCGCGATCGCGACCGGGACCGCAGCGCCGATGCCTTCTGGAAGGCCATGGAAGGCGGCTAAGGGCTGTCACGGCTTGCCCGGGATCGGGGGCTCTTACCGTAGAGTGTCGCTCCCCCGTTTTGAGAAGCCCGTGGCAGCAGCGCAACGCGACAACTCCGAGAGGCCCGCCGACCTCGCCGACCTCGATCATGATCCCCAGGCGTTGCGGGAGATGAGCGCAGCGGTGATCGACAAAGTGGTCGAGCACTTGGCTGCCTTGCCGCAGATGCCGGTTCGTGGCGACCTTGGTGGTGCTCAGGGGCCTGAGGCTCTTTGCCGGTCTCTCGAAGAGAACGAGCCGCCTCAGCAGGGGACCGATCTCGATGCGGTGCTCGAACCCTACTTTTCAAGCTGGGTGGAAACCTCGTTCAACACGGCCAGCGCGGGATACATGGCTTTCGTCCCTGGGGGCGGATTGTTCGAGTCGGCCTTGGCTGCGTTCGTGGCGTCCGCGACCAATCGTTACACCGGCGTGTGGCAGGCGGCTCCGCCGCTAGTGCAACTGGAGGCGAACGTGCTCCGCTGGCTGTGCGGCTGGATGGGGTTTCCCGAGGGAGCTCGGGGTTTGCTGACCACGGGGGGGTCGTCGGCGACATTCACGGCGGTGGTCTGTGCTCGGGAAGAGAAGCTGGGCACCGAACTGCGCCAGGGCGTGCTGTACACGTCGAGCCAGGCGCATCTGTGCGTGACCAAGTCGGCCCGTATGGCGGGCATTCTGAAGGACCGGGTGCGCATCGTGCCCATCGACCAGGCCTTCCGCATGGATCTGGACGTACTGCAGACCATGATCGACGAAGACCGCAAGGCCGGTTTGAGGCCGTTCATGGTGGTGTCCTCCGCTGGGACGGTGAACACCGGGAGCATTGATCCCTTACCCGAGATCGCCGATCTCTGCGCTCGGGAAAACCTTTGGCACCACTGCGACGGGGCCTACGGCGCGTGCTTCCATATCGTCCCCGAGTTGAAGCCGCTATTGTCTGGATTGGAGCGGGCTGACTCGTTGACCCTCGACCCGCACAAGGGGCTGTTCTTGTCCTATGGGGTGGGGGCGTTGCTGGTGCGCAATGGAGAGGCTCTGCGACGGGCTCACGCGGAGACGGCGAGCTACCTGCCCGAGCCGGTTGAGGCTTTCTACGATCCCAGCCAGTACGGCCCCGAACTCTCCCGGGACTATCGGGGGCTGCGGCTGTGGCTGCCGATCAAGCTGCTTGGCGCCGAGAAGTTCGTGGCCGCTTTGGCGGAAAAGCGCGCCTTGGCCCAGGGCGCCGCCAAACGCCTCGCAGCCTTGCCAGGTGTGGCCATGGACGCTTGGCCTGAGCTGTCCCTGCTTGCCTTCCATGCCACCTGGCCGGGAGCCTCTCTCGCTGATGAAAACCGGGTCACTGCCGAACTCATGGAACGGGTCGCGGCGTTGGGGCGGGTGATGCTCACGGGGTGCACGGTGAACGGTCGGCACATGGCTCGGGTTTGCGTGCTCTCCTTCCGCACTCGGGCGGCGCAAATCGATGCTCTGATCGAGGATTGCTCAGGGGAGCTGTCGGCTTTGCTGGCCGATCAGTCGTCAGCCGCGAACTGACCTACGAAAAGCTTCTCGAGCGCATGACACAGCTATGACAGTCCACCGAACCGGTCTGGCTAAACTGCGATTCTGATGGACCGCATCGCAATCGCTGGCTTCTCGTTACATCGCACCGACGTGGGTGCCCTCGCTTCTGTCCGCCGACCGACGGGCGTTGCCCTCGATCGTTTCGTGCGCAACTTGTCCGACGAATTGGGCGCTTCAGAACTGGTGTACTTGGCCACTTGCAACCGGGTCGAGGTGATCTTCGCCCGTGAAGAAGGAGCTGCGCCCTGTGCTGCTGATCTGCAACGACTGGGCGGTGTTCTGGCGCTGAAAGAAGACGGTGCGGCGATGGTGAGCGAGTTACTTGAGCTGCGCACAGGTCGCGAGGCGATTCGTCACCTGTTCAGAGTGACGAGCTCTCTCGACTCGTTGATGTTGGGCGAAGATCAGATTATCAGCCAGGTTCGCCGAGCCTACGGGCAGGCTGCCGACGCTGGCTTGGTGGGGACGCTCTTGGGGCCCCTGTTTCATCACGCTCTGCAGGTGGGTAAAGCCGTGCGCAGCGAGACCGACTTGGCTCGCCATCCGGTGTCTGTTGTGAACTTGGCCGTGGCGGCTTTGGCCGAGCGAGCGGCGCTGGGGCACCAGGCGGTCGCGGTGGTGGGCGCCGGTGAGATGGGCAAGTTGGTGGTGCGAGCCTTACATGAGGCCGGCCACACACCCAAGTGGGTCGTCAATCGCAGCTTGGCTCCGGCGGCTGCGGTGGCCAAGACTTGTGCTGCCCGGCCGATGACCCTGGCGGAGTTCGTTGCAGAACTGCCCGCCGTCGACGTGTTGGTCAGCGCGACTTCCGCACCGGGCTTGGTGCTAGAGCCCGAAGTGTTGTTGGCCCTGGCCCAAAAAGCACCCTGTGGGCAGGGCCTGCAAGCCATTGACTTGGCTGTGCCCCGGGATTTGCCCGACATGGCATCCCCCGATGTGACGGTGCTCTCCCTCGACGAGCTCCGGTCTTTGGCCGATGCTCATCGTGCCCTGCGCGCCGCGGCGGCAGAGGACGCCGAGTTGCTCGTGGAGAAGAAGATTGAAACGTACACTCGGCGCTTTCGCGAAGACGTTGTGGCGCCAGTGTTGAGCGACCTTCGAGAAGCCTCCGAAGAGCTTCTCGTGAGAGAGCTGAACGGTTTGCTAGGCGGTCGACTTGCGCACTTGGGTGACGAAGATCGCAGAGCTATAGAACGTTGGGCGCGTAAGACATTCGGGAGGCTGATGCATCTCCCGGTGAGCGCCATTAAGCGCATGGTTGCAGAGTCGCCTGGAGACACCGGGCTGACTGACACTGTTGAGGATCATCTCCCATGAAGGTTCGTATTGGCACACGTGGTTCTGACCTGGCCCTTTGGCAGGCTCACTACGTCGCAAGTCACTTGGCTCCGGAAGCAGACGTCGAGATCATCGTGATTCAAACTCGCGGGGACGCCATCGACGATGTGCCGCTGACGCAAGTCGAAGGCAAGTCGTTCTTCACCGCAGAGATTGAACGGGCCCTGTTGAATGGCGATGTCGACCTCGCCGTGCACAGCCACAAAGACCTCGAGACACAGTCGGTCCCCGGGTTGGTGATCGCTGCGGTGCCCGAGCGTGCTTTGGTCGATGAGTGGCTGCTCATTGCTCTGGAAGCGCACGACCCGTCGATGGCGGTGATGCCGTTGAAGTCGGGGGCGAAGGTAGGCACGAGCGCGCCCCGTCGCCAGGCTCAACTGCTCGCCTTGAGGGGGGACTTGCTCGTGGCGACGCTGCGGGGCAACGTGCCCACTCGCGTGAATCGTTTGCGAGAGGGGCGCTACGACGCCATCGTCTTGGCGGCGGCTGGGTTGTCCCGCCTCGAGATTGATACGAAGGGCTTGGTGGTCATCCCCTTGCCGGTGGAGCACTTTGTGCCCGCTCCGGCGCAAGGAGCATTGGCCTTGCAAGTGCGCGAGGGTGAAGCAGCGTTGATCGCTTTGTGCGAAGAGAAACTTCATCACGAGCTGACGGCCACAGCGGTGCGGGCAGAACGTTCCATGCTCACGCGAGCAGGGGGCGGCTGTCACCTGCCGTTGGGTGCCTTGCTGCGCCAGGCAGAACCGAGTGCCGACGATCTCGCCTTAGACGGGGCCGGGTCGGCAGCTGCACCGTGGAAGGCCATCGTCTTCTTGGGCGCAGATCATCCCACGGTGGGAGACACCGATCGCTGGGCAGCTGCCTCGGCTTCGTCGGCCCAAGAAGCGGTGGACGAAGCGTGGGCTGCGGTCACGGCGGGAGTGCCCACGTTGGCTGGGCCTTTGGGCGGGTTGGCCGTCACGCTCGTCGGCGCGTCCTCAGGTGATTCGCTGCTGGGTCAACGGCTTGAGCAGATCGGTGCCGCGGTGAGCCACGAGAAAGTGCTCTCCTTCGAATCCGTGCGTGTTCCTGAGTTGCCTGCGCGCCTTGCACGGCTGAACGCGGGCGATGTGGTTGCAGTCACCAGCCGAGAGACGGCGCGGCGATTGTCCGGGCAGCGAATGCCAAAGGGCGTGGTCGTGGCTGCTGTGGGTCCGGGGACGGCCCATGCCCTGGCCACGGAAGGGCTCACTGCGAAGATTGTGGGACGGGGCGGTTCGGCAGCCTTGGCTGCGATGATCGATGTTCCCGCAGGTGGCACGGTTCTGTTTCCGTGCGCGGAGGTTTGTCGGCCTGAGTTGCCAGAGGCACTCAAAGCTCGGGGCATCACCGTCGAGCAACTCCCGGTGTATCGCACGGTGAGCGAAGCCCAGGGCGAGACCGTGTCCGATGCGGACGTGGTGATTTACATGAGCCCGTCGGCTGTGGCCTCGGCCGTGTCGTTAGGGCGTATCGATTCCTCTGCTCACTGTGTGCGAGTGGGCTTGGGCCGTTCCACGTGCGAATCGCTGCAAGACGAAGGGCTCTCCCATGAGCGGCCTGTGGGTTCGGGGCCCGATGCCACGTTGGCGTTGCTCTACAAACTCTTTGCGGGGCGTGAGCATGGCGCGGCGCACCCCTCCACGAAAGGCTGAGACAAGCTGATGATGATCCATCGCCCGCGACGTTTGCGCAGCAGCGCGCCTCTGCGAGAGGCCGTGGCCGAGACAAGGCTGCACCCGTCCCAGTTGATTCAGCCGTACTTTGTGATGGAGGGTCGCGGGGCAGATTTGCCCATCGAGTCCATGCCGGGGATTGCGCGTCAGTCTGTGGAACAACTGGTGCAGCAAGTGGGACGTGACCTAGACATTGGTCTCACCAACGTGCTGCTGTTTGGTGTCACCGAGCACAAAGACGAGATGGCTTCGTCGGCCACCGCAGCCGATGGCCTTGTGTCTCGGTCTGTGGCGGCGCTGCGCGAAGCCTATGGCGAGGCCTTGGTCATCATGACTGACGTCTGTCTCTGTGGGTCGATGTCCAGCGGGCATTGCGGTGTGTTGCGGGACGGCAAGATCGTGAACGACGAAAGCCTGCCGTTGCTCTCAGCTATGGCGCTGGCACATGCCCAGGCGGGAGCCGATGTGGTGGCCCCGTCCGACATGATGGATGGCCGGGTGGCGGCCATGCGCCAGACGCTCGACGACTCTGGCTTGTGCGACACGGCGATCATGTCCTACTCGACCAAGTTTGCTTCGAGCTTCTATGGGCCCTTTCGCGATGCAGCGAACAGCTCGCCCCAGGCCGGTGATCGCAAGACGTACCAGCTCGACTATCGCAATGGCAAGGCGGCCCTGCGCGAATCGTTGCTCGACGAGGACGAAGGGGCAGACATGTTGATGGTCAAGCCCGCGCTGGCTTACCTCGACGTGCTCACTCGCATTGCCGAGCAGAGCTCAGTGCCCGTGGCTGCGTACAACGTCTCTGGCGAATACTCCATGGTGAAGGCTGCTGCGGCGCAAGGGTGGGTAGATGAACCTGCCATGGTGAACGAAGTGCTGCATTCTATGGCCCGGGCGGGGGCTGACCTGATCATCACGTATCACGGGCGGGATGCCCTCGGCAAAGGCTGGTTGTCATGAGCACGCATGAGCTGTTGTCCCGGGCGCGCAAGGTCATGCCCGGCGGTGTGTCGAGCCCCGTGCGAGCCTACGGTGCGGTGGATGGTGAGCCGCCCTTTGTCACTCGCGGCGAAGGTGCACACATCATTGATCACTTGGGACGCCGCCACGTTGACTTGGTCGGCTCTTGGGGGCCTTTGGTGTTGGGCCACGCACACCCTGCTGTGGTCGCCGCAGTCGAACGGGCTGTCCGCGACGGGATGAGCTTTGGTGCCACCTGCGCCGCTGAGGTCGAGCTGGCCGAGCGGGTGTTGCAGCGCTTTCCGTTCGCGGACAAGGTGCGCTTCACCAGTAGCGGCACCGAAGCTGTCATGGGTGCCGTGCGCTTGGCGCGCGGTGTCACCGGCCGAGATCGAGTTGTGAAGTTCGAAGGCTGTTACCACGGCCACGTCGACTCACTGCTGGTCAAAGGTGGCTCTGGCTTGGCGACCTTTGGCACGCCGTCTTCCGGGGGCGTACCTGCGGCGTACACCGAACTCACAGAAGTGCTGCCGTTGGACGACAGCCAAGCGCTGGCCGACCTGTTCGCAGCGAAGGGCGATCAGTTGGCTGCGGTGATCATCGAGCCCATGCCCGCAAACGCTGGCTTGCTGGTGCAACGTCAGCAGTTCCTTGAAGAGCTTGCCGCTCTGTGTGCGCACCACGGGGCCTTGCTTATTTTCGATGAAGTGATCTCTGGTTTCCGCGTGGCTCCCGGGGGCATGACAGAGCTCACCGGGATCACTCCCGACCTGGTCACCGTGGGCAAAATCATCGGGGGAGGCATGCCCGTGGGCGCCTTCATGGGCCCGGCTGCATCCATGGATCAGCTCGCTCCCGAAGGCCCCGTCTACCACGCAGGAACTCTGTCGGGGAACCCGGTGGCCATGGCCGCGGGCATCGCTACATTGGACGCACTCAGCGGCGCAGGGGTGTACGAGCGTCTCGACGCTTTGGGTGCCCGTCTTGCGGCTGGATTCTCCGGAGCACTGGCAGCTCACGAAGTGCCGGCGACTGTGGTGCGGGTGGGTTCGGTGCTCTGGCTCTGCCTCCAGTCGGGAGAGGCGCCCAAAGCGTTTCACCTCATTGGAGAAGCTGGCGCCGAAATCTACGGCCGCTTGCACGGCCGCGTGCTCGCGAGAGGGTTGTGGTTGGCACCGTCGGCCTACGAAGTGGCGTTTGTCTCCACGGCGCACGATGAAGGTTCCATCGATGACGCGATCTCGGCGTTCGGCGCGGGTTTGGCTGAGGTGGTAGAGGCCGGTGCGACATGACTGCATCCGCTGATCACGCCGGTGGGCAGAACACGTCTGATGATGTGGCCGCTCGCAAGAAAGATGTGCACTGGCCAGTGCGGCTCTACGTAGCCATCACCGTGGTTTATATCGCTCTGATCAGCTGGTGGGTGGTGTTCTTCTCCGGGCAAGGGGACGCGCTCTCAGAACTCGCGAGCGAGGCGGGCGCGCCCTTCGGCTCAGCCCAGTTAGCAGTCCTGGCAGAATCCAGTCGCAGCAACTCACTCATGCTGATGCTTGAGGGGGGCTTCATGGGCCTGCTGATGCTGGCCAGCGTGTGGCTCGTGGCACGAGCTTTGCGTCATGAGCGAGCCTTGAATCGACGGCAGCGGAACTTTCTCTCCGCCATCACGCACGAGCTGCGCAGTCCCATTGCATCGGCTCGTCTGTGCCTCGACTCGATCTTGCTGGGGCGCACAGACGAGCAAAAGACCGAACGGTACCTACGGATGGCTCGGGTCGATCTCGATCGTCTGAGCGCCATGGCTGAAGACGTGTTGGCGACTCGTGCGCTCAATGAAGGTCGCGCGCCGATGAACCTAGAGACGGTGAATCTGTCCGACTTGGTCAGCCGTTCCTTGGCAGCCCGGTGCGAACGCCCCGATGGTGACAAAGTCGTGCTTCGGGTAGAGGTGGACGGGCCCGTGCGCGTGCACGCAGACCCCGCCGCTCTGAACCAAGTGCTCGATAATCTCGTGGGCAACGCGCTGAAGTATGGCGGCGGTCGCCCGGTGGCGGTGGCGGTGAGTCTCGCCCAGGGCAAGGGCGTCCTCGCAGTGAGTGACGAAGGCCCCGGGCTCCAGGGCGCGAAGCCGAAGAACCTCACCCAGGCTTTTGTCCGCGGGGGAGACGAGCAGCTGCGCACGCAACCCGGAGTGGGGCTGGGGCTCTACATTGTCGATCAGATTGTCGCTGCCCACCGGGGCAAACTGTCGTTCGTTGAGCGCAACCCAGGCTTGACGGTGCGCGTGGCTTTGCCTCTGGCCAAGAACGCTGCCAACGGTGACGTCGTGTCCGCCTCTGCAGAGATGCTGTCATGAGTTCACCGCGCCTACTCGTCGTCGAGGACGAAGCGCATCTGGCCGAGGTGGTCGCTGACAACCTCGTGCTCGAAGGCTACCAGGTCGATGTTGTGGGAGACGGCGCCGCAGCTCTGCGCAGCATCGCGGCCACCTGTCCCGATCTTGTGCTGCTCGATGTGATGCTTCCCGGGGTGGACGGTTTTACGGTGTGCGACACCCTGCGTCAGCAAGGGAACAACGTGCCCATCTTGTTTCTCACTGCGAAGGGCAGCCGGGAAGATCGGGTGCGTGGCCTCGAGTTGGGGGGCGACGATTACCTGGGCAAGCCGTTCGATCTGATCGAGCTAATTTTGCGGGTCAAGGCGATCTTGCGGCGAACCCAGTGGGTCGCCGAGCCGTCAGTGGCCGGCGAGCAGCTGATGCTCGGTGACGTGCGGATCGACTTCGCCACGCACATGGCGACCGTGAAGGGTCATGACATTGAGCTGTCCCCCAAAGAGACGCTGATCTTGCGTTGTTTGGCGGAACAGCCGGGAGTGGTCGTGAGTCGCGCAGACATCGTCGATCGGGTGTGGGGCTACGACGCCTTTCCGACGCTGCGCACCGTGGACAACTTCATCGTGCGGCTCCGTCGCCAACTCGAACCTGACCCAAAGAACCCTCGCTACATTCACACGGTGCGCGGTAGTGGCTACCGCCTGACGCCGTGAGCTGCATCGCTTCGTCAACGCTCATCCCTTTCGGGCACGAGGACCTCCCATGAATAGCTCACTGAAGACATCTTTCGATAAGCCCTTGCTGGCTGCTCTCGCTCGTCAGCCCTTGCCTGCTCCGCCTGTGTGGTTGATGCGCCAGGCGGGTCGCTACTTGCCCGAGTACCGCGCTTTGCGTGCAAAGTCTGGGGGCTTCTTGGCTATGGCGCAAACTCCAGAACTCGCCGCAGAGATCACCTTGCAGCCGGTGCGGCGTTTCGGCGTGGATGCAGCCATTCTGTTCAGTGACATCTTGCTGCCGCTGCAAGCCATGGGCATGCCGTTGCGCTTCGATGAGGGCGTGGGGCCGGTGCTTCCCGAGCCCCTCGATCGCCCTGAGCGCATTGCGGCGCTGAGACGCCCGAACCCAGAGGTCGACCTGGCCTATGTGGGTGAGGCTTTAGCGCGAGTGAAGGCCGAGTTGTCCGAGTCTACGGCGCTGTTGGGTTTTTGCGGCGCGCCGTACACCTTGGCCTGCTACGCCGTAG
>JBLIMM010000029.1:0-22255 GCA_047638635.1 Pseudohongiellaceae bacterium | reverse complement strand
CCACCGCCACCGCAGGAACCGCAGTTGTTGTCGTAGCAGCCGTGGTCGTCATCCCACCAGAAGCCCCCCCAGCCGTAGGCGTAGTTGTCGTAGTAGTGGTGGCCATAGTGATGGTTCTGCCAGTACCCATCGTCGTGGTAATAGTAATTGTTCACCACCGGGTAGTAGCCGTTGCCGGAATACCAAGGCCAGCCCCACTGCAACCACAGCGAGGAGAACATCAGGCCGGAAGGCATCCAGCCGTAGTTTGCGGCTGCCTGCAGGTTCAGGTCGACGCCATAACTCACGGAGCTGTCGTAGCCCACCGCGGTCGCAGCAAGGTTGGCTGCCAACTCACGGGACGCCACCTGTTCAAGCTCCCGGAGAGTCTCCAAGTCGACAGCGAGCTGATAGAGCAACGCTTCGGCCTGGCCCTTCTCGTCGGCCCCCTGAAAGTCGCCGACGCGCACCCGAGCCCGAGTCCAGGTGCCACTGCGATAGGGCAGGCCTTCGAGGCGCACCCAAACGTCGCCCACAACCACCCACGTCTCGGGTAAAGCCTGTTGAGGCCAAGCGAGGGCATCTTCGCCCCAGTGGTTCAGCAGCAAACTCCAAGTGGTCTCGAAGTCGGCGGAAAGATCGAGAAACGCCTCGTGATCAGAGACGACGATGTCGCCGTAGAGGGACTCGTTCTGCGCGGACGTGGCTGGCGCACAAAGCGCCAAGCCCAAAAAGATCCAGAGCAAGGACAGTCTCATGGTCATTCTCCACCGGGCCGGTCTTGTCGTTGGTTTAGCCACACACCATGGCACGGCATCCACGCTCCGGGAAGCCCCAACCTCGCAAGGCTGGTTACTGCTGCCGCACAATCAAGCGATCTGGGAGCTCATTCCGATCCCCCTCTTTCCAAGGAAACTCTTCTGCGAGGACCGTGCCCAGCTCGTCGATAGCGGCCACCAGGCCACCGGCGAGATCGCCCTTGGCTACCCCCTCTAGTACGTGATTCACCACTCCAGACCAATTTTCGTCGCCCATGACGGCGTTGATTCCGGTGTCTCCTAGGACGAGCACTCGGTGCTCCGCCAGACTGACGAACAACAGCACCCCTGTGGCCGCTTCAGTTTTTTGCAAACCCAGGGTGTAGAACTCTTGAAGAGCCTGCTCGCCGGTGACTTCGTCGGCTCGGCGATCGGACACGAAGAGCCCGGAGACGTCGGCCAAGCGGGATGCCACGAGCCAACCCATGACGCCCAGCAAGGTCTGTAGCACGATCACCAGCGCTGGAGAATTCCAGGGCAACACGGGGGCCAGCAGCACCGAACCCAAGATCGTGCTGACAAACGCCGCGAGCCAGTTCGCCCCCGGATGCCCGTCGGAGCGCTCCAGAACCACTGGCACGATCTCGCCCACGGTGCGCTCTTCGGCGCGACGAATGGCCGATGACACGAGGCTCCGGTCTGCGGCGCTGAGGACATCGACGGCGCGGTAGCGATCTCGGCGCAGGTAGGCCCGCCCCACAACGAAGAGCCACAGGCCCGTGAGCAACCAGGGCGCCAGCTCAGACAGGTGACTCAGCCAGACAGGCACGCCGTCACTCCAGCCACCGCTCTGATGACCCGTCTGCACAGCGAGTAAGGGGACAGAGGTTGCACTCATCATCTTCACCATCCTCCCGACGCGCCGCCGCCGCCGAAGCCACCACCACCACCGAAGCCGGAGAAGCCGCTTCCACCGCCGCCACCAAAACCACTTCCGCCGAAACCGCCACCGTGGCGACGGCCACCCAGAGCGCTGCCCATGAGGAACCAACCGAGCCCGCCCATGCCTCGCCGACCACCAAACCGCCCCGAGCGCCCGGCACCCATCAGGAGCATCATCAGCAGGATCGGCAGGAAGCCCAGCCCCGTGGAACGACGGCGCTTCGTTCTGCTCTCGCCCACTTCGATGGCTGTGACATCGCCTCCCACCGCAGCCAGTGCAGCTTCAAAGCCTTCTGTCAGCCCCTCATCGAACTCGCCCCGCTGAAACCTGGGAGCGATGACCGAACGCATGATGCGCCCAGACACAGAGTCTGTGAGCGTCCCCTCGAGACCTTGGCCCACTTCGAAGCGCAGCTCTCGGGAGTCTTTAACCACGAGCAACAACACGCCGTCGTTGTTCTCTTTCGATCCCAGCTTCCAGGAGCGAGCCACAGCCAAGGCATAGTCTTCGAGGGACGTGCCATCGAGAGACGCCACCGTGAGCATCGCGGCGTCGTGGCCCGTGGCTCGGTGCCAGGACTCCAGGCGGTGTTCGAGAGACTTCTCAGCGGCTGCGCTCAAGAAGCCAGCCTGGTCGGTCACCCAACCGTCGTTGGCCGGAACCGGCTTCGACGCAGCAGCAAAACTGCTGCTTGCCAAAACCGACACGCACAACAGGAGGAAAGGCGCGCCAAAGCCCCGCGCACAACCCAAAGCAAGCAGGCGCTTCATCAGCCCTCGTCGTCAAAAGAGATCACCGGCACTTCGCGCACCGCTGGCTCGGAGGTCAACGTGGGAGCCTCCTCAAAGCTCAACAGCTGCGCCATGATGTTCGCCGGGAAGCTGCGTCGTTTGGTGTTGTAGAGCCGCACCGCTTCGATGAAGTCACCACGGGCCACCGCGATACGATTCTCGGAGCCTTCAATCTGATCTTGTAGGGCCAAGAAGCCTTCAGTGGCTCGTAGTTGAGGATAGGCCTCCGACACAGCGAAGAGCCGACCGATCGCGGACGACAAGCCATCCTGAGCCTTCATGTAGGCGGCCATAGCGTCCGGGTCAGAGGCTACGTCGCTGGACAGCTGCATGCGCCCCACAGACGCCCGAGCGTCCACCACGGCCTGCAAGGTCGAACTCTCGTAATCGGCGGCGCCCTTTACCGTGGACACCAACTGGGGGATCAAGTCGTAGCGCCGCTTGTACATGGAGTCGATCCCTGCGGCCTTGGCCGTGATCTGCTCCTGCCCCGACACCAAACCGTTGTAGCTAGACATGGCCGTCATCCCCAGGATCAGCCCCAGGACGATGACGATCACTAAGGCAATGAGGCAACCACGTTGCATGGGAATCAACTCCAACAAGAAGGATAGCGACAGCGTGAAGCCCGGCACTCGACTGCAGCTCTAAGAGAGCTTGAGGCGGCTATTCTGGCGGTGGACCAGTATGCCGATCAGGGGGGCAGATCCCCAGTTTGTTGGCCTTGAGGCCTTGGACATGACAGATTCACCTCCAGCTCCCAGCCATTCTTCTGATTGTCAGCGGCCCTAGCCCCCGTCCGTCCGGAACCCTCCTCATGCCACTCCTTGCCGCCACTCTTATCGTTCTCTGCGTCGCTGCCCCCCCCAGCGATGACCGACGTCCAGAAGCCGAAGACGACGTCGTCACGCTCACCGACGGAGAGACGCACACCGGCCAGGTGGTCTACAGCGACGAGACGGTCGTGGTGCTGCGCAAGCGCACTCGCGAGACAGTGTTCACTCTTGACCAAGTCGAAGACGTGAACTCCCGGGTGGCCAGCTTAGGTCAACTGCTCCAGCGCATGGACGATGGCGGTCCCCTGTCCCGGTATTCGCGGGATGCACTGCTCGAGTTGGCCGCCTTTGCCGAGCACTCGCGCTTGCCCGGCGAGGCGCGCATGCTCAGGCAGCTGGCGTTGATCTCTGAACCCGAAAACGAAGCGGTCAACGAAGCTCTGGGCAACGTCCTTCGCAACAAGAAGTGGACCACGCGGCGGGGCAACGACTGGATCAAGACGTCCCAGCTGGCTGAGGGCGATGAGAAATGGAAAGACCGATGGACACTCAACACCGCGCACTACCGCCTGAGCTCCAACCTGCCCTTGGGCGATGCCATCGCTGCGGCCTTCGACCTCGAACGGCTTTACAGCGCGGTCTTTCAGTTGCTCGCTCCCCAAGTCCAGCTGCGCGAACCTCAAGAGATCATGGAGGTGCAGCTCCATGGTGATAAAAAATCCTTCCCCGAGCCGGGGAGCGGGCGCCGGGGTCTCTTCGAGCGGGACGACCGTATTGCCTATGTCAATGCCATCTCCAGGCCGTGGCACTACCAGCTAGCTCACGAAGCCACTCGGCAACTCCTTTACATGACCACCCAGCGTGCGGTGAACGGCAAAGGAGATCTGCCTATCTGGCTCGACATCGGCTTGGCTGAGGCCTTCGCCACGGGTATGAGCGGTCGCCCGGGGCAGCGCGCGTTCGATCCCCACTCGAGAGATCGCACGCGCTACCGGCTGCAGGCCACTGCCGAGAAGCCCTACAAACTGAGCCGTGTGATCACCTTCAGCGACGACGACATGCTTGCCCAGCAGCTACAAACCTTGCGCTACGCCCAGTGCTACACGTTGGTGAACTTCCTGTTGCAAGCAAACGAGGAAGAACATAGCCAAGCCTTCTTCGACTTCGTCCGCTCAGCATGGAAGGGACAAGCCTCGCCGTCACGCTTCGAAAAAGACATGGGCCAGAAGGACGACGAGCTGCAAGAAATCTGGTTCGCTGAGGTTCAGCAGGTCGCGGGAGTCTGAACACGCCGCGAGCTAGCAACTCCCTCTCCGGCTGCTAAACTCAGCGGCCATGTTGCGCCTCGGCACCGTCCCCTATCTCAACGCTTTGCCCCTGGTCGTCGGCCTGGACGACACGCCGGGGGTGCAACTGGTGGCCGCGGTGCCGTCCCAGCTGGCGCCCATGCTGCGGGTGGGAGCCCTCGACCTGGCCCTGGTCTCGGCCATCGAGCTGTTTCGCGATCCGCCACTGAGCTACTACCCCGGTCCGGCCATCACCAGCTGCGGGCCGGTTCGCTCGATCAACCTCTACCTGCGCCGGCCCGTCGACGAAATCCAGCGCCTGGGCTTAGACACCTCGAGCCTCACCGCTGCGGCCATGACCCAGGTGTGCTTGACGCGTTTTCTCGGTTGCGGCGATTACGTCATCGTCCCCGCCCCGCCGCACTTGCCCTTGAGCGCCATCGACGCCGACGCGGTCTTACGCATCGGCGACCCGGCCCTCGCCACCCAGACAGAAGGTCTCGACGTGCTCGACCTGGGGGCTGTGTGGACTGAAAATACTGGTCTCCCGTTTGTGTACGCCCTTTGGTTGGCCGGAAGCCAGCTCGCTTCTGGCACCAACCTCGACGTCCTGGCCAAAGCCCGTGATCGAGGTCTCGCCCAGCGCCCCGCCCTGGCGAAACGCTTCGCCGAAGAACACGACCTCCCTGAAGCCCTTTGCCATGACTATCTCGCCCACTCCATCGGATACACCCTGGGGCCGGACGAGCAAGCTGGCCTAGCCCTCTTTGGTCGCTACGCCCACGAACTGGGCCTGGCTGACCGAGAGACCATGGGGCCAGCGCTGTGCTGATCAGCAGGAGCCACCAAGGGCCGCTCGGTGGCGTGCTTGAATGGTTCCCTAGGGTGGCTTACCTTCGCTCACAGAGTCGTCTTGCTCCTACGAAACCAGCGATCCCCTGGTGGCCTTGACCCTGGCTACCTCGATCCTGGGTAGGGGCGTGATCGGCTCCTCCCTGCACCGCGCCCCCTCCTCTCTCAGCGCGACACCCATCGACTATGTCCACCCAGACAAGCCTGTTCGGAAAGGAGCCTGACACGGCCCCTGCAAACGACAAGACCAAGGCCCCTGCGGCCCCACGCAAGAGCAAGCCTAAAGGTAAGACCAAGGCCCACGAGTTGGCCGAAGGCGCTCGCGAGATTTCCATCAGCGAGTTTTTTGCCAAGAATCGCCACTTGTTGGGTTTCGACAGCAAGCGCAAGTCGCTCCTGACGACGGTCAAAGAGGCGGTGGACAACTCCCTCGATGCCTGCGAAGAGGCGGGCATCTTGCCGGACATCGCGGTGTTGGTGAAGCAGGTCAAGAACGCCGACGATCGCTTCGTGGTCACAGTGTCCGACAACGGTCCAGGCATCCTCCCCGAACAGATCGATTTGGTCTTCGCCAAGTTGCTCTACGGCAGCAAGTTTCACCGCTTGCGCCAGAGTCGCGGCCAGCAGGGCATCGGCATCTCCGCGGCGGGCATGTACGGCCACATGACCACAGGCAAGCCCACCATCATCCGTTCGCGGATCAGTGCCAAACACGACGCCATCGAAGTCGGCGTGCGCATCGACACCGCCAAGAACAAACCGGTCCGTACGCGCAGCCAGATCATCGAGTGGGATCGCCCCCACGGCACCGAAGTGTCGATCACTCTCGAAGCGCAGTACACCAAGGGACGCACCAGCGTTGACGACTACTTGTCTCAAACGGCCGTAGCCAACCCGCACATCTCCATTGCCTATTACCCGCCGGACCAAGACGCGCCCATCGTCTATCAGCGGGCCACACACCAACTGCCAGATCCTCCCAAGGAGATCAAACCGCACCCCTACGGTGTGGAACTGGGCACGTTGATGAAGCTCATGAAGATGACCGACTCCACCACCCTGGGCGGCTTCTTGCAGAAGGACTTCAGCCGTGTTTCCGGCAAGGTGGCGGCAGAGATTTGTGAGCGGGCCAAGCTTGAGCCCCGAGCCCGGGTGCGTTCCCTCGAGTACAAGTCTGCCGAGGCGGTCTACAAGGCTATCGCTGCCACGAAGATCATGAACCCGCCGACGAGCTGTCTCTCTCCCATTGGGGAGGACCTCATCGAGAAGGGGCTGCAGAAAGAGATCGGCGAAGCGGAGTTCTTCGTCAGCCGCACACGGCCGCCGTCCGTCTATCGAGGGAACCCGTTTCAGATCGAAGTGGGCGTCGCCTTGGGTGGCAGCCTCAACGCAGACCACCCGGCTCGGGTGATGCGCTTCGCTAACCGCGTGCCGCTGCAATACCAGCCCGGAGCCTGCGCCATTACCAAGGCTGTGCAATCCGTCGACTGGAAGGGCTACGGCCTGCAGCAGCCCCGAGGCAGCCTGCCCGTGGGGCCGGTGATCTTCATGGTGCATATGGCCTCCGCTTGGGTCCCGTTCACCTCCGAGTCGAAGGAGGCCGTGGCCAACTACCCCGAGATCTTGAAAGAGCTGCGCCTGGCCCTCCAAGAGTGCGGGCGAAAGATGCATCGCTACTTGCGGCGCCGTCGGCGCGTGGCGGACGAACTCAAGAAGCGCCAGTACATCGACAAGTACATCCCCCATATCGGCGAAGCCCTGCGGGATATTCTGGTGCTCGACGAGACGCAAACGGACAACGTGGTGGCTGAGCTACGCGACACATTGGAGCGGAGTCGCAAGCTCTGAAGCCTGTGGGGCTCTTCCGGCGCGTCGCCTTGGTTCTCGTTGCGCTGCTCGTCTGCTTAGGCGGGTCTGCGGCCTTTCGGGCCATTTTGCCCTGGCCAGCAGCTCGAGGCGTGGCAGCGAAGCGCGATTGGTGGGAACAACACAAAGACACGGTCGACGTGGTCTTCCTGGGCAGCAGTCGAGTGGCCCGTGGTTACGTCTCGACGATCATCGAAGAGCAGCTTGCCCTCAGGGGACGAGAGCTCACGGTGTTCAACTTCGGCACCATCGGTATGGACGCCTACGAGACCGATCACTTACTCGAGTGGGTGTTGTCTAGCCAACCGGCCCGACTCAAGTGGGTGGTGCTCGAACCGGAGTCTTGGCGACCAGAGCGCCCAGCGAAAATCGCGCACCTGGCTGCCCGTGATGTGTACTGGCGCAACACCCGGCTGACCCTGACCGCCTTGCAGTCCATTGCCTTAACCGGCGCACCCCTCGAAGTGCAACTCCACTCGGCCGTGGAGCAGCTGAGCCGCTACTTCATGCGCACCTTGAATATAGGCGCGGCCCGCTGGTGGCTGGAGCAGAGCTTAGACCCTCCCCAGGACAAAGAAGACCCCCGCCCGGAGGACGTCGATCGCTACCAAGGTTGGCAGCCCTACGACGCTGACCACGGGAAGCAGTTCGTCGCCACCGTTGCCGCGTGGGACAAGGGCGGTGCTGCCAGCCCCTTTGGTGAGCGGGTGACGAAGATCGTCGCCCTGCGGCCCAAACCGTCTGTCCTCGCTGCCACCAACGTGGATGCGGTCGACTGGCAATCCAACGCGGTACGCGCAGCAGGAGCCCGGGCCATCCATGTCAGCGGCCCCTCCGTCCGGGAGAAGCCCTGGATCGCAGTGCTGCACACAGCCGGGCACTTCGACGCACTGATCGACTACCAAGACCCTCGGCGCTACCCAGAGCTGTACAACCCTCACCAGCGCTATGACGCCGACCACATGAACCAGGCCGGCGCCGAACGGCTGAGCCGCTTGCTCGGCGATGACCTAGCCTCCGCCATGGAGCGCCTGGAGCGCGGGCAGCCATGATCTTCACCGAGCCCAGGTTTCTCTGGTTCTTCCTGGTGGTCTTCGCCGTGTACTGGGCGACGCCCCGACCGTCTGCTCGCAAGCTGTGGTTGCTCGCCGCGAGCTACACCTTCTATGGAGCCTGGAACAAGAAGTTCCTGCTGCTGATCCTCTTCTCCACGGTGGTCGACTACGTGGCAGGTCGAGCCCTCGCGGCCGAGAAGCCGCAAAGCATCCGCAAACGCTGGTTGCTGTTGAGCCTGGGCACAAACCTGGGCTTGCTCGGCGTCTTCAAGTACTACGACTTCTTCATCAGCGAAGGAGCACAACTGCTGTCATGGATGGGCCTGGCCGTCGAACCCCGGCTGCTTGAGGTGATCCTCCCTGCGGGCATCAGCTTTTACACCTTTCAGACGTTGAGCTACACCATCGACGTGTACCGACGAAAGATGCAGCCCACGCGCAGCCTGCTCGACTTCGCACTCTTCGTGGGCTTCTTCCCCCAGCTGGTCGCGGGCCCCATTGTGCGGGCCATCGATTTTTTGCCCCAGCTGGCCAGCAAACGACGCTTTGCCGACGTGGCCGTGCGAGCGCAGCTGGTGCTGTTCATGGTGGGCTTTATCAAGAAGGCCGTGGTCTCAGACTCGGTGGCTCCCGTGGTTGAGCAGATCTTCGCCAGCCCCGAGGCCTACGGGTTCGGTGCCAAGTGGCTCGGCGCCCTGCTCTACACCGTGCAGATCTACTGCGACTTCTCTGGCTACAGCGACATGGCCATCGCCAGCGCGGGACTGCTGGGCTATGAGCTGACCCTGAATTTCGATTTCCCCTATTTGGCTCGATCGATCACCAGCTTCTGGCGCCGCTGGCACATCTCGCTGTCGAGTTGGTTTCGGGACTACCTGTACATCCCCCTCGGGGGCAACCGCGGGACCTCGCGGCAAACCCTGCGCAATCTGCTGCTCGTCTTCCTGCTCTGCGGACTGTGGCACGGCGCTCGCTGGACCTTCATTCTCTGGGGGCTCTACCACGGCGCCTTCCTGGTGTTCGAGCGGCTCTCCTGGGGACAGACTCTGAAACGCCTGCCCCGAGCCGTCGCTCACCTGTACGCGCTGCTGGTCGCCGTGGGCGGCTGGGTCCTCTTTCGCAGCGACAACCTCCCCGCAGCGGGCCGCTTTCTCCGGGGCATGGTGCCGGGTGGCTCCGACGTTGCAGCCCTGTCCACACCCCACCAAGGGCTCTGGTGGGCGGGCCTAGGGGGCTTTGCCCTCGTGCACGTCAGCATGTCCCGCGATTGGCTGACCCCGCGTGTTCAAGGCCTCTCAGACTGGGCCTTCGCCGGCCTCTACGGCTTAGCCCTGGCGCTCATCGCCCCCTGGATCGCCACGGACTTTCAGCCGTTCATTTACTTCCAGTTCTAAAGCACAAGGGCCGTCATGGATCAGGGCCTCAACGCACCGTAGCATCGCACTTCACCCGAGCACCGCACCCACGCACTTCAGCGGCCGTCCGACGGCCAGCCAGCATTCGACACCCACCGAGGACGCCTGCACCGTGAGCCCCGCCAAGAAGGCCCCCAAGGCAAAAAAGATGGCCCGTAAGACCGTCACCGAAGCCACGGACAAGCACACCGTCGAGTGCATCGACGCCGCCGCCAAAGACGTCTACACGCGCATCCTTAAGAAGGAGTCTCCGGAGCTCAAGAGCCCGGTGCGCTCGTTGTCGAACGTGCACTACGACCCCAAAGTGGGCTATCTCGAAATCGGTAACGCCCGCAAGGTGCGCACGCTCACGGTGAACACCGTGAAGAGCTTTGCCCAGACGCTGAAGATGCTGAACATCAGCAAGGAGATGATCGCCCAGGACACTTTCGCCACCAAGCGAGAGGCCTACTACGTCAGCAAGAACTGGGCGGAAGCGCGCTTCAAGCAGCAGACCGAATCCGACACGGTGATGGACGACATCGAGGCCATGTTTTCGCTCCGCGGCATCAGTCGCGAGCAGCTACGCTTCTTCCCCGAGGAGCACGGCGGTGCGGTGGCGGGCAACCTGGTGGTCATCGATCGCGACCCGGTCAGCGGCGAAGAGTTGCGCATCGACTGCACCAAGTTCGGCAGTGGCGCGTACACCATCCCCCACTCGGTGGAGCACTTGGGTTTCGAGACGAAGGCCAAGTTCATCCTGGCCATCGAAACCGGCGGCATGTTCCAGCGCCTGCAAATGCACGGCTTCTGGGACACTGCCAACTGCATCATTGTGTCCATGAGTGGCGTGCCCACCCGGGCCACGCGTCGCTTCATTCGGCGCCTGTCCGACAGCCAGAAGATCCCGGTGTATGCCTTCGTGGACTGTGACCCCTACGGCATCAGCAACATCTACCGCACGTTGAAGGTGGGCTCGGGAAACACCGCTCACCTCAACCGCTTCTTCTGCGTGCCCCAAGCACACTACCTTGGTGTCACACCGACAGACATCGACGATTACGAGCTGCCCACGCACCCGCTCCTCGACGTCGACGTCAAACGTGCCAAGGACGCCCTGAAGAATGATCCGTTCTTTCAGCAGTCCAAGCCCTGGGCCACGGCGCTGAAGAAGCTGGTCAAGATGGGTGTCCGCGCCGAGCAGCAGGCCTTGGCGAAATGGGGGCTCAACTTCGTCATCGACGACTACTTGCCGGCCAAGCTCAAGAAGACCAAGGACTTCTTGCCGTAACGGAGTCGTTGCGCGGGTCGTAAGAGGCCTCGACGACACAGAGGCTTTTTAGTGCAGATACCCCAGCGCTTCCAGATCCTTCCTGGTCGCTTCGTCGAGTTCTGCAGCGCGGCCTTCACCCACGAGCCCCTGAAACAACTCAATCTGCTTCAGGTACTCGTCCCGGCTGTCGGTCATGCCTTTCAACACCCGGGGTTCGGTGCTGCCGAGGCGCTGCCGCTCGTCCGGGTCGTCTTTCACGTTGAAGAGCATGAGGTTCTCGACGCCCTTCTCCCGATTGCTGCGGTGCTCGTTGTAGATCAGCTTGTAGTCGTTGAAATAGACGGCCACCTGCCAATCGAACAGCGGGCCTCCCTTGCGATCGGCGCGATACTCTGAGTAGATCGGACGGTTCCTCGGCTCAACCCCGGTGAGCAACGTGGGCACCAACGACAGCCCTTGCATGGGCGCCACGGTGCGGTCAGGCAAAGCGCTTCGGTCGACTTGCAGCAGCTCGAGCACCGTGGGCATCACGTCAATGAGCGCCACGGGAGTCTGCACCCGCTGACCAGCTCCCACTCCACCGGGGAGGCGAATCATGAGCGGCACCCGAAGGCACTCTTCGTACACCTGATCGTGCTGCCATTGGCCGTGTTCGGCGAACTCTTCGCCGTGGTCCGCGAGAATCACCACGATGGTGTCTTGCCGAGCCTCTGGGGTATCGAGCGCATCAAGCAGAGCGCCGATCTCCTGATCGGTGTAGTCGACTCCAGCTTCGTACAGGTCTTTGAGGTAGTCCGCCTCGGGGGGACCAAACTCAGCCTTATTGGCCCAGAACGTTGTGCGCATGGCAGCAAACCGTTGACGGAACTCCAGACCGTCCAAACCGTCAACGATCTCGCGCAGTTCGCCGTCGTAACTCTCGTCACTCCAAAGATCCATGTAAGAGCGCGGCGACACGTAGGGCGCATGAATTTCGTAGGTATGCCAGAACAGGAAAAAAGGCTGCTCGCTCGTGCGCAGCTCGGACAAGTGCTTGAGGCCGTCGGCCACCTGAGCTTCGACCCCACTCAGGTCTTTGGTGAACTCGTCAAAGCCCCTGGCAAAACCATGGGGCGGATTCAGATTGCCACCGTCAGTCAGTGCCACCGTGGCGTACCCCCCAGCGGACAACACCTCCGCGAGCAAGGGCAACGACTCCGGCACGGATTCAATCAGCGCCTCCCGCCGACCTGTCTCTGTGTCGAGCTTATGTTGCACGTTCTGCACGCCATGCACTGACGGATACATGCCCGTGAACAAGGACATGTGACTCGGGGCTGTCTGCGGCGCTTGAGAGCGAGCATGTTCAAAGACGACCGCCTCCTTGGCGAAGCGATCGAGACGCTCGCCAAGACCCGGGTCGGCTCCGTAAGTCGCCAAGGCATCGGAGCGCAAAGTGTCGAGGGAGATCAGCACCAGGTTGCAGCCGCTGAAATCGCCGGCGATCGCATCACTGCTCGCCGGCTCTGGTACTCCCCCACCCAGCACCGGAGAGACTGTGGGCGCATCGTCACCACAAGCGGCAAGAGCGAAGGCCAGCAGCCCCCAGGTCCCTACAAAGCGCAGACCACTGGCGAACGAGCGCCCCATCTCAAAGGCCCTCTGCATCGAACTGATCCACGAACTGCACGACTTGGTTCTGCAAGAAGTCATAAGTGGCAGAAAACCGTGCGGACAGCTTGTCGAGATCGGTGGGCATCAAGGGGCGCCCGAAGGTGCCGACGTTTTCCATGAACAAGCTGCGGTTGTCCTGGCTGAACGACTCGACGCGCACGTTATAGACAGCCTGGTCTTCGCCGCTCGGCGGAAACGTGAAGCGCATCCCGGCGAGGCTCGGCACTGCGGGGAACGGCGAGAGCAAGCTCTCGTCGAAGCCAAAGACCGTCTGCAGCATGAAGGCCCGAGCGTCGTCCGCGGTCTGCGGGTTGATCACGGTGCGCACGGCGAACTGCTGCACCATGAACAACGGCATGGACAATGCGCTCAGGGCCTTCTCCGCAAGAAAGCGCAGCCGGGTAGAGAAGTCATCAGCAGACGCGCCCGTCTGCTCTTCGCGCACCTGAATGCGATCGGCCAGAAACGTCACCATGGACACGGGCGTACCGGGCATGCCTCCCGCTGCATTGCTGAACTGAGCGCCTCCCGGGAGCAACTTGAAGTCCCGGTACGAGCACTCGCTGCTGCCGAAAAGCTCACCATGGAGCTTCTGCAGCAGGCGCGGGTCGTGCTGGACGGGAGGGTGGATCAGCTCAGATACGAAGGCGATCGAGCGCAGGCCGTAGGTCATACGAAGGGTGTCCTTTTGGGCAAGGGGTGATTATGGACGCCCGTCAGGACCCCCGCAATCCACACCCGGAACACCCAGCAGCCGCGCCGCTGCCAAGGGCACCAGCACCAGGGCCACCAAGGTCACGCAAAGTAGCGCCGTGGTCTCATCAGAAGCGATGTGCACGAGGGAGAAGATCCGGTGAGCCAGGGTGCCAGAGCCCGCTGGCACCAACACAATCATGTCCAGCTCACGCATCGACAGCAGGTAGCCCAGGGAGAACGCCAAACCCGTAGCCGGTGCCAACATGGGCAAGCGCAGCACCCACAGGCGGGCCAGAGACGACCGCGGGACAAGCCGCTCAGCCAAATACGGCCCCTGATCCTGGCGCAGCAGCAGGGCCCGGGCTGTGAGCACTCCCAGAGACAAGTACCGCCCGGTGAGCGACAACACCAGCAGCAACGGCGAGGGATAAACCCAATCAGCCAGCGGGTTGCTGGGATGGTTCCACAGACGAATCTCTCCCACGGCGAACATCACGCTAGGAGCAGCCAGGGGAGCCAGCACCAGGGCCAGCAGCACCGTGGCTGTCCTGGGAGACCAGCGCAGCGTCAACCGAGCGAGCATCACGCCCAGCACGGCCACCGCAGCGCCCGTGGCTACGGCTACGCCCAGCGACTGAAACACCGAGTCTCGCGCGGGTCCCAAGGTCGCCCCGGGGTCTTCTGCGGCGAAGCACCAGCCAACGAGCACGACCGTGGGCACAATCATGGTGGCCAGCACCAGCACCAAGCCAGCCATGGAGAAGACACCGGGCCGCTCCCTGCGCCCCTGCTCCCGGGCCTGGCCCCGCTGGCGCCCCTGTTGAGAGCGCTCCACGAGCAGCACGCCCCAGAGGGCCAGCATCGACGGGATGATCGCCGCAAACGACACCGCCGCCGCCTCGGCCCCGCTCTCCAGCCGCGCCCACTTTTGGAAGATCTCGCTGGACAGCACCACGAAGGGCTGCGGGTCAGCGAAGGACAGAAAGTCGACCACGCCAAAATCTGTGATGGCGAAGACGAAGGTCAGCAGCGCCCCAGACAAGATCGACGGGGCCGCCAGGGGCAGCTCGACTGCCCAGCGCGCCCGGCGCCGGCCCACGGCCAGGGTGGCCACGTCGGTGCCCCGCCCAGCGCCGGAGAAGCCTCTCACAGCGAAAAGCGCCACCAGCGGCCAAAGTGATGCTGAGAGCAGGAAGACTGCTCCCCAAAAGCCCGACAACGGCAGCCACGAGGCCCAAGCCACGCCGGCCATCCACGGGGGCAGCACTAAGGGCAGGGGGATCATCAGCCCCAGCAAGCCAGCCCAACGCCCGGACGACCGGGCCAGCAGCCGGCCCACGGGCACGCCCACCAGGCAGCAGACCACCGCCGTCGTCAGCCCCATGGCCACGGTCGATCCCAGCAACGACATCACCCGAGCAGACATCACCACCTGGAGCAGTGCCCCGGGATCGGTGAAGAGTTCGGTGAGTGCGGCGCCCAATGGCGCGACACAGAGCACAACCAAGAACCCGAGAACTATAGCTGCCATGGAGAGATCCTATATCCTGAGCGCGACAACGTCCGCGCCCTTCAACCCGGACGCACGCCGTTCAGGGAGTTCCATCATGCGCCTCATCGCGAAGCCGATCACCCACCCCGCCGCAGAGGCTCCCCACGGGGCCCACTGCGAGACTGCTGCCGAACCCAGCGCTCGTCCCGTTCAGGGCAGGCACAAGCCCCGCCGAGCCTCCCTGATCAGTTGTGTAGCTGCCCTGGCTCTCGCCCTGGCCGCAGCGAGCCCGAGCAGCGCCCAAAGCCACCCGCTCCATGAGCTGGCCCGGGATCTCCCGGCGGTCGAAACTCCCCCCGAACTAACCGCTCTGCAAAAACAGAAACTCGGCCGAGCCATCAAGAAGTTGCGCAACAGCAATGCCTCAGTTCGGGCCAAGGTTGAAGACGACGTGATCGCCGTGGGCCGGGGTGCGCTTCCTGCTCTGGCGGACGCCGCCAGCACCGATCACGCAGGCAAGATGGCCGGGTTGCAGCGTTGCCTGGTCGAGCTTGTCGACCTTCGCGATCGCCTCTGGGTGGCCGAGGCCATGTCTTCCGAAGATCTCGTCATGCGCCGCTTCGCCGCCGAAGCCACAGGCAAACTCGGCACCCCAACACTGCTCAAGCAGGTCGCCCAGCTGCTGGATGACGAGGACACGGTCAGCGCCACCCTGGCAGCCCTTTCGCTCACCCGCGCTGGGGACGAATCCGCCCTGGGTACCTTGGTCGACCTCTACGTCGCTGCAGACTTGGCCAAGACCAGAGCCTCCAAGAGTGGCAGATCCAAGTCCTCAAGGGGCTCACCCACCGCAGAGGTCGATTGGACCCCAGCGATCTTAGAGGCCTTGCCCCAGCTCTACGACGTTGGCTCTCACGAAGCCTTGCTTGAGCGCCTCGTCGTGGACGACATGCTCGAACGGGACGACCCTCAAGCCTCGTCTGCCGTGCGCCTGGCCGCCGTGGCCATGCTAGACACCATCGGCGACGAAGCTGCGGTCAAAGGGCTGATCCGCGCCCTGAACGACCCCCACAACATCGTCCAACAAGAGAGCATCAACGCTCTGCGCCGCTTAGTTGAAGACAAACCGCCATTTCAGGGCGCAACGTTTCAGCAGATCAGAGAACTCGAACGGCTCAAGAAACTGCTGAAACGTTGGCGAGGCTTCGACGAGAAGTAGCCTCCTCTCTCGGCGTCTGAGCCGAGATCAGTTGCTCCTGGCCACAGCCCGCAACTCAGCGCGAGCTGTTCAGAGACCGCAGCCGAGCCCCGCAGGTCAGACCTAGGTCAGACCTAGGTCAGACCTGGGGAAGATCACTAGACGAGCTAATGATCTTGTCTACCAAGCCGTAGTCCAGGGCTTCGGCGGTGTTCAACCAGAAGTCCCGGCTGGCATCCTTGACGATCTGCTTCGCCGGGGTGCCGATCTGCTCGGAGATGATGGCGTTGTACTTGTCGCGGGTCTTGATGATCTCGTTGGCCGTGATCTCGAGATCGGAAGCCTGCCCCTGACTCTGGGTCGAGGGCTGGTGGATCAAGAAGCGACTGTTGGGCGTGGTGAAGCGGCTGCCCTTGTCACCACCCAAGAAGATGATGATCGCAGCGCTGGCGGCCAGACCGGTGCACACCGTGGCGATCGGCGAGGCGATGAGCTTCATCACGTCGTAGATGCCAAAGCCCGAATCAGCGTCGCCGCCCGGGCAGTTGATGTACATGGTGATGGGCTTTGTGGAGTCTTGGCTGTCGAGGGTGAGCAGCTGAGCCACAATGGCGGTCATCAGATCGCGATCGACTGGCTTGGTCACCATGATCACGCGCTTCTCAAGCAGCGTGCGGCCGACCATGGCTGCGGCGGGCGCATCCTTGTCGTCCTTGTCCTTGTCGTCACAGTCCAAGTGAGAGTGGCGCAGCTCGGTCATGACCTAGACTCGTTCGTGGAGATCGGCAGCCGGGGTTTCCGGCTGATGCGGCCGGAAGATCCCGGCCGAAGCGGAGCACCGTAGCTCATGGGATTGGGCGATAAAAGCCCGCCCATGCTGGGGTGTGTTCTCAAGCTGGGCGACAAAAGCCCATTAGCCCCCGGCGCCATCAGCACCGCCGCCGCTTGTCCCCCCCGGGCCCATGGTCTTGTCCGGGACGAAGGTGTCGGGATTGACCGGCCGAGTGGCATCACCCGAGCTCACCCCACCTTCGAAATAGCCCAGCTCAGCCATGCGCTTGACGAAATCGGCATTTTTCTCAGCAGGCATTTCCGTCATGACCGGATCGCGGAAGCCTTCATCGTGGCTTTCGATCCGTCCCAAGGCCTCAACCGTGGCCCGGGCCTCGGGTTTGAGCAGGTTCACCAACACCCGGCCGCGCATGTTGCGCCCCGGGGGAATGCCCAGCAGCGCCAGCACAGTGGGCGCCACGTCGGTCACCTGGCCCACCGGCGCCAACGCACCGTTGGACACCCAGCGCTCGACACCGCCCTGGGAGCGAATGTCCGGGCCCGCGACGATGAGCACGCCCGGCGCTCCATCTTGGTGGTCGCCGGTGGTGTGGCGATCGTTGTCCCGCTGGGTGGAGATAGCGTGCATGCCGTGATCGGAGCAGACGATGATATTGGTGCCTTCGAGGAGCGGCAGCAGCTCGCCAACCATGGCGTCGACCCACTCGTAGTACCGCGGAATCACCCCAGCGAGAGCTTGATCTAGCTCGGGCGAGGAGCCCGACCAAGCGTAGGCCTCAGGCTCGTAGTGACGCCAGAAACGGTGCCCCACCACGTCGGTGCCGCCGAAATAGAGCATCCCCAAATCAGCTTTGTGGTCCGGCAACAGATCGAGAGCCAGTCGGAAATAGGTCTCATCCGATTGAATCGACCAGAGGCTCTGCTGGATCAGGTCTCTTTCCACGTCCGTGAGCAGCTCTGCTGGCAACTCGCCGAAAACCTTTGCTGAGGCCAGATCCCGAATGATATCCACCGCCCCCACCTGTTCTGCCAGGGCCAAAACCCGGTCGTTCAGCTCGGGGGGATGCACTTGGTCATCAAGCCCGGGCATCAACGCGGGCTTCCAGTTCTTGTCGATCATGCTGGACGCGCTTGTCGCCGAGACCATCACCCCGGCCACAGGCTCCACCGGCCAAGTGACCCACCAACCAAAGACGTTGCTGGTCAGGCCATAAGCGTCCGCGATGTTCCACAGGGCCGCACCCCGACGCCGTGAGGAGGTGTAAACCCGGCCCTTGCGGTCCACAAAGCCCTCGATGCCGTGCTCCTCTTTGGGCTTACCCGTGGCCACGGTGGTCCAGATCACCGGGCTGTGGGTGGGGATAAACGTGCCCAACTTGCCGAAACAACCCCGCTCCATGAGCCCGCGCAGGTTGGGGCAGCGGCCCTCCTCCATGAGCGGCCGAAGCACCGACCATTCGAGACCATCAATGCCCAAAACAAAGACAGGAGAGAGGGGCTCGGCTATCTTTGGGCTCTGCGAATCGCCGCAGGCCAGGGCGCCGGCAAGGACCAGCAACGTGGGAAACACTCGACTGCGCAGGGGCTGAGTCATGGATCGAAGTCCAACCATCTATTGGGAGACCGGCCGTCGACACGTCGGTCAGCGACTGATAGTACTGTGGGGAATGAGAGGTCGTTTGGCGAGATTGCCCACCAGACCCGTAGAATAACGGCAAGCTCCGGTGAGCGACTACAGGGCACACAAATCCCCGAGACAACACTCAGCGGATGACCATCGACGCGTACATCGTCTTGGCCGTGGTTCTCGGCTCGTTCTTTCTCTTCGTGAGCGAGATTGTGGCCGTGGACCTCATCGGTCTCCTGGTCATTGCGGTGCTGCTGATCACCGGTGTGCTCGAACCCCACGAGGCACTGTCGGGCTTCTCCAACGAAGCGCTGATCACCGTGGCGGCCATGTTCGTTCTGTCCGCGGGGCTGATTCGCTCTGGAGTACTCGACTGGCTGCGCTCGGGCATGTTCGCCCTGGCCGGGGAAAACCGCCTGCTCTTGGTGCTGGTGCTGATGGTCACCGTGGCCATCTCATCTGCCTTTTTGAACAACACGCCGGTGGCCGTGATCTTCTTACCCATCGTGCTCGGCGTGGCCACGACCCTGAACATGGCCCCGTCCAAGTTGCTCATCCCCATGAGCTACGCCTCGATCTTGGGCGGCACGTGCACCTTGGTGGGCACGAGCACCAACCTGCTGGTGAGCCAGGTGGCCGAATCCCACGGTGGCATGGCCATCGGCATGTTCGACTTCACTGTGCCCGGGCTGATCTTCGCTGGGGCAGGCTTTGTCTTCTTGGCCACGGTGGGCCACAGGCTGCTGCCCGATCGCGCGTCGGTTTCAGACACCACCAGCTCTGGGCACATCCGCGAGTTCGTCACCGAGATTTGTTTTCAGGACGGCTCGCCTCTGGTGGGCAAGAGCTACAAGGAAACCCTGGCCAAGCTCCCCGGCATTACGCCGCTGATGCTTATTCGCGGCGATGTGGTGATCTTCGCCCCGCTGATTGCCGACCCTCGGGCCCAGTTCATTCGCGCCAGCGACGTGCTGCTGCTCAAGGGCGACCCGGGCTCGATCAACGCGCTGCTCGAACGAGACGGCGTGACCCTGCCTCCCGAACTGGGCGGGCTGATGGACAACAACACCGCTGGCAAGACCGTGACCATGGTCGAGCTGGTGGTGAACCCCAACTCGCCGCTCATCGGCCGTACCATCGGCGGCTCTGAATTCTCCCGGCGACACGGCGGCGCCGCGGCAGTGGCCGTGCTGCGCCACGACGAACATCTGCGCAAACGAGTCTCCCAGATTCGCCTGCGCCTGGGTGACACGTTGCTGGTGGTTTGCGACGAAGGCCACTTGGACAAGCTGCGCAACAGCACCGAGTTCATGCTCCTCGAAGGGCTCGATAAGCAGCTCGTCCGCCGGGACAATTTTCGCCCCGCGCTGACAATCATGTTGCTGGTGGTGGGCCTGGCCGCCGTGGGCGTGGCGCCCATCTCAACCCTGGCTGTGACCGGCGTCGTAGCCATGGTGCTCACAGGTTGCATGCCCCTGCGACTGGCGTATTCCGCTGTAGATATGAGCATCATCCTGCTCATCGCGGGCATGTTGTCCTTGGGCCAAGCCCTCGAAAAGACTGGGCTCGTGGGCTGGGCCAGCACGCTGCTCCTCGACGGGCTGCAGATCTACGGCCCCACCGCTGTCATGGGCGGCATCTATCTGTCCTCAATGATCATCACTTGCATGGTCTCTAACAACGCTGTGGCCGTGCTCATGACTCCCGTGGCGCTCGAAGCTGCCCGCGCCATGGGCATTGCTCCCGAGCCCTTGGTGTTCGCCACGTTGTTCGGCGCCAGCGCATCCTTCGCCACGCCCATCGGCTATCAAACCAACCTGTTTGTGTACGCCCCTGGTGGCTATCGCTTTACGGACTACATGCGCATCGGCATACCCCTGCAACTGCTGCTTTTCGCCATCGCCTTGTGGCTGATCCCGTGGTGGTGGCCCTTTGAGGCGGCTGCGATTTGAGCCCCTCCGCCACGAGCATTCTTTCTGCGAGCACGTTGAAAGTACGCAAGGGTCCCTTCGCCCTCGGCTCTTGGGATCCTGCTCGGCTCTCAGCGGTCTACGCCGGTGTGCTGCGCACTCGCTGCGACATCTGCCTGGTCATGCGCGACGATCTAGAAATCACAGTGCTGCTCCCGGAAGCGTCGCTCCCAGAGCTGCCACCTCCACGAAAGGTCGAAGGGCGCTGGGCCCTGCTCACCCTCGACACCATCATGGAGTGGGACGTGATCGGAGTGCTCGCCGAGGTCACCCGCGTGCTCGCCGGGGCGGGCATCCCTGTGGGCGCCTTCGCCGCCTTCTCCCGGGACCACTTGCTCGTGCAAGCGGAGTACCTGGAGCCCGCCCTCGCCAAGCTCGCCGCGGTCTGCAAGACCGTGAAGTGGGCTGACTAGAGAGCATCAGCCCCGTGCCCCACGTCTTCCTCTCAGCCGGTGACATCTCCGGAGACCAACACGCCGCGAGGTTGGTCCACCGTCTGAACACCATCGCTCCCGAGATCACCTTCGAAGGACTGGGCGGCCCAGAGCTCAGCGACGTGGGTGTGCCGCTCCACGAAGATTTGGTCAGCCGAGCCATCATGGGCATCGGCCCCGCTGTCCGTGAAGTGCCCAACCTGCTCGGGTTGCTGCGGCGCGTGGCTGGCGTCTTCGATACGCGACGCCCCGACTTAGTGGTGTTGGTGGACTACCCTGGGCTCAACCTCTTCATCGCTCGGCTGGCTCACCGCCGGGGGATTCCCGTGGTCTACTTCGTCGCGCCCCAGTTGTGGGCTTGGGCGCCGTGGCGGGTGCGACGCTTTGCACGGGTCGTCGACCAAGCCCTGGTGATCTTTCCCTTCGAGGTGCCGTTCTTTCGCCAGGCCGGGCTCGAGGCCGAGTACATCGGTCATCCGCTGCTCGATGCGCTCCCCACCGAGCCGCCGCACCCCGCTGACATTGTCGATCGACCACGCCCTGTGGCGCTGCTCCCCGGCAGTCGCCGCCGAGAAGTCCGCCTGCACATGCCGCTGCTGCTCGACGCCGCTGAAGCCCTGACAAAGCGACACCCCGACGCCTCGTTTCACTGCGCCCACGTGTCCATCGAACGGCGCGCCGAAATCGAAGCCATGGCCGCCACGCGCCAGATCGACTTCACCATGCATGGCGATCGCATCCACGACGTGATGGGTGCCTGCCGCTGCGCCGTAGTGAGTTCAGGCACAGCGACCCTCGAGACCGCCATGCTGGGCACGCCCATGGTGGTGCTCTACCGCGTGACCACGTTCGAGTACTCCATGCGCAACGTGCTGCTGATCCCCCCGTTTGTGGGGCAGGTGAACTTGGTCGCAGGGCGAAAGATCTCCGAGGAGCTACTGCTCCCAGAAGATGACGCTGAGCCACTCATCGCTGCGTTGGAACCACTGCTGACGGACACGCCCGCGTTCCTGCGGCAACAAGCCGAGTTGAACGCGTTGATCGCTGGGTCTTCTGGGCCCGGGGCGATAGATCGAGCGGCGGAGATCTTGGCGGAACGGCTGCAGGGGTAGTAGGCCGGGTGAGGCATACCTAGGTGCTCACCAAACTGGGGGACAGTCACTGGCTTCGGTTTCCCCGACCACTCCCCAGAGTCCACCATCACTGCTCGCCACCTATAGGTAGCTCCATGTAGAGGACCTCGTGCTACCAGTGAGTTTTCATGGAAAGCAGAGGGTGGGAGAGGTCCACTTTATCCACTTTCTCCACTTTCTCCACTTTATCTACTTGCTCTACTTTGTGGAGAGACAGCGACTGGATGATCGATCTCCGGGAAGGAACGTCTACAAGTTCGCGAGAGTTGCGTCTCCATCGTCAGATT
>JBLIMM010000028.1:0-22316 GCA_047638635.1 Pseudohongiellaceae bacterium | reverse complement strand
CAGGCGGTAGTTCCCGTTGGCGTCACAGAGAACTGTTTGTTCTGGCTCAGGCATTTCCCCTGCAAGAAAGGTGTACTGCTCGCCGGTCCAACCATGCACGCCCGCGCCGCGCACAGCTCGTCCGTCGAGATCGAGCACCTGGCCCGAAAGGAACACCCCAAGCACGACCGCGAAGTCAGCAACGGTGTCTTCGTCGGGGGATAGCACGAGATCGAAGCTGGCCTGCTGGCGAGGTGTGTCGGCCCCAGGCAAGGCCACCATGGCTGTTAACGTCGAGACCCCGCTCACCGCGAAAACGTAGCGGCCGTTCTCGTCAGTGATCGCCCGGCTTGGCTCCACGGACAGCTCGTCGGCGAACTGCGGCTCCACCAACAGGCCCGCCACAGGTTCACCAGAAACTTCGTAAGTGACCCGCCCTACAAGAGCCGCCGTAGCAACCTTCGCTTCCGTGCCACCCCGTTCGGCTCCAGAGTTCAGCGCTCCCGGCTCGGCTACATCCAAACGACGCTCTGCACCGGAAGACAGACGATCGACCTCTGCGGGAGCCACATCAGTCGTCAGAGCAGCCGGTGGCTGATCAAGCGCAACAGGCGCCGTGCTCTCCGCGAGCGATGCCGAAGGAGATTCCTCGTCCAACAAGACAACGGCGCCGATCACTGCCAGCGCCACGACAAGACCGATCACTGCAAGAAAGTTGCGATTCATGGCCCAATCTTAGCGAAATCCTAGAAGTCGCGGCCGGCCCAAGGCGACGCCACGATCATGCCTCTCAAAACTGAAAATACACAAAGGGCGCGATCTTGTCGGGAACGCCGTAAAGCACAAGGAGCAACATCCCTGCCCAAAACAAGCCTCGCAGAGGAGCGGACAGTGACAACTCTCGGCGCCCGTCGGCGAACCACGTCCCTCTCTGACCACGTACAGCAAGGCGACGCATCCTACGAGCACCGCGGGGCTGCGAACGCCAGCTCCCAGACCCACAGCCCTTCGACACAGTTGGATAATGCGACGCGCGTTCGCCCCATGTCCGGACTCACGAAAATCAACATGCACAGATTCACATAAGCCAAGGTGCCAGCAACCCGCAACAACCGCGACAGCCCCTGTGGATTCTGCCAACGCCCCGACGCTTTAGGCACCGCCCGGCGCCACGAGGTGATCGCCAAGCCCAGTCCAGCCACCAAGCCAAAGACCACAAAGTTCCAGCGAGCCCTGTGCCACAGGCCGACGAGTCCCATGACGAAGACAACGCGCAGAGCCGTGCGCAACGGCTGATTCGCTCGCACAGCCCCCAAGGGCCGCCCCAGGTCGTCGCGAAACCACTGGGTCAGAGTGATGTGCCAACGTCCGCAAAACTCTGCGGGATTGCTGGACAAGAACGGCCAACGGAAATTCTCCGACAAGCGCACACCCAACATGCGCGCCACCCCCACATCAATGTCGCTGTAGGCCGAGAAGTCGAGGTAGAGCTGCGCCGTCGCTGCCACTGTCGCCAGGGCCACAGCAGCCCCGGACGCTTGCCCGGGAGCAGCAAACACATCACCCACGAAGAACGCCAGCCGGTCGGCGACCACAAGTTTCTTCACCAAGCCCCAGAGAATGCGCTGAAACCCCAGAGCGAAATCACCAGAGGACACGGCCGCCTTGCTGCGCAGCTGAGGCAGCAGATCTGCAGCCCGCTCAATAGGCCCGGCAACTCGCTGGGGAAAAGAGCAAACGTACAGAGCAAACGTCGCCGGATCCCGGCAGGGCTTCGTCTTTCGCCGGTAGACATCGAGGCTGTACGAGAGGGTCTGAAAAGTGAAGAAAGAGATGCCAATGGGCAGCACCCAAGACAGCTGATCCAAGGGCGGCTGCCCCCACAGCGCGGCCACATTGCGCAACACAGAGTCGCCGTACTTGAAGGCTCCCAGCAGCCCCAGGTTGATCGTCAAACTCACGCCGTTTCCGGGGACAAGGTCGAGGTTTCCATGGGGACCCAAATCCACAACACCGCCATGTCAGACTCAGCCGCTCTCTTGCCGAACGCGTCGATCACTCGCCGACACACGCCTGCGGGCGGCCCCAGTTCTTGCCCGTTCAAAGCAGACAGCTTGCGCGACACGAGCGAGCGATCTCGTCGGGACAACACGGCTCCGCCGTGCCGCAGTCATCGGCGGCATGGGCCCACCGTCGGGCGCCTCGCTCAAGGGCCTTTGGGCCTACACCCGGTACCCAAAAACGCTGTCATGGTAGAGCTCGGGAATTCATGAGCTCAAGCTGTCGAGAATCGGTCGGCGCAGTCGGCCAAGATGCGTCAGCACCTGAAAACAGCGCACGAGCAAGTCATCGAGGTCGGCCGACTCTCCGGTGACGGTGCTGTTCAGTAAGGGTTGCCACAGGTGCGGCAGCCCCGCCAAGAGATCCACATCAGAAGCGCCGTAGTCCAACATCACCAGGTGCGGATGCTCGAAGTTCTTGTAGCCCACGGCAATCACCAACAGCTCTGCACCCTGAGCTTCCGCCTCCTGGGCCAGCACTTCGAGCTCGTTCGTGCGCAGGCCCTGCACCGACCAGTTTTCAAGGCGAGCCCCAGGCCGCTACTCCTTCAAAGCGTCAGCCAGAATCGCCGGATAGCACAGCGCGGGGTTGATGAACTCACGAGCCAACCCCTGGGAGTTACTCACCAAGACCACCAACGGCCCCCCGTCAGCCTCACCCTTTGCAACGCCAGCCACGTACTCAGGCCAGCCGCGCAAGTTGCCTTCGCTGCGCGACGCCGCCCCCGCGGGAATCACCTCGCCGTAGGGAGCCACAGCCCCAGCCAACGCTTCGAACAACCCCAGCGACAGGAACATCCAGGCAAAAGAGCTGCCTAAGACACGCCGCAGCAACGGCCGTCCCACAACAGATTGTTCCCCTGTTTTCGTCAGTTCAGCGCTCCTCTGACCAAGCGGTCAAACCCCGCTCCTCTCTTGTCCCGGGGATGGTGTTGTCGAGCACCAGAGCGATGCCCGCGCCCACGGCCATGCTCGTGCTCCCGAGGGTGTTGACGATGTTCGCCAGCCATTCGGGGGCAAACTGAACCGGGTTCTCGACGAAGTACTCGGGCACCGATAAGCCCATGAAGAAGGCGAAACCCAGGATGAACAGGTTGCGCGCGGAGTTCAGGTCGACGAACTGCAGATTGGACAAACCCACCGCCGCGATCATGCCGAACATGGCGCAATACATGCCGCCAACAATGGGGCCGGGGATGGTGGTGAACAGCGCGCCGAACTTGCCGAACACCGCCAGCACGATCATCAACGCAGCCCCCGTCTGCACCACCCGCCGACTGCCCACCCGAGTCAGCCCAATGGCGCCAATGTTCTCGCTGTAGGACGTGGTGCCGTTGCCCGTGCCGAAGATGCCAGCGATCAAGCAACCCACACCCTCCATGCCGATGCCTCGGCTGACCAATTTCGCCGTGGGCGGCGGCGCCCCCGCAAGTCGCGCGCAGGCGTAATAGTCACCCACGGATTCAACCACCGAGGCCATGTAACCCGCCAGCATGCCCACGATCGCCGCCGCACCAAACACCGGCGTGCCCCACTGAAACGGCGTGGGAACGCGCACCCACGGCGCCGCAGCCAAGTTCTCAGTAGAGACATAACTGGGGTCACCAGGGACAAACACCTCGGCCATGGTCAGTGTCCAAGCGAGCCCCCAGGCCAGCAAGATCCCCAGCATGATCGGAAACAACTCGAAGGCCCGGTGCGTCCCCCGCAAGTACTGACTGAAGAGGATGATCAACACGATCGTCGTGCCACCCACGATCCAGTCTTCGCCTGCTTTGGGCGCGCCGAATCGAAACAGCGACAGGCCAATGAGTCCAATGGTGGGAGCAATGGTGATCGGCCCCACGAAACGCAACAAGCGCCCCACGAGCCCCGAGTAACCCACGAACATCTCTGCAAGAGCACCCACGATCACCGCACCTTGAATGTGCTGCATGCGCACCTGCCAGCCAGCGTCGGCGAGGGCAGCCATGCCACAGATCGTGATCGTCGGCGTGAGAAACGAAAACGTCCCGCCCTGAATCAGTGGCAGGCGGTTGCCCCATGTGCTCTGCAGCAAGGTGGCGATGCCGCTCACGAAAAACATGGTGCTGATCAGCCAACCCAGCGCCACTGGGTCGTCGGCTATGCCCAAGGGTTCCGACAAAATCAGCGGGATCGCCACCGTGGACCCGAACATGGTCAGGTAGTGCTGAAAACCCAGGGGGATCGTCTCGCGCCACGGCGGGACATCGTCGAGGCCATAGACCAGGTCGGTGGTCGATTGGGTCTTCATAGGCGGGCAATCTCCGAGAGACGACGCAAGCCACGCCGGGAGCGGCGCGAGCGACAAGCATTATTCACCATGGCACGGGGATCGGGCGCAACGCATCATCAGTTGCTTCGAAACCGCGTGAGGCTTCAGCCCCTCACCGACACACTCTGAGAGAGACGCGCAGATGACAACTCCCAGCGAGCCTTACCGGGCCGACCTTCTCTCTGGCCAACACGTGCTCGTCACCGGAGGCGGTAGCGGGCTCGGCGCCGCCATGGCAGCCCGTTGCGCCTCGCTCGGAGCCGCCGTGACTGTCTGCGGCCGACGCCGAGCACCCCTGGACGAAACCGCCGCCGCCATTCGAGATGCTGGCGGCAAAGCCGAGGGCATCCCTTGCGATGTGCGCAAGAGCGAGGCCGTCGAGGCCATGATCGACGACGCCGAGAAACGCCAGGGGCCAGTGACCATGCTGCTGAATAACGCGGCCGGCAACTTTCTCGCGCACTCTCACACCCTAGAAGACAAGGGCTTCGACGCCATCGTGGACATCAACCTTCGCGGGGGCTTCCACATGATGCGCGCTTGCGGCAGTCGCTGGATCGAGCGAGGTAACGGTGGTTCCATCCTGTCGATCGTGACCACTTATGCGGAGACAGGTGCCTGCTTCGTGCTGCCGTCCGCCGCGAGTAAAGCCGCCATCGTGGCCATGACCCGCTCCCTCGCTGTGGAGTGGGGCAAGCACGGCATTCGGCTCAACGCCATCGCACCCGGCCCCATCCCCACCAAGGGTGCTTGGGACCGCTTGATGCCTGGCGCCCATTACGAAGAGCAAATGAGAGCCAGCATCCCGCTGCAACGCTTCGCCACGAAAGAAGACCTAGGCACTCTGGCAGTGTTCTTGCTCAGCGACCAACTCTCCCAGTCAGTGAGCGGCCAGGTCGTCGACTTGGATGGCGCGGCCAAGTGGGCCTGCGGCGCATCGTTCAACGAACTGGCGAAACTCCCGGACGAGCAGCTCAGCGCCACCTTCGACGCCATGCGCCCCCGGCGCCCCAAGTCATGACCCTGGTCCAGCAACTCCTCGATGCCTGGGGACAACTCTCGGGCACCGCCGAAGGTCGTGCGTTGTTCGACGAACGCCTCGGGCAAGCGGTGCCCTACACCGGCACCATCGAACCCCACGTTCTCGAGCTATCCCCCGGGCAAGCGCTGGTTGCCATGGACGACATCCCCACGGTGCGCAACCACCTCAACTCGATTCATGCCGTGGCCATGATGAACTTGGGCGAAGTCTCCAGCGGCCTGGCCCTGTTGTCCGGGCTGCCCAGTGATGCCCGAGCGATTCTCGTGGGCCTGAACATCGAGTACCACAAGAAGGCCCGGGGACGGATCACCGCCCGCTCGCAGTGCGAGCCCCTCAGCAGCAACGGACAAGCCCGCCTGTCCGTGGCCGCTGAACTCACCGATGACGCAGGCGACGCCGTGGCGTCGGTCACCGCGCAGTGGGCCGTGGGGCCAGCCTGAACGGACGTCTTGGAGACGGCGCCGAGCAACCGTCGCCTCGGTCCTAGTCCCTGTGAGATGATCAGCGATCACCGTCTGAGGAGCTGATCATGTCACGCATAATGCTGAGTTCGTTTCTTGCCGCTGCCTGCTTGGCAGCCACGCTCACCAGCTGCGCCAGCGAGCCCGGCACTCCTGCAGAAGCGGCCCAACCCGTGGCCGAAGCTGCCCCCGTAGTCATGGCAGACGCCGCGAAGCAGAAGGTGGCCGAGGTCGCCAAGCCAAAGCCTCCAGCAGCCTCAGACCCTGCTCCCGTTCCGGCTCCCGAGCCTAAGCCAGCACCGGCCCCAGAGCCGACACCCGAACCCGAGCCGGTGATCGATCCCCCGGCACCCAGCGGCCTGTTCGCCTTCGACGTCAAGCTCCTCGACGGCAGTGACGCTTCTCTGTCTGACTACGCCGGTCAGGTGGCCCTCGTGGTCAACGTGGCCAGCCGCTGTGGATTCACTCCCCAGTACGAAGGGCTGCAGGCCCTCGCTGATGAGTTCGCTGCGCAAGGCCTGGTGGTGCTGGGCTTCCCCAGCAACGAGTTCGGCGGACAAGAGCCCGACACGCCCGAAGAGATTGCAGCGTTTTGCACCCGGGAGTTCGGCGTGACCTTCCCCATGTTTGAGAAGTGCGAAGTGCGGTACGGGCCGGATCAATCGCCTGTGTACGCCTTCTTGGAGCAGGAAACCCGGTCTGTCCCCAACTGGAACTTCTGCAAGTATTTGATCGGACGAGATGGCCAACCTCGGGAGTTCTACCTCAGCCCGGTGAAGCCCTCCAACGAGCAGCTGCGCAGCGACATCCTCAACGCCCTCAGCGAACCCGCCTTCGAAGGCTAAGCCGCCCTTGTCGCTCCTCGACCGCATCCGTGAGTGCAACGCTCACGACCCGAACCGATACCGTCCCTTCGTCGTCGATGGCACCATCCTGGGTGCCATTCGCGAGGAGTTCCTACCGGCCATGGCGGCTCACCGGGAAGTCCTCGTGGTCGAGCAGCACTCCGTCACCCTGCACCCGCAGCACACGACAATCGACGAACGCAGTGCCGCCCTGGATGCAGCGGTTGCCGACCTGAGCCAACAAGGAGTCGTCCGTTGGCTGGGCAGCGAGCTCTACCCCCTCGTTGATCAGTTCGGCGGAGAGCCCTTTCTGCGCATCGAGCGCTCGGCCCTGCCCACCTTCGGCGCTCGCGCCTTCGGTGTGCACATGCATGGCATTGTCCGCCGCCCTGATGGCCTGCACCTCTGGATCGCCCGCCGGGCCAAGGGCAAGACGACACACCCGGGCAAGCTCGACAACATGGTCGCGGGAGGTCAGCCCTTGGGCCTCACCGTCGCCGAGAACCTGATCAAAGAATGCGGCGAAGAGGCGGACATTCCTCCCGAGCTGGCGAAGCAAGCCGTGCCCACCGGCTGCGTCAGCTATCGCCTGGACATCGACCGAGGCCTGCGCCACGACACCCTGTTCTTGTTCGACCTCGAGGTCCCCGAAGACTTCGTCCCCCGGCCCGTAGACGGCGAGGTGGAGTCGTTCGAGCTGCTGCACGTGGACGACGTGCGCGAGATCGTGGCTCAGACCAACGAGTTCAAGTTCAACTGCAACCTAGCCATCATCGACTTGCTGCTGCGCCACGGCATCGTGCGGCCAGACCACCGAGATTACACAGCTCTCGTGGCCGGGCTCCACGCTGCGCCTAGCGGCCCTGGCGCATCCCAGCCATGAAGACCGCTGCGGCTACGGACACGTTCAGGCTGTCGACCACACCGATCGGCGAGAGTCGGCAGAGCTGATCGCAGCCCTCGCGGGTCAGCCGACGCAGACCCTTCTCTTCGTTGCCCAAAACCAGCAACCAAGGCCGTTCACGATCAATGGTGGACACGTCGTCGTCCGCCTCGCCGGCAGCGCCGAGAATCCACAGGCCCTCGTCACGCGCGGCGGCGAAGTCGCGCGAGAGGTTACTGGCCCAGGCGAAGGGCACATGCTCGAGCCCGCCAGAAGCTGTGTCGTAGGCCACGGACGACAAAGGTGCCGCACGGTCCCGCGTGAGCAACACCCCCGCCACGCCAAAGAACGACGCAGAGCGAAAGATCGCTCCCAGGTTTCGTGGGTCTTGCACCTGGTCGATGGCCAGCCACAGCCCCTTACCACCTTCGAGCTTCGCCCCGCCGGCAAACAGCTCGTGGACCTCAATACCCTCACGTGGGCGCACCTCAGCCTCGGCTCCTCCGCTACGGCCGCTCTTGGGACCACCGCCACGGCCGCCTCGAGGGCCACCGCGATTCTGTCCACCGCGATTTCCGCCCCGTTGACCCTGGCCGCCTCCATGGCGCCCCCCCTCGGAACGGCCATCGCCCCGACCACCACGAGAACCTCCAGAGCGCCGGTCACCCTTGCGCCCCGGACCCTCATCGTCGTCAGAGTCTTCGATAGGAGCCAGCTGGCGTACGCGGATGCCGTTCTCCTGGGCCTCAATCGCTGCCTTCTGCCAGGCTTCGCCAGCGCCATGGCTGGGTACGGACATCGACAGGACGTCTTTCGGACGGGTCGCCAAAGCAGCGAGCACCGAGTGCGGGTTGGTCAATCGAAGGTTCATGAAATCAGCTCTACTCCAGCGCTCCGGCTTTCAGCCTTTGCGCAGTACAAAAACGTACGCCAAACCAGGCCAGCGCAAATGCAATTCTTCACCGTCAATGGCTAGGCGCAGGGACGACTTCTCGACCAAAGCCTCGCCATCGACCGTGTCGCGCACCAAGAACAGCTCACCGTTCTCGACGGTCCACAGGCCGCTGCAACCACCCTCTTTCAGGTCAGAGATGTCAGTGGTGAATTCGAAGGCGCGGCGCTTCGACACAGTGAGGTCGAGAGTGACGCGCCGGAGATACTCGCCCACCACCTGCTCGCCACGCCCGAGAAGAGTGGCGAGGTCGTCGCGCATCTTCTTGACCATGACAGGGGGCTGAGCCACCAAGTTGGCAATGTCCTTCTCGGTGCCCCGGGTGACCTTCTCGTTCCAGATAGGCATCGACAACGCCAGCGAGGCGTCTCTATCGACGGTGTAGCTCCCCAAATAGCCATCGAGGGACGGCGTGGCGTTGGATGAGCTGGGGCCACAGCCCACCACGACCAAGGAGGACAGGCAAACCAGGGAGAGGACAGCAGTGAGACGGCAAGTCATGGCACAGGGCTCCGGCAGGGGTCGGGAGGGCGATTCTCGAAACCATAGCCCGGAGCGCAAGCCTGAGGAGACAGCAACCGCCGAAGTCTCTACGAAGCTGGGCTCAGCAGGTCGGACAAGGCACGCACTCGAGCGGCACTTTCGGCCGATCCCACGAGATCAATGGAGGGCAACAAGGGGGGGCTGGCCATGGAGCCTGTCACCCCGATGCGTAGCCCCATAAACAGCGCGCCCACCTTGATTTCGTGCTGATCGGCCAAAGCTCGCAGGGCCCCCTCGCGCTCGTCGTCTGGCTGGCCTTCCCGGGTCACCAAGACCTCGGCCGCCTCTCGGAGAATCGTGGCGAGCAGCGCCGGCTCGACCTTCTTGGTCTTCTTGGCTAGGCCCACAAGATCGGGCTCAACCCGGCCCTTGAGGTAGCCAGCCTGCTTGACGAAGTCGGGCAGTACCTTGATGCGCTCCTGAAAGAGCGGCAGCGCCTCCATGATCTCGTCTCGGGCCCAGCCCTCCGCGAAGCCCCCTGAGAGGAGCAGATCGGCCAGGTCGTCCAGGCTCTTCTTGCGGATCTTCTCGCCGTTGAGCCAGTCAAGCTTGACCATGTCGAAGACCGGCCCGCCCACCGAAATCTGCCGGGGGTCAAACTTCTCGACGAATTCGTCCAGGGTGAACTCTTCGCTGTCCTCTCGGGGGCTCCAGCCCTGCAAAGCCAAGAAGTTCAACATGGTCTCGGGCAAGTAGCCTTGCTCCCGGTACCAGCTCAGCGACGTGGGGTTCTTACGCTTGCTGATCTTGCTCTTGTCCGCGTTGCGCAGCAGGGGGACGTGGGCGTACGTCGGCGGGTCCCAACCAAAGGCCTTGTAGAGCATGACGTGCTTGGGCACCGAAGGGATCCACTCCTCCGCGCGCATGATGATGGTCACCCCCATGAGGTGATCGTCCACCACGTTGGCCATGTGATAGGTGGGCATGCCGTCTGACTTGAGCAGCACCTGATCGTCCACGGTGGCGTTCTGGATGACGATTTCGCCGCGGAGTAGATCGTCAAAGCGAGTCTCTGCGCTCTTGTCCACCGCAAGCCGCACCACATGCTGCTCGCTCTCGGCACGCTTCGCCGAGTCGCTCGCTGCTAGGGCCCGGCACTTGCCGTCGTAGCCCAGGTTCGCCTTGGCCGCCTTCTGCTCCGCTCGCAGCTCGGTGAGCCGTTCAGAGGTGCAGAAGCAGCGATAGGCATGGCCGCTGGCAATCAGCTGATCGGTGTACTGACCGTAGATCTCCCGCCGCTCGCTCTGGCGATAGGGGCCGCTGTCCCCTCCCACCACGGGGCTCTCGTCCGCCGTCACCCCGAGCCAGGCCAAGGCCGAAAAGATCGCCTCTTCGTACTCCGGCTTGCTACGAGACTGATCTGTGTCTTCGATACGAACGATGAAGCGGCCGCCGTTGCGCTTCGCCCAAGCCCAGTTGAAAAGGGACACGTAAGCTGTGCCCACGTGGGGCTCACCCGTGGGCGAAGGTGCAACGCGAGTGACAACAGTCATGGCAAAAGCTCTCAGAACGAGGCCCACAGTGGGGGCCAACGCAAAGTTGTGCGAACGAGAAAGACGACCGGGGGCTGCTTAGCCTTCGGAGGGCGCAGCGTCAGCTGCTGGGGTCATGGGACCTTCGCTGGCCGCAGCCACCGGCTGGCCGTTCACCACCAAGTCTGTCAACGTCTGGGTCACCGGCGCACCGGGCATGAGCAGTTCGTTCATCGCCGTGCTCACCGAAGTGAGCAGCACCATGCTGCCGACCTGCTGGTAGCCAAAGCTCTGCTTCTGCACTTCGAGCCGGCCCATGGGAGTGTCCATGACCATGGCCATGTTCTTGGCCACCACCAACTCGCCATCCTTCACGGATTCCCATTGCAGCTGATTCTCCACCCGCTGCTCACCCATGGGGCCACCTGCGGCCACCACGATGTGCTTGGCCAGCACACCGTCATCGTCGATGTACAGCAGATGCTGCGTGATGGGGTCCATGGGCAAAGCCGACGGACCAAAGCTCACCACCACGTAACCGTCTTCAACCCCGGCCATGGTAGCCACACGGCCCCGACCCAGATCGCCGATCACATTGCCGAGCATGCGGTCGAGAACTTCGCGCCCAGAAGCCTCAGCCTGAGGCCCCATGGCCTGGCGGACCTGATCCAGGGTCACTCCCGCTTGAGCCAGCATGGGCGGCAATTCGAAGTCAAGAACCTCGGAGGTGACCGTAGGCGCGCTGCCCGCTGTCCAGGACACGAAGGTGTTGGCCGTGTGGCCCATCATGGCGTCCGTCACGGGGAGGGTGAACGCCACGCTCACCAAGCCGTCTGCCCGAGGGTCGTAGAAGCCCGAAGTCAGCGCCTCAAGATACTCGTTGACCGCGGCATCCGTCCCCGCGGGAGCGTCCACTGCGGGCAGCTCCATGGGCGGAACGGGCTCATCGTACTGCAGCGGCTGAGCGAGAGAGCCAAGGCTGAGAGCAGCCACGGTAGAAATCAAGGAACCGAGCATTGTGCGGTCTCCGAAGTGCGGGTCGTCGACGATAAGAGCGCCGGAGGATACGCGATCCCCGGATGTCCACGCCAACCACCCCCATCAACGGGACGTTAGAGGCACATACGGCCGCTCGGTCGCTCCCGTGTACACCTGGCGAGGCCGACCAATACGGAAAGACGGATCGTTGCGCATCTCCAGCCACTGAGCGATCCAACCTGGGAGACGCCCGATGGCAAACATCACCGTGAACGCATCGACCGGGATACCCAAGGCGCGGTAAATCACGCCGGAGTAAAAGTCGACGTTCGGGTAGAGCTTACGTTCCACGAAATACTCGTCGTTCAGGGTGATCTCTTCGAGATCCTGAGCAATCTTGAGCAGGTTGTCTGAAATTTCAAGGCGCTCGAGCACCGTCTTGCAGGCATCTTTCAGGAAAGACGCCCGGGGGTCGTAGTTCTTGTAGACCCGGTGCCCAAAGCCCATGAGACGGGTGGGATCATTGGGGTCCTTGGCACGAGCCAAGTAAGCCTGGGGATCACCGCCCCCCTGATCGATCGCTTCGAGCATCTCAACGACCTTCTGGTTAGCGCCACCGTGGAGGCTGCCCCAGAGCGCGCTAATGCCCGCCGAAATACTGGCGAACAGGTTGGCCATAGAGCTGCCCACCATACGCACCGTGCTGGTGGAGCAGTTCTGCTCGTGATCTGCATGGAGGATGAACAGCTGGTCGAGAATGCGAGCCACCACGGGGTCAGCCACGTAGGGCGAGCAAGGCGTGGCAAACATCATCTGCAAGAAGTTGCTCGAGTAATCGAGGTCGTTCTGCGGGTACATGAACGGCTGGCCCTGACTGTGCTTGTAGGCGCAGGCCGCGATCGTCGGCATCTTGGCGATCAACCGCACAATCGTGTCGCGGATGTTCTGCTCGCTCTCCGGCTCCGGGTAGAACGTCGCCAGCGCCCCCACCGCCGCCGCGCACACAGGCATGGGGTGAGCGCTCTTGGGCAGGGCGTCGAAGAACCGGCGGTAGTTCTCGTGGAGCATGGTGTGCTGGGTCACTTCGCCCACGAAGGACGACAGCTCGCTGCTTGAGGGCAACTCACCGTTGATCAGCAACCACGCCACTTCGAGGAAACTGCTGCCCTCGGCCAGCTCAGCAATGGGGTAACCGCGGTAGCGCAGAATGCCCTTCTCGCCATCGATAAAGGTGATCGCGCTGCTGCAGGCGCCTGTGTTGCCGTAGCCCGGGTCGAGGGTAATGAAGCCCGAGTCAGACCTGAGCTTGCCGATGCCCACGGCCTTGTCGCCTTCGCTCCCACGGGTTACGGGCAGATCCAAGACCTGTCCATCCACGTGGAGCTTTGCCGTTTCGACGTTCCCCTGAGCCTTTACCTGGGCAGCCATCAACCTCTCCGTTCGCATTGTCTGCGATGTAGTTTCTCACACCCAAAGGGCGGACGCCCCGCCATCTTAGCGATCAGCCCATGACTCCGCGACCCAGATCGTGGAGCTCGCGCAGGTTCGCCAACTTGCCCATGCAGACCAAGACATCCGCGGCTTCAAAGGGCCGCTCGGGGTCGGGATTGAAGCGCGTTGAGTCGCCCTCCTTGCGCATGGCGATGACGATCACGTCAAGCCGCGCACGAATGTCAGCGTTTCGCAAAGACTGGCCTACCAAAGAGCTGCCTTCGCCCACAGTCACCTCGCGCACCCGCACTTCGTCATCCGCGGACTCTTCGTGGGTGAAGATACGCATCAAATCCATGACCGCTGGGCGGATAAACTCGTTGCCGATGAGCCGCCCGGTCTCCTCGAAGGGGTTCACCGTGCGATCGGCCCCGGCCCTCATGAGCTTGCCCTTGGCGTGGCTCGAGGTGTGCCGGGCGATGATGAAGATATCCGGGTTGAGCTCTCTCGCGGTCATGGTGGCAAAGAGGTTGTCTGCCTCTTCGGGGAGACCGAAGACCACGCCGCGAGCCCGTTCCATGCCCGCCTCTTTCAGGATCTCAGGGTCGAGGACGTCGCCCACCAGAGCCAAGTGGCCATCCTCTTCGGCCAGGGTCGTCCGTTCGGTGGCCTTCTCGACAACGACGATGCGCATGCCTTCGGCGGCTAGATTTTTGGCCACAAACTGCCCCGTACTGCCGTATCCGCAGACGATGACGTGGTCGGTGATCGAGAAGAGCTGGTCCATGACGGCTTCCGAAGGGGCACTCGAGGAGGCGCTGGTGCTCGACGACGCGCTGACCTAGGTCAGCGGGTCTTTCCCGCCAGCAGGCGCAGGTCGACGTATCTGGTGATGCCCTTGCTGACGAGCAGTCCTGCATCACCGCGCAAGGCCGACATAGGATACTGAATGAAGTCCTGCTTCTTGCCGTCAACCACCGGTTGCAGAGGCACCCCATCGATCGTCACCGAGACCTTGCGGTTGGACACGTCCACTCTCAGCAGGGTGCCCTCGGGTCTGGTGGGGTCGTAGTCAGCCTTGTAGGACCCGTCCCCGCGGAACCTCCAGCTCCCGTGAAACGAGCCAAAGTCCAGGCGATTGGTGCCATCGGGGCCCTTGCGCAAGACGATGCCCTCGAAGTTGTCGCTGTCCCGAGCCCCGAAGCACAGGCCTGCGATCTCCCAGTCTGAGCCCGTGCGGATACGAGCTTCCATGGACCAGTCCCCCTGGACGGCGCGCTCCAGAAAAATGGTCTGGTAGAGCGACTCCCCCGTCACATCGCTGTCGTCGGTCGCCCCAGCCACTCGGTTGTAGTCCGCCACCAGTTCGCCTTTCTTGACGAAGAAGGCTTCTTCGGTCTTGGCGCCATACCAGCCAGAGAGGTCCAGACCGTTGAACAGCCGCCGCCAGCGAATGACCGAGCGGCCGGTCTCCCGCTCTAGACGATTCACCAAGGCTCGGGCTGAGGCGTCGAATGGGTCAATCTCGAGAACGTCATGAGCCACCCTCATGGCCATCAGCGGCAGACTCTCTCGGTCGTAGCGCAGAGCCAGCCCTGCCATGCCCCCCACTAGACGGCGGCGGGAGTCAGTCCAGTCTCCAGAGTGCTCATCGAGGGACTGCTGCAACTCGTTCGCAGCCTGGTGGCCCTTGTCGTCGGGCTCAGCGAGGTCGATCCAGCGCCGGGCCATGAACACAGCCTGGTCAATCCGCCCTAGCTTCTCGGCGGCCTGAGCCACACCCCACACGGCGTCGAGATCGCCAGCCTCGAGATCGAGCACCCGTTCGTGGAAAGCCAGGGCCGTCTCCCAGTCCTTCTTGAGGCCGCCCATGCGGGCCCGCTTGCGAAAGCCGGCGACCTTTCCGGACGTGTCCTTCCCTGCGGCATCTAGATCGAGAATCCAGCGGCGCCACACCTGGGTGAATTCAGCGAAGTTGCCGATCTCAGGGATGTCGAAGGGCTCCACGAAGAACGACTCGAAGTGCTCCACAGCGTTGCCAGGAGTCCCCCGCTTGAAGGCGTAGATGTAGTTCTCGAGCTGGTCGCGATAGACGTAACCACCCTGTTCGTCCACGTACATGCGCAAGAAGTAGATCAGGCCCCAGCGCGGGGCGTAGAACTTCGGCTCGTTGCCGTTCTTCGGGTCCATCACGTAGCTCAGATCGAAAGACGGCTCGGCTTTCAGCGTCTTGGACAAGTCAGCCAAGTAGCGCTTCGTCGGCAGGTCCCGACGGATGGTGCCGTTGGGTAGCACTTCAATCGACTCAAAGAGGCAGGCCACCCCTTCGTTGATGTAGGAGGGCGGCGAGCCCACGGCCTCGGCCATGAACTGGTGGCTGGCCTCGTGGTAAAGCGTGGTCAGCGTGGCCCGCCACGAACCCGAGCCGTTGCCATGATCGTAAGTGTCCACGGCGCTGCCGTTGAACTGGCCGCCACTCCACTCCACGGCGCCCGCCCGCTTCACGTATTCGCTGTGAGTGCCGTAGATGTTCACGGCAATGGGCGTAATGGTCAGGTCGCGCAGGCTTTCGTCGACCTTCTTGGGTGCCGGGTCGGGGACAATGCCCCAGATCTCGCGGTAGAAGGCGTGGGCCTGTTCCAGCACTTTCGCCGACGCTTCGCCCAACCGCCAATTACCTGCCACCTTGATGCGGTAATGAGGCGTAATCCACTCCCCAGCCCGGGACCACTTGGCAGTCTTGCGATCAAAATCGTCGATCCAGGCCTGATCTCGCTCGCCCGCAGACAGATCAGGAGCCAAGCCCAACTCACTGACGAAGTCCTCTCCTTCGAGCAAGCAACGGGAGATGGCCTCCCGCGCCACTGCGGCTTCTTCGCTGTCGGGAGCGCATGTGTCCAACCGAGAGATCCAAGCCGACAAGGCGTTGGCGTGGAAGCCCTGGTCAAGGTAGGTCTGACCCAACTGAGCCTGGGCCGCGCTGTAAACCCCACGCAGCTCCTCGGACTCCCCATCAAAGGGGTCGATTTCAGCTTGGCGCTCCCGTGACTTGGTCAAGGCGCGGGCCAGCTTGCTGTCGCCAGTTTGGACCCGGCGAGCCAAGTAGAAGTTGTACTCCCGGCGCGACAGGGCCTCTGCGTCCCGGTCTTCTCGGCCCTTCGCTGCGTCCACCAGCCCTGCGAGTGCTTCCAGAGACAGAGGGTCCACCTCAAGCACCGCTGTCCAAGCCGCTTCGACAGTTGCCCAGTCTTTGTCCCGGGTGGCCTGCTTGGCCAGGCTCGATTGGGCTTTCACGAAGATCGCGTAGCCCGTGTCCGCAGCGGCCTTGGCGGACGCCTCAGGCACTCCCCAAAGCAGCAACGCCGCCAAGACAACCAAGACACAGGGAGTCGTCCCTGCGACTCTTCCGATCGAGCGGCACATAGTCTTCATGGCAGGCACAATAGCATCCCCCACAGGTCGAGCTGGAGCAGCCTACATCGCGTCGAGTCCCTCGCAGAACTCGGCCAGGTCTGGGGGCCAGGGTGACTCGATGCGCATTAAGCCCGCATCGGGATGGTCGAACTGCAGCGAGTGGCTGTGCAACGCCTGCCTGGGAAGCTCTAGCAAGGCCCGATCGGCGTCGGTGAGCTCCCGTCGTTGGTGGCGCAAGAACAGCTGCTCGTCCTTGCCGTAGATCTTGTCCCCCACCACGGGATAGCCGATAGCCGCCATGTGCACCCGAATCTGGTGGTGACGCCCGGTGAGCAGATCGATGTGACACAAGGTGTAGCCTCGCCAGCGCTTCTTGACCCGATAGCGGGTACGCGAGGCTTGCCCCACGTCGTGACGAATGGTCCGGCCGTTGCGGATCTCTCCGTTGAGACTCGGCCCGATGGGCAGATCGATGAGCCCCTCTTCATCGGCCACTTCACCGTGCACCAGCACCATGTACTCCTTCTTGACCGTGCGCTTCTCAAACTGCTTCTGCACATGCACCAAGGCCGGCAAGGTCTTGGACACCAACAGTACGCCACTCGTCTCCAGGTCGAGGCGATGGCACAGCTTCGGCACGATGTCCTTGGTGGGGTCGTCGAAGTTGCGATAGGCCCGGTGCAGCGCCGTGATCACCGTGAAATGCAGCAGACGCCCCGAAGGATGCACGGGAATGTTCGGCGGCTTGTCGATAGCGATGAGCACGTCGTCTTCGTGCAACCGCGGCAGATCGAGGTCGTCTGCCTGACTGAGCCGTAGAGCGTCATCGCGCACGGGAGGCGGCAAGGTCACCGTGACAATCTCGCCCACTTGCAAACGTCTCGACGCCCGGGCGGAGCGCCCTGTCAGACCCACCAGGCCTTCGTCGAGGAGCTTTCTCGAAGCGGTCCGCGAACGCCAAGAGAGGCGCTTGGCCAAGAACTGGTCGAGACGCAGGCCCTCTTCGCCATGGGCCACGCGATAGCGAAAGGATTCCCGTCGACCATCGAGCAGACGCACATCAAAGTCGTCCCCCCGGCGAGCGCGAGGTAGACGCTTAGCCATCCGCTTTGCCCATGCCGCCGTGCTTGATGGTCACGTTGAAGCGCAAGGAGCGACCGGGGAGCAGGCCCATCAAGACCTCGGTCGGGCTGATCACCTCAAGAGAGCCCTCACCGTGCTGCACCTTGATCTTGCGCAGGATCTCGTTCGAGGGAAACTGCAGCACGCAACGTTGGGGAGGATTGGCGCTGCGAAGCGTCACCCAGCCACCCAACATGGCCTTGCCCGTAAAGTACGCCTGGGCCTTGAGCTGACCAAAGGCCGTGGGTAGCCAGGCTGTTTGCACATTCACGCCCAGGCCCATCATTTTGTCGGAGTTGCCCGGGAACAAAAGCAGGTCCTTGCCGTGATCATTCACCAAGAAGCTGCGAATGATTGCACTCATCCCCAATGCGTAGGCTCCCTGAGCTGGCCCCCCGGGGGTCATAGACCCCAAACCCACTCGGGTTGAGCGAGACAGCAACTGGGACAAACTCACCCAGGCGGTATCGGCGTCCCCTTCTGAGAGAGCCCGGCAGCTCGCGAGCATTTCGCCGGCTGCGCTCGCCGGATCAACATCCTGAGCCCAGGCCAAGAGCGGCACGTCGTCGACGGTGCCCATGCCAGCACGGCTGAGGATCTGCCCCAAATCGCCGCGCACGTCCGCAGGGTCAAACCAGGGAGCCACTGCGACGTCCCCGTCATTCCAGGGCTCAGACCAGCCCTCAGGGCCACCACCATTCGCGAGATCTAGGATCGCCAGGGCCAACGCGGGATGGCGGCTCGCATCTCCAGCTAGACGTATTCCCCGGGCCAGACCGTGGAGGTAAGCCACCTTGCGATCGAGGGTCAACGACCCTGCCCGCTCGTAAACCTCGGCCAACAGAGTCTCGACGTAATCCTGGGCAATCTCATTCAAGCCAGACTCCAGGAAGGTGCCCAGGATCTGCGCTTCGGCGGCAGCATCGCTCGCGGGATGACCAAAGCCGCGGTCGCTCAGCGGGCCCGCCCCGTAGAGCGCCTGCCCCAAACTACGCAGGATGTGTATCGAGGTCACCATCACTTCGCGCACCCGCTCGTCCGCGCAAGTGAACGCCCCAAACTCCCCGTGGAACATGGACTCCCAGCGGCGGATATCTTCAAGGGAACCGTAGCTCTTGCGGCGAAAGCGCGCCCGCCAGGCAGCGTCGTCCACGTCGGCGGTCGCAGCAGGTCCGGCCATCATCACTTCGAGCCAGTGTGACTTCCCTGGCTGCACGACAAAGTTCCAGGTCAAGCGGGCAGCCGCAGTGTCTCCCGAGTCAGGGTGAGCGATCACCTCCACAGACGGGGCATCCCCGATCCAGCTGGCCACGGTGTACCCGTCGCGAAGCAAGAAGCGCTCGTCGACCAGGCTCCAAACCTCGCCATCTCGAAAGGGCTTGCTGGGAAACGGGCGCAGGGAGGCGTCGTTTCCACCAGGAAACAGCTTGGCCACAACCTGGGCCCGCTGCTCCACGTCCGAATCGTTTCGTACCTCGATCTGCTGGGACATGATCAGCCGCTTGTCGTTGTCATTCGACAACGCGCCGGCGAGGCCATAGCCCACCAGCTTCTGCTCGCCGAGCGAACTCGTCCAGCGAACGTTCAGCGACGGCCCCACTCCCAAATCTGCCCGTTCTGCCTGGATCAGCTGGCCTGTGAGCCCGTCGCTCCACTGCAGCACCACGGACCCAGAATCAGTGCCCTCTGCCATAGAAAATCGGCCAGCGAGTTCACTCTCAAAGGAGCCCAGGTGAAAGATGCCGGGCTTCAAATGTTGTCGGGAAGCCTTCTTCTCCGAGCTCTGTCCCCAGGCGAGGGGCAAGCAACAGGCGAGAACAAGGACTGTGGTCAATGCGGTCTTGAGCGTCATGGCGGGGATTATGCCACGGAGTCCCGTCGAGGACATGGCAGCGATCCAGGCACCGGCGCAGGCTAGAATCTCGCCATGCAATACGAGGGGACCGTTTACCGCCCGCCCAGCGAGGGCAACAGCCTGATTCTCCAGGCCACCATCGGCTGCAGCTACAACCGCTGTAGCTACTGCGCCATGTACATAGACAAGCGCTTTCGCCAGCGCTCCAGGGACGATCTGCTGAAAGACATGGCGGATGCCCAGTCGGTGTATGGGGCCAAGAATGTCCGGCGCATCTTTCTGGCGGACGGGGACGCGCTGATCATGCGCACCCCGCGGCTGCTACAGCTCCTCGAAGACTGCCGGGAACACTTCCCCAATCTGCAGCGCGCCAGCGTCTACGCCTCGCCCCAGAGCTTGCTGGGCAAGAGCGTGGCCGAGATCCAAGAGCTCAGCGAGGCGGGGCTGCCGCTGTATTTCTTGGGCGCGGAGACGGGCCACCCCGAGATCTTGAAGAACATCGCCAAGGGCGTCGATCGCGAGCAGCTGATTCGCGCGGGGCGCATGGTGGTCGACGCGGGGGCCCGGCTCTCGGTGATCATGCTGCTAGGCATTGGCGGGACCGAGCTCTCCCACGAACACGCCGTTGAATCTGGCAGCTTTCTCAGCGAGGTCAACCCGCGCTACATCTCCACGCTCACCATCACGCCAGTGCCCGGGACGCCGTTTCACGACGAGGTCGCCGCCGGGCGCGTAGTGCTCCCGGACGAGCGGGGCATGATCGCCGAGCAACGCACGATGATCGCCCACATGAACGTGAGCCGAGCCATCTACCGCGGCAACCACATCAGCAACTCGATGCCCGTGGGCGGCAACCTCCCGGGGGACAAAGGCAAGCTTCTGGCAGTGCTCGACCAGGTCATCGGCAACGAGCAGATCCCCCTGAGGCAGCGGCCGTCTGCGGACAGCCTCTGACGGGCCAAGGGTCTGACCGTGCGCCTCACACAAGCGCCCCGGGCCCCGTTGGTCATGCTCACGTCGCTGAACTTCTGGCCCCAGGCCACGTTAGCCTTGCTGACTTGGCTGAACTCCAGGCCCACAGCCCCCACTGGCCCAAAGCTTCCAAGAGGACTTCTCCATGCAGATTCTGATTCTCGGCGGCACTGTCTTTCTGGGCCGCCATCTGGTGGACGCCGCTCTCGCCGCAGGTCACCAAGTGACCCTGTTCAACAGAGGGCGGAGCGGGCCCGGGCTGTATCCCCAATGCGAACGGCTCGTGGGCGATCGAGATGGCGACCTCGCGGCCCTGGAAGGACACAACTTCGACGCAGTCATCGACACCAGCGGCTACCTTCCCAAGCAAGTGGAGCTCACCGCCCAACTGCTCGCTGACAAGGTCGATCGCTACGTCTTTCTCTCCAGCGGCAGCGTCTACGCCGAGCCCGTGCCACTCGGCGCTGACGAGAGTGCGGCCATCGCGAGCCTGGGTGACTTACCCGACGATGAGTTGAGCGGAGAAAGCTACGGGGCGCTGAAAGCCCTGTGCGAGCAAGCCGCGGAGAAGTTCATGCCGGGGCGGGTGCTGTCGGTGCGGGCCGGGCTCATCGTGGGTCCCTACGACAAGAGCGAACGCTACACCTACTGGCCTCGGCGCGTGGCCCAAGGTGGTGAGATTCTGGCGCCAGGCCCGCAGAGCCGCCAGGTGCAGTACATCGACGCGCGCGATCTCGCGAGCTGGGTGATGACCTGTCTGGCCAACGGCACCGCGGGAACGTTCAACGTGGCGGGGCCGGGCGAGGGTCACGACTTCGGAGCGCTGCTCGCTGCCTGCGCTCAAGCCGGTCGCGCGCCCGAGCGCCAGGCTCATGGTGGTCCGCCAGAATCCTCTCCACTCTCTCCAAGCCAACCGGCGGTGACCTGGGTCAACGAAGAGTGCCTGCTGGAGCAAGGGGTAGGCCCCTGGATGGAGCTCCCCCTCTGGCTTCCCGCAGGCAGCGACGGTCTCATGGCCATGGATTGCAGCAACGCACGGAACGCAGGGTTGGTCTGCCGGCCAGCCGCCGAGACCGCCGCAGACACCCTGGCTTGGGACCAGACCCGGACGGAAGAGCGAGGGGTCACCGTCAGCTCAGTGAGCGGAGCCACCTTGCAGGTTGGCCTCACTCCGGACAGAGAGCGTGAGATTTTGAACGCTTGGCACGGCCGCGCCAGCTAGCCAGTCTCGCAGTTCAGCCGTCCCCCAGAGAAATCGGCGGTTCCAGCACCGTGCGGTTCTGCCCCGCTGCCCCTTAAGACCGCGCCGGTTGCGCTCCTGGGGCCCCAGCCTGGTACCCGAACCAGGGCGGACTCGCTAGGATGACTCGGCAGCCCTGCGCGCAGGGCGTCGCCCGGGATGGTGTAGAGGCTGAGCAAATGTGGAGACGGAGCATGGGTCAAGCGCGCAGGCTGGGTGTGTGGTTAGTCGTTGTCATCCTTACCTTGAGCCAACGAGCCGCCGCAGAAGAATCCCGCTGGGCGCTGCTGGTCGGCATCGACGAATACGTCGACCCGGGCATCAGTAGCCTCTCAGGGTCAGTCAACGACGTGGTGGCCATTCGTGAGGCGCTGGTGACCACGGCGCACTTTCCGTCGAGCCAGGTGTTCTTGCTCACCTCTGACGACCCGGGTAACGCCCCCACCAGGGGAAACATCCTGAGGCGGCTCGAGCACATCGCCAGGTCGGCCGACAGTGACGACCTGGTCTATCTGCACTTCTCGCTGCACGCCGTGCTCGACGAGGGCACGGGCGAGGGTTTCCTGCTCACGCACCGCACCGATCCGAACGAGGTCATGAAAAGCGGCATGGGTATCTCCGAGTTGCGCGAGCGCTTGGAGGCTTTGGCCGCGCCCAAGCGCATGCTCGTCCTCGACGGCTGCCGCAACGACCCCGAGCAGGCCCGGGGCGACCGGGACAACCGCCTCGACGAACGCTTCTCCCGGGGCCTGGTGATCACTCCGCGGGTGG
>JBLIMM010000027.1:0-22328 GCA_047638635.1 Pseudohongiellaceae bacterium | reverse complement strand
GAGGCAATGAGGACATCTCTCGGTGAGCCTTCCCTGGGAGAGCGCATCTCGGTTTGGGTTGCAGAGCTAGGCCTAGGTTAGCGCATCCTTCGATGCCGTGGTGTTGGCCGCTTACCATGGCCAGCTCCCTTTCATCTCCCGCGAGACCGTTGTCCATGTGCCCACCGGCAGATCCTCTCGACCCTGAGGAGCTGGCAGCTCGTTATTTGCTGTCCCTCGAAGAGGGACGAGAGCTCGACCTCGGGGAGCTTGCCTTAGAGCTCGCTGATGACGGATCCCGCGAGGAGTTTCACCAGCTCGTGCTAGACGCGGGAGCCTTGCAGGGGTTGCTGCCCGTGCAAGTGCGTCCGGGAGTCGTCTTGGCTGGCCGGTACAAGGTCTTGCGAGAAGTCGATGCGGGGGGCATGGGCAAGATCTTTGAGGCTCAGGACACTCAGCTGCAATGTTCGGTGGCGCTGAAGATTTTGGTGGCCAGCGGCGCTGGGGCTCCCGAGGACATCCAGCAGCTCGAGCGGGACACTGAGCGACTGGCTGGGTTTCGGCACCCCAACATCGTGTCCATGCATGCTGTGGGGCAAGACGGTGAGATCACCTTCATGGTGATGGACTTGGTGCGGGGTCGGGACTTGGAGCGGGTCCTGAAACAGATCAACGAAACTCTGCAAGACCATAAACCCCGGGACGCAGCTTTACTCGAGCAGCCGCACGAAGGGAGCGAGCCCTCAGAGAACAACGGGTGGCCTCAAGAGCGCACGTACTTTCGCGCAGTAGCACGGCTTGTCCTGTCTCTGGCTCGCACCATAGAGAGCGCTCACGCCCATGGCTTGGTGCATCGGGAGATCAAGCCGCAGAACATCCTGCTCCGTGAGGACGGCACGCCTGTCTTACTGGATCTTGGTTTGGCGGCCCTTGCGGGGAGCGACGAGACCAAGGTGTCTCGTGGTCTGTTGGGCTCGCCCGCGTACCTGGCCCCAGAGCAGGCGGTGACGGGCACGGTGGGTTCCGACCCGCGTACGGATGTCTACCAGCTGGGCGCCGTGTTGTACGAGTTGCTGACGTTACGCCGCGCTTTCGAGGGCAAGAGTGTGACCGACTTGCTGCGGCGGATCTCCATGGGCGAGATCACGGCTCCGCGAACACACGACAAGAAGATCCCCGCGGATCTCGCAGCGATTTGCGTCCGGGCAATGGCAACTCACCCCAATGCCCGTTACCCGACAGCCGCTGCTTTGGTGGGCGACCTGGCGTGTTTTCTCGACGGATCCGCTGTGCCGCTAGCTGTGGCCACACATCGCTTCGGTCGTTGGGCCCACAGGGCTCGTTACTTACTCAGGCGCCATCCTGCCCTGGCTATGGTGGCGGCGGTTTTCCTCGCAGCGACGGCTTGGATCCCCTGGGGCCCGGAGAGTCCTCGGCCTCCCGGGAGCACAGCTCGGTTCTTTCGCTGGACTCCCGATCGGCTGGGAGGAGATCTCCTCGCCGAGTTGGGCCTGGGCCAGGGCACCTTGGTGTTTCGTGAACAGTCCGACCGAGCCCACCCTGGTGACGTGTTGGGGTTCGAGCTGGAGTTGAGCCGTGGCTCGTCTGTCTACGCTCTCTCGGTCTTCGGCCGGGATGTTCGGCCACAGTGGTTCGCCCCCGTTCGTCTGAGTGAGCTTGCCGAACAGGGCGATCTCGCTTCGGTTCGGTTGGGAGAGTCTGTGGGTCGCTGGGGGCTGAAGTTCCCGGCGGGGACGGTGCGTTTGGCAGCCACTCAACTCGGGGCTTGGTCGGCGGGAGCGGCGCAGGAGGGTCTGTGGGTCTTCACCAGCAGCACAGCGCAGCCTCGCCTCGACGCCTGGATGACCAGCATGTGGCAAGAACAACCACAAGGAGCGGTCTCTCTTGCCCAGGCTCAGCGAGCCTTTGGCGCGTCGGCTCAGCCCGCGCCGGCGATTGGGCAAGCAGCAGAGTCTAGCGGCGATGCAGGAGCGGCTCTCGCAGTGGACTTGGCGGTGGACTTGGCGGTGGACTCGGCGGTGGACTCGGCGGTGGACTTCACTGTGGGGGACATGCTGCAAGATGATGTTTGGCAAGTCGAAGATCCCCAGTTCCATGCTGTATCCTTTGCGGTCCATGAACCGTAGCTCCCGTCACCGCGCTGCGGGTGACTTCGGGGTCGGCCGATGTGGTGGGGGTCACCGCGCACCGATGTCGCGACCGGGAGGCCCAGACGTTGCCGCCCACCGTGGAATCACACGACCTGACCCGTACTGCCGAGTTGATCCGCTCTGCCCAGAGCGGCAACGTCGACGCGCTGAACCGACTCATCGCCCGGTATTACGAACGGGTGCGTCGCATTGTGACTTTGCGTCTGGGCCCGAAGCTGCGTAAGCGGATTGAGACCAGCGACATTCTGCAAGAGACGTTCATCGCCGCCATGCGCACCTTCGATCAGTTTGAGATGCGCGACGAGGGGGCGTTCATTCACTGGCTGTCACGGATCGCCGAGCATCAGATTCGGGACGCGGCGGACTACCACACTGCCAAGAAGCGCGACGCGGGCCGTGAGGTGTCACTGAACTTCGAAGACAGTCAAGGTGAGACGGTGGGCATCGACCCTGAGGCCAGTGGCTTGCTGCCCGTCGATGCTCTGTCTCGCGCAGAGCAAGACTCACTGGTAGACCGCTGTTTGTCTGAGATGCCCGAGCAGTATCGGGAGCTGATCATTCTGCGCGACTACGAAGGCCTGTCGTGGGATGACGTCGCGGCGAAGACCGGGCGCCCCAGTTCTGATGCAGCGCGGATGAAGCACGCCACGGCTATGGTGAATCTGGCCAAGCGGGTGCGCAGCGCCGGCAACGAATAGTCGGCACAGGTTGCTAGGAGTCGTCCAGGTCAAGCCAGTACGCGGTGCTGTCCCAGCCAGCCAGAAACGGCGAGCTGGCCAGGTGGATGGGAAACAAGAACAGCCCGCCGAAGACCTCCCAGCCGCCCATGGTCTCGTCACCCCAAGAACGCTCGGCTGAGTAACTCAGCATGTCCCAAACCAGGGGCAGCGGCACGGTGATCACGGCCGCTCCGGTGAGGGTGTGATCCCAGCCCCGGTGCAGAGCCGTGCGACTATGCCCGTGTCCGAGGGCCAAGATCTCCAAGGTGTGCACGTCGATCACTTGGATTTCGAGTAAGTAGTTCCCGTCGTCGTCCGGAATGTACTCGGCCGTGACCAGCGCATCCGCTTGGTGAAAGCGCCCTAATGCTGCTTCGTCGCCAGGGTTTTCCGCCGGGAACATGTCAGAGACCTGCAACCGCAGAACATCCATGGCCAGAGGCATGTCTCGGTGGCTGACGACGCGGACGTTCTCTTGGGTCAGGGTTCGCTCGAGTGCCCGAGCCAGCTGCTCGGCCAGGATGTCTCGATGGCCGGCCGATAAGTCTTCGTGACGGACTCCCGCTTGGCGAACCCCACCGACCACAGCCACAACGGGCAAGGCCTCTCGTGTCGCGAGGGCACTGACTGCTGAGCCCACAGCATGGTCTGCGGCATTTCCCTCGGGAGATGTGGCGCAACCCATCGTGAGGGCCAGACCGGCAAGAGCGAGCATCGTGGAGCAGGTCGTGTGAGCCATGGCGGCGATGGTAGCAGCTACGGGCAGTGGCGACGGACTGCTACAGTCGCGGTTGCCCATGACCTGCTACGCACCATGACCTTCTATGCACCATGACCTTCTACGCACTTGACGAACGCTTGCTCTTTCCTCCGCCGACTGAGGCAGAGGCTGATGGATTGCTCGCCGTGGGCGGCGACCTTTCGCCGGAGCGTCTGTTGCTGGCTTATCAAAACGGGATCTTCCCTTGGCCCCACGAGGGCCTGCCCTTGCTGTGGTTCTCGCCCGACCCGCGGATGATCTTGGAGCCAAGTTCGATGCGCGTGTCTCGGAGCTTGCGTGGACGGATGCGCCGTGGTGATTTCGAAGTGACGTTAGATCGAGATTTCGCCGAAGTGATGCGTGCTTGCGGGAGTATCCGCCGAGCGCACGAAGAAGGGACTTGGATCACTCCCGGCATGGTGGCTGCCTACACGGAGCTGCACGAACGGGGCTTTGCCCACTCTGTAGAAGTCTGGCACGAGGGGCGCTTGGCGGGGGGCTTGTATGGCGTTTCCCTGGGAGGCGTCTTTTTCGGCGAGTCCATGTTCTGCCGGGTGAGCGACGCTTCGAAAGTGGGCTTGGCCACCTTGGTACAGCAACTCGCAGCTTGGGACTTCGCTTGGATTGACTGCCAGATGGTCACGGATCATCTGGCGAGTTTGGGCGCCGTGTCCTGGTCCCGGGAGCACTTCTTGAAGACGTTGAAGGTCGCGCTGAAAACGCCTACCCGTCGGGGACGTTGGGCTCTCGAAGACCTGAGCCCAGTGTGAACTCGGTATGAGCCCGGTTTGAACTCGGAGGCTCGGAGGCTCGGAGGCTCGGGCGCATGGTGTCGCGGGCCGATTGCGCCGGCTCGGCAGTTGCTGGGCTCGCGGGCCGGGCTACGAGCGGGCGCCGAGTACCTGAAAGGACTCACCCATTGTCAGCTGGCCTCCACGCAAGACTCGGCAGTAGTGCCGGGTTTCACCGGGGTGCTTCTCTGCATGCATGCGGGGAAAGTCGCCGCGCTGAAACGAGGCCGCGATATTGCGGCAAGGCACTGCGGGTTGAGTGAGTTCTAGCTCGACTCCTTCGGAGAAGAGCAGCCGTTGTCCAGCGGTTAAGTCGCCCCAGTGGATGCCAGCGAGAGTGAGGTTCTCGCCAGTGCTGCCCGGAGTGATCGGATGTCCTTCGGCGGCGAGCCGCTCGATGGCATCGAGCCCGAGGAGGCACAGGGCACGGTCTGGTCCACCATGGTGTTTGAGGTTCTCTTGTCGGTCGCCCTCTAAGCCGCCGGTGCCCACACGCCCGGCAGCGATGGCCGTCTTGGGCACGCCCCCGTCGGAGACGTGCATGGCGAAGAGAATGCCGGTGTGAGCCGTCACGGCTTACCAGACATGGCTCGGGCAGTGAGTCGCCCAGAGGCACCGCACAGCCCCGGCCCAGGATGGCAGCCCGCACCGGCGAGCCACAGCCCGGGGATGCCTGTGGCCCCCCGGGACAGCTCGGGGTCTGGGCGCATGTGCAGCAATTGATCGATGGCGGGTTCGCCGTGGTGTAGCTGTCCGCCGCTCAGGCCGTAGCCTTCTTCGAGGTCGAGTGGGGTGAGCAACTCGCTGGCCACCAGCTGGTTTTCGATACCGGGGAGCGCCCCTGCCAGGGTGCTCATCAGCCGGTCCATGAGTTGCGCTCGTTGCTGCTCGCCCCAACCCTCGCGGTGGGCGTAGGGGACAAAGCTCGCCAGCACCGTGACCACATGGTGCTCGTGGGGTGCGAGGGTGGGGTCGAGCACCGTGGGGATGGAGATGTCGAGCATCGGCCGCTCCGACATCTGGTCGTACTTCACCGCATCGAAGGCCTGCTCAATCTGGTCGAGGGAGTGGGCCAGATGAGCACGGGGGACGAGTTGGTCGTGTCCTGCGAAAGTCAGCGGGCCCTTGACGGCCAGGCGCAGGGCGGCCGTGGTCCCGCGAACACGCCAGCGGGTCATGCGCTGGTGCAAGGCTGAGTGCACCTCGCCGCGACCGAGAAACTTCAGCAGGGTTTGGCGGGGGCTGCAAGTGGAGAGCACTCCATCCCCGTTGAGCACTTCGCCAGAGGTCAGCTCGACTCCGGTGACGCGACCTTGGCTTAGCAATAACCGCTGCACCGTGGTCCCGGAACGCAGCGTTGCGCCCGAAGCCCGTGCTGCCGTGACCAGTGCTGCCGTCACTGCCGCAGGGCCTCCGCGAGCCGATCGCTCAAGGGTGGCTTCGCGCAAGAGCAGCAGCGCCGCCGAACCCACAGACCAAGTCCCCAGCCAACTTCCGCTCAATGCTGGCGCGGCGAGCAGTGCTTTCAGTCGGTCGTGGCCCATGGTTTCGTCGAGCCAGTCGTGGGCGCACATGGGGCCCACCCGCAGCAACTCGGTCATGGTGTAGTTGCCGAGCTTGCGCAGGGCCAGTCCGGTGCGGGCCAACTCCCAAAGATCGCCCAGACTGGTGGGCTCTGTTTGGGGCGCGGGTGCATCGACCACGCGGCGGATGAACGGCGTGAGTCGCAGGACCGCGCTGCGCCAGGCTTCGAAGCCTTCGATGTCTGCGGAAGAAAGGCTGCTGCCGGAGACGCTGTCGTGTCCCTGACGCAAGACGGCACTGCCATCGGCGGCGGGGGCCAGCACGTCGGGTTCGTGGTCGAGTAACTTGAGCCCGTGGCCCACCAGGCCTAGCTCGTCGATGAGTTGGGGACGCAGTCCCGCGCTGTCGTGGAGCAGCCCTGGGGCGAAGAACCCCGGGTGAAACTCTTCGCGGGCCGCCCGCCCGCCAAACACATCGCGGGACTCGAGCAAGATCACGGAGCGCCCTTGCTTGGCGAGCGTTGCCGCTGCGGCGAGGCCGTCGTGGCCGCCGCCAATAATGATCACTCGCTGGACCATCAGCTGCGCCCTCCCAGCATGGCTCGGGCGGCCAAGGCTCCTGAGGCGCCCATGATGCCACCGCCCGGGTGCGTCCCCGAGCCGCACTGCCAGAAGCCGTTCACCGGCGTGCGGTACTGGGCCCAGCCTGCCACGGGGCGCTGAAACGCCAGCTGCTCCAGGCTCAACTCACCATGGAAAATATTGCCCTCGGTGAGACCAAACTCTTGTTCGAGATCCCAGGGGGTGAGCACTTGGCGATGGAGGATCGACTCTTTGAGGCCTGGTGCGTACTCGGCCAGAGTGTCGACCACCGCGTCGCCGAAGGCCTCGCGATGATCGGGCCAGCTGGCGGGGCCGCTCGCCAAGTCGTAGGGGGCGTACTGCACGAAGCAAGAGACCACGTGTTTCCCAGGGGGAGCGACGGTGGGATCGACCAACGAAGGGATCACCACGTTCAGGTAAGGCCGGCGACTGAAGGCGCCGTATTTCGCTTCGTCGTAGGCTTTTTCGAGATATTCCACCGACGGCGCGATGGCGACATCGCCCCGCAGATGCGCGTCACCCTTGGGACGCGACGAGAACACAGGCAAGCGGTCCACAGCCAAGTTGACCTTGCCCGAGCTGCCTCGGAACTTGTAGCGCTCGATGCCCTTGACGAAGTCGGCCGGCAGGTGTTCTTTGCCGATGAAGTTCATGAACGTGCGCCGGGGGTCGGCGCCGGAGACCACGGCCCGAGCTTTCAACTCGTCGCCGTTCTCTAAAACCACGCCGGTGGCTCGTCCGCCGCTGATGGTCACGTGATCGACCCCAGCTTCCGTGCGAATCTCCGCGCCGAAACTGCGAGCAGCCCCAGCGATGGAGAGGCTCACATTGCCCGTGCCGCCCTTGGCGAAACCCCAAGACCTGAAGGCTCCGTCGATCTCGCCCATGTAATGGTGCAGCAGCACGTAGGCCGTGCCCGGTGAGCGAACACCCTGAAAAGTGCCGATAATGCCACTCACGGACATGGGCGCTTTGAGTACGTCCGATTCAAACCAGCCGTCGAGGTAATCGGCGGCGCTCATGGTCATCATCTTCGACAGCTCGTGACGATGCTCGGGAGAGAGACCGTTGAACCGTCGGCCGGTCTTCCAGAAGTCGGCCAGGGCTTTGGGATGCAACGATGTGGGGTCAGGCGCTGGCGCGTCGATGAGCGGTTTCACGAACCGCGCAATCTGCACCATGGTCTGGCCGAACTCCGGGTAGATCTCCGCGTCGTGGCGGCTGAACTTGGCGATTTCACGGCGAGTGCGATCGCTGTCCGGCCAGCGGCACAAGGAACGTCCGTCGGGCAAGGGCGTGAAAGACGATTCGAGGGGGATCAGCTGCAGGCCGTGTTTGGGCAGCTCAAGATCGCGGATGATCCAAGGCCGCAGCAGGCTGACCACGTAGGAGCACACCGAGTAGGTGAAGCCCGGGTAGATCTCCTCGCTCACTGCGGCGCCGCCGAGGACATGGCGACGCTCGAGAACGAGCACATCTTGCCCGGCCTTGGCTAAGTACGCAGCGCAGACCAGGCCGTTGTGCCCGCCGCCGATGATGATTGTGTCCCAGGTCTTCACGGAGTGGAGCGCTTACGTTCGGGGTCGAAGAAGGGTGTGCTGACCACGGTGGCCTTCACGGAACGGCGTTGGTATTCGACGGTGATTTCGATCTGCACTTCGCTGCCCAGGGCGGTATGGGGGGTGAGCAGAGTTGCCAGGGCCAAGTTGCGCTTGAGCATGGGCGACCACACACCGGAAGTCGCCTGGCCGATCTGCTTCTTGCCGCTGTAAACAGGCACGGCGGTTCGCCACGCAGCAGCGGGCAAGTGGGGTGGGAGCGCGAAGCTCTCGAAGAGTTGCTCGGTCTCGGCCCAGTCGATGTCGAGGCCCACCAAGCTCCAGGGACTACCCTGTTGTTTCTCCCGGGCCAGGGCGGCGCTGCCAATGAAAGGCTCGCGCTTCAGGTGCACGGTCCAGCCCAGGCCGATTTCGAACGGTGACGATTTCTGTGACTCGAGCAGGCAATGTCGCGCGCTGAAGTAGTCGACGCCCAGCAAGATGAAGCCCGCCTCGACGCGAGTCGCATCGAGGGCATCAAGACCCAGGGGCATCATGCTGTGGGGCTTGCCCGCTTCGGAGAGAGCGTCGTAAACCGAGAGTGCGTTCTCGGGGGACATCCACAACTCGTAACCCAGGTCGCCGGTATATCCCGTGCGGGTGATCTCTACGGGCGCCGAGCCGATGGTCGTGCGTTGGGCACGAAAGAAACCCAGGGAGGCCACGTTGTCATTGCAGACCTCGCTGAGGATGGCCCGAGCCCGTGGGCCCTGCAGCGCCAAGGCCGCGATGTCATCGCTGATCTCGTCGATCTGCACGTCGAAGCCTGCGGACTGGCGTACCAACCATGACCAGCAAGGGTCGGCCGAAGTGATGCGGTAGTCGTTGTCATCCCAGCGGGTGATGGTGCCGTCATCGAGCACCTTGCCCTGCTCGTCGCACCAGCAGGTGTAGCCCACTTGGCCCACCTTGAGCTTCGCTACGTTGCGGGCGCTGACCCAACAGAGAAACGCCTCGGCGTCTGGGCCGTAGACTCGCTGCTTGTAGAGCGGCGACACGTCGAGCAGGCCCGCCGACTGTCGTACGGCGTGGTACTCCGGGTCTTGCTCAGTGCCATAGCGGCACACCGCGTGGTAGCCCGCCCAACTCTTCCATTGCAAGCTCGTGCAAAGCTGCGACGTGCGGGGATGAAACGGACTCGGCAGGGGCACGGCGTCACTCACACAGTGTTAGGGCGCGCCAGGATACCGATGTGCATGCCTGCGCTGCCAGCAAACTGTGCCGGACACTGTTGTGCTCGGCACAGCGAGCCTTCAGCCGTCGAGCAATCCCACGGTGGCTACGAAGTCTTCCATGGCCTGGCGGGTCACCGGGACGTCGCGAGTGATCACCTCGCAGCCGTCTTCGGTGACCACGACCACGTCTTCGATACGAATGCCGATGTTGGTGGCCTCTTCGTAGAGCCCGGGCTCTACGGTGAAGACCACTCCGGGCACGAAAGGCTCGGCGTAGGCGCCCACATCGTGGACCTCCAGGCCCACGTAGTGGCAGACTCCGTGGCGAATGAGACTGCCGAAGCCCATCTCGCGCAACACGCCGTTGGCCGCCGCATCTACGTCTACCAATGTGGCGCCCGGACGTACCGCTGCGATGCCGGCGGTTTGGGCAGCGAGCACCGCGTCGTAGAGTTCAGCCTGGCGCTCGCTGAAGCGTCCGTTCACGGGCCAGGTGCGGGTGATGTCGGTGGTGTAGTGGTCGACCTCAGAGCCCGCGTCGATGAGCAGAATCTCGCCGTCGGCCAGGCGTCTTGTCGAGGCGCTGTAGTGCAACACACACGAGTTGGGGCCCGAACCCACGATGGCGTGGTAGGCCATGCCATCCGCGCCTTGCACTTGCTGCACGAAGTCGATCACCGCGTCCAGCTCCCACTCGCCTACACCTGGTGAGGTCGAGCGAATGGCTTCGATCATGGCCCGGGCGCCAGACACGGCGGCACGTTTGAGCGCGGCGATCTCTTCGCTGGTCTTGACCAAGCGCATGGCGTTCAAGGTGGGGGACAGGTCCCTGGCTTCGACGCCGTACTTCGCTTCAAGAGTGTTCGCCAGGGCGGTTTCTCGATTGACCCGGCCGTCGAAGGGATCGCTGCGCTGCTTAGCGTCCGCGGGTTGGGCTCGATCAAAGCAACCGGAGATGCCCACGCCAGGGTGCCGTGAAATCCAGATCCGGCCTCCCTCGGAGGTCATCTCGTCGAGCCAGCCGGGGAGCTCGTCCTCGGGCAGCACTTGTTGAATGCCGCAAAGCTCGGGCACCCACGAATCGCCACTGTCCCAAAGCTCGCCCTGCCAGAATTCTGCGGTGGGGCTGGGGTGGGGTAGGAACAGAATCTCTAAACCGGAGGTGAGGTCCATGAGCAGGGCTGCGTCAGGGGTCTCGATGCCGGTGAGGTACCAGAACACTTTGTCTTGGCGAAACTCAGAGTAGTCCCGGGTGTCCGGGGCGCCTCGCAGCAAGACTAGGCCTTCGTGGCCCAGGCCTTCCCGCAGCAGGGCTCGACGGCCCCGGTGGAACTCTTTGCCCAGTCCGCAAATGGGTTTGCCGTCGCCGGTGCGGGACAAGGCTGCCACGGGTTCGGGCGCGTCGCCTGTGGTCGGGGCCACTGCCGCTGTGTTGCAGGCGCTGAAGCAGAGGGCGGAGGTCAGGGCGAGTGTGGCCGCGCCGAAGCGGCTGTGAGCGATCAAGGTGGCAAGCATGGGCGCAGGGTAGCAGGCCTATGGCTGAGCTGCTTCGTCGAAGGCTCTCGTGGTATCGGCGCGAGTCAGTGGGCATCCTGGCGGGACATGGCAGCAGAACTCACCATCGCCCACGTGGACACGGAATCTGGCTTCTCCGGAGGTCAGGTCCAGGTGTTCCTGCTCATGGAAGGCCTGGCCCGGGCGGGTGTGCGCAACGTGTTGTTCTGCCGCCCGGGGAGCTTGGAGGAACAGCGCGCTCGGGAGTTGTCCGCAGATGGTGTGAACATTGATGTGCGAGTTGTGTCCATGCGCGGAGACTGGCAGCTGTCGGCGATTCCGCGCTTGGCTCGAGGCTTTGCCGCTGAGCATGTCGACCTGGTGCATTTGCACACGGGGCGGGCGAACTGGCTCGGAGGCTGGGCGGCTCGGCGGGCGGGGCTCCCCGCGATCACCACACGGCGCATGGACCGTCCCATTCGTTCTGGGTTGTGGACGCGCAAGCTGTACGGCGATTTGGTGAGCCGGGCCGCAGCGATCTCGCCGGCGGTGGCGCGACTGCTGGCGGAGGGCGGCGTGCCTCCCCAGAAGATCGTGACGTTAGTGAGTGCTGTGGACCCCGCCGCGGTGCAAGTCGCGCGGGATCGTAATGCCGTGCGTCGCGAGTTTGGTGTGGGAGACGACGAGCTGGTGATCTTGGGCCTGGCGCGGCTGACGCGGCGCAAGGGCTTCGATGTTCTGCTCGACGGGTTGGCTGCTTTGACAGAGAGCGCAGAGCTTCCGCCGTGGCGTTGTTGGCTGGGCGGGAACGGCGAAGTGGCCGGGCAGCTGCAAAGCCAGGCGAGCCGTTTGGGCTTGGCTGACAGGGTGAAGTTCTTGGGGCACCGCGACGAGACCGCTGACCTGTTGGGCGCCGCCGACGTTTTTGTCATGCCGTCCCGTGCTGAAGGTCTGGGCATCGCTGGTTTAGAGGCGATGGCAGCAGGCTTGCCGATTGTCGCGAGCCGCGTGGGCGGTTTGGCTGACGCGGTGAGTCACGACGAAACGGGCCTGCTCGTGCCCAGCGATGATCCGACCGCGTTGCGCAAGGCCTTGGAAGCAGTGCTGAGCGACAGTGCTTTACGTCAGCGTCTGGGAGACGCCGGGCCAGGATGGGTGGCGCAGCGCTTCAGTCCCCAAGTGATGGTGGACGGCTACCTCGCTCTGTACCGCGAAGTGCTGGCGGAGCAGCAGGGCTAGAGTAGGGCGGCAGGCTTAGAGTGGAACAGCAGGCCTAGAGTTCGTTGTGGGGCGCGACGGTGAGTGAGCGAGCTTTGTTTCCGCCGCCGGAGCGATTGAGTGCGACAGCTCGCCGACAGCGAGTTCCTGGCGACCCTCAGCTTACTCAGCGCCCAGCATGCGCTCGATGAGATCGCTGCTGGCGTGAGTCTTCGGGTCGCCAGCAATGACCACCCGTCCACCGTAGGCTTCGACCACGTCTTTCTCGGGGACAGTCTCGGCAGTCCAGTCGGTGCCCTTGACATGCACGTCCGGCTGCAGCGCAGCCAGCAATGGCCCCGCCGTGGAGTCCGCAAAACTGGTGACGTAATCCACCCCGCGAATCGCCGCCATGACCTCCATTCGCTCAGCGAGAGGAACCCACGGCCGGGTCTCCCCCTTGTTTGCGGTGACCGACTCGTCCGTGTTGAGCGCGACCACCAGCATGTCTGCGGTGGTGGCTGCTTCGGCGAGAAGTCGTAGGTGTCCCACATGCAGCACGTCGAAGCACCCATTCGCGAGAGCGATCGACCGCCCACTCTGGCGCAGCTCGCGGAGTTTGCCGGCCAAGTCATGATAGTCGGCGACGACAGTGGCAGGGGTAGCTGGGTTCATGGCCGCGACTTTCAATGACGGGTGGGGTGTAGCGATCCGCTAAACGGAGATCGTGCTGCGATCCATGGTACGGGCGGGAGGGCTAGGCGCGCAGGGAGATCCTGGGCGATGGGCAGAGCTGTCACCTTGGTGATCTTTCTCCGAAACAGCTGCACAGCATGGTGGTTCCAAGAAGTCGACTTCCCGGGAGACTCAAGCGGTCGACCGGCGCACCTGCTCGTTAAGGCACTCATGAACACTCTTTTGCCCTGCTCAAAACGGCTGGCGCCAAAATGGATCGCGACGGTCGTTCGCTTGCTGGTCCTCACCCACGCCCTTGGGGCGTCACTGTGGGCTCAGGCCGTCAGCGATCCGTTGTCTCCCTCGGAGCTAGTAGAGACGGGTGCGGTCGAGCGGCCGGTTCGGCTTGTCGGCCGACTTGTCGATCACCTCGGGCTCCCTGTTGCCGGGGGGCGCTTGGGGCTTGTGGCTGTGAGCCCAGGGTTTGCGGTGCACTGGCCCTCGGCGGGAGCGAGCCAGTCGTTGCCGTTACCGAGAGTGTCTGTGTCTGAAGGGCCGTGGATTGAAGTGGGCGACTCTTTGATCGCAGAAAGCGATGAAGACGGCCGGTTCCATTGGGTGGGGCGTCTCACGGCTCTGCAGGGACATTCCGGTGAGAGCCATGATCAGGTCGCCGGTTGGGCGCTGGTTTGGTACTCAGCCGGGATGGCCCTGAGAACGGAGCGGTTCCTCTGGGGATTGGAAGAGCTGCACTCCATGGGTGACTTGCGTCTCGAGCCCGCTGTGACATTGAAAGGGAAGGTGGCCTTTGGGAACGGTCTCTCCCCCGAGTCTGTTCACGTGCTGGTCGACCGGGAGTACTGCGGGTGGGACGAGCTCGAGGGTGCTCACCGCGCCGCCTGGCGCATGGTGCGCTTTGAGTTGAAACTCTCTGATGAAGGTGAGTTCGTGAGCGATGTGATTCAGGCTGGTTATGCACCACACCTGAATCTCATGGCGCCTGGGCGGCTGAAGTACCGGCGGGCACTCGACGATGTGCTGGCCGGGGCCACCATGGATGTGGGTGAGGCCGAGCTGTTCCCTGCTTGGACACTTAGCGGGCACGTGATCGATGAGCTGGGTGCACCGATTTCCGGTGCTCACGTTCTGGCCGATGACATGCTGACTTGGGTGAAGAACCCCACATCCATCCGGGGCATGGTGAGCGGCCTCGAACATCTTCGGCTGGAAGCTCCTTTCACCATTGCCACGACCGGTGAGCATGGTGAGTTCTCCGTCTCTGGCATCAGAGAGGGGGAATGCCGCTTGCTCGTTGAAGCAGTCGGCTACTCACCCGAGCAGCGGGAGCGAGTGACCAAGAAGCAAGTTGGCCTTGAGATTGTGCTCTCACGGTCGCTCCCATCCGACGAATCAGAAGCCCCGCCAGGCAAAGGGCACTGACTGGCACAGCGCCAGCTCAGCTACTACTGACCTACCTCACCAACTGTCGATCTACCCCAACAACTCCACCGCTGCCGCCACCACGCGCTGGGGGGCTAGCTGCGTCATGCAGCGATGCCCGATGGGGCAGACCTTCTTGTGACAGGGCATGCAGTCGAAGTCTTCGCGCAGCACTCGCTGGGTGGCTAGCTGGTAGTCGGTGTGCTGCGGATCTGTCGGTCCCATGACTGTGATCGTGGGCACGCCCAAGGCCACCGCCATGTGCCGCGGCCCGGTGTCGTTGCTTACGGCGAGCCGTGCTCCGTCCAGCAGCGCTTTGTGTTCGGCGAGGGTGGTCACCGGATCGGCGAGGACCAGGGCCGGGTGGTTCATCAGCTCGGCGAGGCGCTGGCAGAGGGCTTCTTCGCCTGGGCCTGGCGCTAGCACGATAGACAAGCCGCACTGCTTAACGATCCCGTGGCAGGCTTGGGCGAAGTGGTTGCTGTGACCTCTTTATGCAATACCCTGGCATTGTGATGACCAGGGCTTCTTGACAGATGCGGGGGGGGGGGGTAGGTTCGTTTTCGGGTAACGCTTGCTCTCGCAGGTGGCTCGTTCTGGGATGATTGGGAGCTAGGGAATCGTGGATAAGATACTTGCGGGTGTCGGTAATTTTGTTTGCGCTGTATCTCTCGTCGGTTTCGTGTTGATCCTCTCCCCGCAGGGGGTAGCTCAGGAATGCGAACCGAATCCTTCCGAGTTAGATAATGGATGCGCTGGTTGCACTACGCTAATCATATTTATGTGCGATACGGTGGGTGGAGAATGCGATGGATGTGAGTGGCAAGTCACTGCTACGATTTCTTGTGGTCCTACCATCCAAACCACGGTAGGTGGTGCGGATGTCGAGTGTGGGGGGAAGTACGAGCGTCGATTCGGTGGCTGCGGAAGCGGGCCTGCCTGGGGCAGTATTGTGTGTAAGTGCGAGGAGTGCCCGGAATAGCAACGGGGGCGTCTTTGGGTGAGCTGATCGGGATGACTTCGGAACTCCTTGCCATGGATCGCATCGCTCTCATAGCCTCACCTTTGTGGTTGACTCATTGATTCTCCTTACCGAAGGGAAGTCTCCATCATGTTGAACGCCCCACCATCTGCCACTCACCATGTTTCCGGCCGTGTGAGTTTGGTCGCTCTTGTGGCCGCATTTGGAGTCGCCGGACTTGTATGTTGGATGGTCATGACTTTGGTTCCGCAGGACGGCGAGGCTGCGACAGCTCAGGTCGTTCAACCGGAGAGCGTTAAGGTGGACGAGGGCGGCGGGCACTTGACGTTGTCCCCGGCACTTCTCGAGGTGCTTCAGCCCCTGGACGTTGAGCCAGTGCTGAAGGACGAGCCTGAGACGAGTGTTGGGCTTGCTCTCATTGAAACAGTTCAGGCGGTGCTTCATGTGCCGCGCCCAAATAACTCCCATCGTCTTTATGTGTCCCCTGAACTTCTTGCGGAGCGTTACGCAGAAAGCACGTTGGGCGAGCTAGGGGCGGCACGGGCGGTGATGGAAGTTGAGGTAAGCCAGCTCATGATTGATGTCTCCAAGCGGTTCCTTGACGAGGGGGGCGGAGAGACTGAGGTGAGGGATCGGCCGAAGCGGGACGAGGAGACAGGTGAGTTGATCATGCCTCCCGGGCGAAACACCCACGGGCTTATGTCTCTTGAGAGGACTGAGGTTCTTCCGAACGGGCAGCTGATTGTCCGTTCAGGGTTGTTGCCGTGGGAGGGAAATACCTCCTACTATGATGCCCAGGACGAACTCTTCTGGGTGCGACGTGAGATCCGCCGCCGAGGCAAGCTTCCTGCTACGGACAGCGAGATCGACGCGCCGGGCGAGACTGAGAAGCACTAAGAAGAAACTCTTCCTACCCCAACAACTCCACCGCTGCCGCCACCACGCGCTGGGGCGCTAGTTGCGTCATGCAGCGATGATCGATGGGGCAGACCTTCTTGTGACAGGGCATGCAGTCGAAGTCTTCGCGCAGCACTCGCTGGGTGGCTAGCTGGTAGTCGGTGTGCCGCGGATCTGTCGGTCCCATGACGGTGATCGTGGGCACGCCCAAGGCCACCGCCATGTGCCGCGGCCCGGTGTCGTTGCTTAACGCGAGCCGTGCTCCGGCCAGCAGAGCTTTGTGTTCGGCGAGGGTGGTCACCGGATTGGCGAGGACCAGGGCCGGGTGGTTCATCAGCTCGGCGAGGCGCTGGCAGAGGGCTTCTTCGCCCGGGCCTGGCGCTAGCACGATGGACAAGCCGCATTGCTCAACGATCCCGTCGCAGGCTTGGGCGAAGAGCTCGGGAGGGTAGAGCTTGCTGGCTCCAAAGCTCGCCCCGGGGGTGACCACCGCGTAGCCCTTTTTGCTGTGATCGAGCGCTCCGTGGAGTCGCTCTTTGATGGCGTCCCGGCTGCCATCATCTACGGCGAGTTCGACGAGCGGCTCAGCCAGATCGCAGCCCACGAGCCGGGTGATGGCCAGGTAGCGCTCGACCATGGGGATCGGGCGGCGGCTACCATCGGTGTTGCGCGGTGGCTCGAGAGATTCGCTGAGCAGCAGGCGCCGAACTGGGTCCCGGGCGTAACCGATGCGCTGGGGGATCCGCGCGGACCACGGGGGGATGGCGACCCGGGCCGCATCGGGCAGCAGCACCGCCAGGTCGAAGCGCTTCTCGACCAACAGGCGGCTGTGGGTCCAGAGCTCGGAGAGCTTGCGACCTGGGGCGGGCTGGAACTCGTCGAAGGAGTCCAAGCCAGCGAGCAATCCGGCCATGAACCCACGGCCTTCAACGGTGATGGACGCGTCTGGGAAACCGTTGCGCAAGGCCCGCAAGGCCGGGGTGGCCATGACCACGTCGCCCACCCAAGTGGGCAGGCGTACGAGGATCCGCTGGGGCGAAGGAGCCGAGCTACTCACCTGTCTTTGCTCACCAAGTGATTTAGAGGAAGTAATCCTCTCGCTCGGGGCTGGGGACCAGCGCCTCGTCCGAGTCGATCAGCTCTTCGAGCCACCAGTTCACTTTGTTGTACAGGCAGGTCACTTCGCGGCACTCGTGGCTCGCATCAAACTCATCGAGGATCGTGGCTAGTTTCGCCGTGGTTTGCTCTGCAGCTTCGGCCGTGGCGAAGCCGTTGGCGTCAGCGATGCGGGCTTTCTTCACGCCACGGTGGGCCGGGCAGTTGAACAAGCCCGTGGGGGTCAGCACCTGGCGCATGGCCTGCATGTGGCAGGTCTTGGGTTGTTGGGTGTATTCAGACCAGTCGCCGCTCTCGAGCATGCGCAGGTTGGTGCTTTCGTACACATCGAAGCTGTCGTCGGCGAACGCTTTGGCCTTGTCCACTTCGACGCGGATGCGCTTGAGCATGGTGCTGAGCTCGCCCGCACTGGACGGGTCCATGACCTCTGCGCCGTCCGGGGTGCGCTCAAGAAACGGCTTGAGCGAGATGTAATCGAAGCCAGAGGACTTGGCCCGCTTTGTGGCTTCGACGATCTCTTGCACATTCTCGTGCACGGCGCAGTCGTCTCGGTTGGCACCTTCCCAGGTGATGATGAACGAGAAGCCCAGCCGGGGTTTGCTGTTCGCCGCCTTGATCTTGGGGATCCAGGCGCAGATGTCATCCAGGTCGAGGTTCTTGTCGACAGGTTTGTGCATCTCGCGGAAGAGCTTGTTGCTGCCGCTGTCGAGGGACAGGCGAATCCAGTCGCGCTCGTCGAGCAGGGGCGCGATGGCCAGCAGGCGATCGCCGCGGCTGCCGTTGCTCACCACTGCGATCTGTAGCTTGAGCTTCTTCAGCGCCGTGACGAACTCTACGAACTTCGGGAAGATCGTGGGCTCGCCGCCGCCAATCAAGATCACCGAGCGCAGACCACGGGAGGCCATCTGGGTGATCGAGGCCAGCAGCTCGTCCGGGTCGTACTTGTCGGGACTGTTCAGAATGTCCCAATCGATGCAGTGGTCGCAGCGATAGTTGCAAGCGGTGGTCAGGTCGAGGTTGATCGACAGGGGGGCATGGTCGCTGGGCGCGAGCGGTGCCGTCTCGCCCGCAGCCTGAGCTGCGCGCACGGCCCGACGCCATTGCACGTAGGCTTCGACGGCTGGCAACACAGAAGGCTGGCGCAGTTTCGCCGAGAAGTCGTGGATCGAGTGACTCATGAAGTTGGAATCCTGTAGGCCTGGGCTAGGCCCGTGAGGGCGCGCATGCGCTCGATCATGTCATACCGCAGACCCGGAGTTGAGCCGTGCTTTGCGGCGGGGTCTGAGCTGGCCATCTGGACTTCGAGGGCAGCGACAAAAGCGGCGATCAGTTGACCGAGTGGATCGGGGACATCCACGAGCCGTGCTCCGTCCCCGAAGAACTGGGCGTAGTCGGCGCTGCGGATCATTCGCGCCGCCTGGTGGCCATCGATGGAGTAGCCCGCTCGCCGGGGTTGCTCGGCCTCTTGGCTCAGCTCGACAGTGGCTTGCACGGGCCCTGCGTCGGCGGGCCAGCTGAAGCTCACCGTGAGTTCGCTGGCGGTTTCGTCCCGCGTCGAGAAGTTCACGTCGCTGAGCTCGGCCCGAGTGGCCGGAGCGATGGCCTGGAGCAAGCTGATGGCGTGGGGCAGGGAGTCTCCGATCGTCGCCGGGCCAGTGACGGAAGGCCCTAGATTCATAGAGAATCGGCTGGGTGGGCCTTGCTCGCGGAGCCCGGGGTGCAGGGCGTCAAAAGCTGGCAGGGTGAACGGCCATTGGCAGTTCTCGTGGAGCAGCAAACCCGCATGGGAGAAGGCTTCGACCAGCTCGGTGGTGGTCTGTAGATCGTCGGGCGTACCCCAGACGAAGGGCTTTTCACAGAGCACGGAGAGGCCGGAGTCGAGGGCGGCTGCCAGCTGCTCGGCGTGGGTTTCTGCGGGGGTCAAAATGGCGACCGCGTCCACATGCTCGGTTTCGAGCAAGGCGCGTAATGACGTGGCTCCGGTCAGTTCGAGCCCCAGGCTCTGACGCAGATCGGCCACCCCTGCGGCGACCGTTTCCGGTGATGTCCCCACGATACCTGCGACTTCGGCCCCGGCGGTCAGAAGTTGCTTGGCCACAAAAGGACCCAACCCTTGGCGGCGGCGGCGAGCGCCGATGATGGCGACCCGAGGCGCACTCACAGCGGGTCGCTCACGAAGCAGCGTTCTCGCGGGGATCGATGCCGAGCCGCTGGTAGCGCTGAGCCCAGTCGGCGGGCAGCTCGTCCACGAAACAGTCGAGTTGGGGGATGTAGCCCAAGTGCTCGGCCAGGCGCAGCAACCCCAGTTCGGTCTTCATATCGGGGACGTCGCCGGTGCGGCAAGCGGTGATGGCTTCTCGTATCTCTAGCACCCGAACGTTCGCGCCCTCTTCCATGATGCTGCCATCGCCCAGCCCTGGCTTGGCTTCTGCTAGCGAGGCCTGCGCAGCGCAGTAGAAGAGCTTTTCGTCCCCCGTGCCCGGGCTGGCAAAGGTCTCGCCGCCCAACATGGAAAACTCTGCGGCGGGGATGTTCAGCCCTGCCTCTTCGTCGCTTTCGGCGGCGGCACGATGGGCTAGTCCTGCGGGGCCGGGGCCGTCGTCGGGCTCGACCATGCCAGCCACCAGCTCGCCTACGGAGCGGTAAACCCGTGGGTCAGGGTTCACGAACTCTTTGTGCTTACGCAGAAAAACCGGGGCTCGAATGCCGTCTCGGAGTAGCACCCGCAGCTGGCGTTTGCCGGGTTTTCCAGCGCGCGATGCACCGCTTTCGTCGACTAACTCGCCGACCAGTTCATCGACTAACTCATAGAGCACGGCGACCACTGCATCGCTGCCCTGGCGGCAGACCAGATCGCAGGGATAGGTCTCTGAGTGGCTGCCGTCGTCGTACTCGTTGCGCAGCTGGAGCCGTCGCAGGGTGAGGAAGCCTTCGTCGCAGCGGCTGGTGGCCGTGCGGTCCTCGACGATAGCAATGTCGCGCAAGCGGGTCATAGGGCGCGAAGTGTACAGATCTAGGGCAGAGAAAAGGGCCGGGCACCTGCCTCACACGCGGCTCCGGGCGAAGCTGCGATCGGGGAGGAGAGACAAGTGCCCGGCAAATCGGCCATGGGGGCGCCAGGGAGAGCTGTAGGAGAGACAGCTGATGTCCTCGGGAGGGAAGGCGCGATCAGACGACCCCGGACCGACAAAAAGTAGGGAGAAAAAAAGAGTGTCCGTGCCTTCGACCGTCGTCGAAGACACGAACGTATCTCGTGCAAACCAAGCGAAACGCAGTGCCTCAAGGGGGAGAGCCTTCGAGGTGCTACGGGTGGTGGGAGCGTCTCGCCCAGTCCACGGCCCTGCGATCCAACGCCTGATGGGTCACAGAGTCGCTGACGGCGGACGATAACGGGCTCGCCACCGGGTTCACTCACACCTCCACATGCGTGGCGGGGGCCCAGGTTGGCTCATCTTTTTTGCAGCGAAACCGGGTTGGGTGGCTAAAAAGTGTCGGGAATGAGCAGGGATGCCCCTCTAGAGCCCCGTATGCAAGCTGCTGAGAGTCTTCAGTGGGACCGTCCAAATGTGGCGATTCTGGGCTAGAATCGTGGCGCAGCTCCTCTGCCCGCTGCCGAGCAACCCTGCTGAGGCTCTTCCTGGATGACCCGATCCGCCACAGACGTGACGCTTCTGATTCACCGTGTCGGTGATGGAGATGAAGTGGCTCGTCGTGACTTGTGGGCCGTGGTCTACGAAGAACTGCGCCGGCTGGCCTCGCAGCAAATGTCTCGGGAGCGATCCGAGCACACATTGCAGCCCACGGCTTTGGTCCACGAGGCTTGGTTGCGACTCTCAAAGGGCGCGGCTGACGGGTTTGCCGGGCGGGCCCACTTTTTTGGGGTCGCCGCAGAAGCCATGCGCCGGATTCTTGTGGAGCATGCCAGGCGCCGGGGTGCCGAGCGTCGCGGAGCGGGGCAGCCCCATCAGGGCGAGCTGGGCTTGCTCGACCAAGTCGGCACGGGGATCGACTTGGATGACATCGAGTCGTTAACCATGATCGATGCGGCGCTGAGCCAACTCGAAAGCCACGAACGGCATGAACGGAAGGCGGCCGTGGTCAAGCAGCGCTTCTTCGTAGGTATGACCATCGAACAGACAGCAGAAGTTTTGGGCATTTCTCCCGCGTCAGTGAAACGCGACTGGGAGTTTGCAAAAGCTTGGTTGAGCCGCGAGATGGATCGGGGCAAACGGGAGCACAAGTCACCATGATGAACTCAGAGAACAACGGCCCCCTCGATCGGGAAGAGTTGCTTGAGCAGCTCTTTGATCGAGCGCTGCAGCAGCCTTCGGCGGAGCGAAAAAACTGGGTCGTCTCTGCCTGCGATGGCGATGGGGAGCTCACTCAAGAACTGATCGACTTGGTCTGCGCCCACGATGCGGCGCCTGACTGTCTCGACGCGCCGCCTTGGTCACCCGGGGGCATGTTGGTCGCGGACAGCGACGAACTGTCTCTTGGCAGCACGATCGGACCGTATGTGGTCGGACGCCTCTTGGGCGAGGGGGGCATGGGCTCGGTGTACTTGGCCGAGCAGTGCGAACCTCTCCGGCGGCAAGTGGCTCTCAAAGTCATCAAGCTAGGCATGGACACACGAGAAGTGTTGGCGCGCTTCGACGCTGAGCGGCAGCTGTTGGCTCGCTTGTCCCATCCCCATGTAGCCGCTGTGCACGATGCGGGAGCCACGCCTCGGGGGCGCCCGTACTTCGTGATGGAGTGGGTGGATGGCGAGCCGATCACGAGCTTCTGCGATCGCTTGCGCTTGAACGTCGACGATCGACTGGCGTTGTTCGAGAAGGTTTGCGATGCGGTGCAACACGCCCATCAGCAAGGGGTGATGCACCGAGATTTGAAGCCGGGCAACATTCTGGTGAGCGAGAGCGCCGGGCATGCTGTGCCTAAGGTGATCGACTTTGGTGTCGCCAAGGCCGTTGGAAGCGACTCTCGCCTAGAGACGAGCTGCACGCGCATCGGTCAGCAGATTGGCACACCCGGGTACATGAGCCCCGAGCAAGCGTCGCCTGACCAAGTGGTGGATACGCGCACGGACGTCTACTCCCTTGGGGCCTTGCTGCACGAGTTGCTCGTGGGCGCACTGCCTCGTGATGCCAAAAAGCTTGGCCAACTGAACCCGGAAGGTTTGGCGCGCGAACTGGTCGATACCGAGGTGGT
>JBLIMM010000026.1:0-22411 GCA_047638635.1 Pseudohongiellaceae bacterium | reverse complement strand
AAAACTCGCGGGGATGTCGGCGACGAGCTGAGCCGCCGTTTCCGTGGCCAGCTTCTCGCGCCCCTCCATCATCGCGGAGAAGGCGAGCATGTGCAGGTTGTGGGCGTAATACAGCTGGTAGAAGCCATGAGCAGGAGCGACGGCGAAGTACGCCTCGTCTGCAGCGATGGCGATCTCGTTGCAATCAGAGGCGTCCGCGAAGCGGCCCACGTGCACATAAATGTGCGAGGGCATGTGCAACAGGTGGCCCGCGCCGGGGACGCGGTTCAAGAGACGATCCGCAGCAGCGATGGCTCGCTCCGGCTGACCCGCTTCGAGTGCATGAATGTAGAAGTGACAAGCGCCGGCGTGGTCAGGCTCCTCAGCCAAAACGACTTCGAGCACAGCGATGGCCTCTTCGATGCGCCCCTTGGGTTCTCCTTCGGCGGTCCAATAGTCCCAGGGCTGAAGGAGCATCAGGCTGTCCGCATAGACGCAGGCCACATCCGGGTCAGCAGGAAACTCCTTCGAGACCGCCTCCATGGCCTGAGCGTACGCGACGTCCAGTTCGCTGCGGTCTTCCGGTGCTGGCCAGGTGTAGCGGGTGGTGATCGCCTTGGCTAAGGCCGCCTCAACCGGCGAGGCCCCTGGGGCTGTGGCTGCGGCCTGTTGCGCAGCGTCCCAGGCCCGGCGGCTGTCGTCCTCGGTCATCGCACTGTTGTTGAGGTCAATCCCGCTGGCCATGGCCAAGCCCCACCAAGCCATGGAGCAGCCGGGGTCGAGTTCGGTGGCTCGCTGAAAGCTGCGGATGGCCTCCTCGTGATTGAAGCCATAGAGCAAAGTGAGCCCTTGATCGAACCACTCTTGGGCTGCTGCCGAGTGGGTGCTGACTTCCCGGGCACAAGCGTCGACACCGTCGTAGAGCCGAGCGGGAGGGGCAACCGGTCCGGAGGAAGCGCATCCCCCGAGAACGACAGTGCAGGTCAAAAGCAGGGTAAAGCAGCGCGACATGACAAACCTCTCCTGGTGAGCGGATCACGTGAGAGCCTCTGGCCCCCCCCGATGAGGGCGCCGATCATAGACACCGCTGCCCACGCAACCTACATGGCCACCGGGAGACAACGAAAGCGTGGCAGCCATAGCGACGCAGTGAGACGGAACGCCCCTCGGATATGCTGCGCACCCCGGTGAGGGCTCGCTCGCTCCACCCCACCCAGAACGCCCCACCCGCCAAAACGCCCCTGGTTGCTCATGAGTTTCCCCCGGACCCCACAACCCACCGAGAATGACCAGGCCTGCGAGTCCGGCGCACGGTTGACCTGCTACCGCTGTCGCAAGCCCGCCGCCCTGTGCCTCTGCGCCCGGGTGCATCAAGTGGATAACCGCACGAACGTGGTCATCTTGCAGCATCGCCGAGAGCGCTTTCATGCTATCGGGACCGCTCGCATTGCTCGGCTGGCCTTGGCCCGCTGCGCCCTTCACGAGGTGCAGGGTGCGATCCCGCCCTTAGAGCTGCCGCCCGGAGCTGCTGTGCTTTTTCCGGCCGAGGGCGCTCCCGACCTTGCTGAGCTGCACCCCGCAGAACAGCCATCGAGCCTGGTCGTCCTCGACGGCACCTGGCACCACGCCCGGCGCATGTATCTGGACAACCCCTGGCTCCAGAACCTGCCCGCAGTGCGCCTGTCTCCGGAGGCGCCCAGCCGCTATCGCATTCGTCGCCAAGCCCAGCGCCACCACGTCTCCACCATTGAGTCGATCGTGGCCGCTCTGAAGTGCATCGAGCCGAGCACCCCCGGCCTGGACACACTGCTCGACGTTTTCGACTCCATGATCTCCGACCAAGAAGAGTTCATGGTCCGCCCGGACACCGCAGCGCGACATCAGCAGCGACGGCCGCGCCCTTCTCGCGCTGTGCCCAACGAGTTCTACGAAAACGGCGAGCGCTTGGTGGTGGTCTACGGCGAGACAGCGCCGCTCCACGCCGACCAACCCCGGCACAGCCGCCAGCTCGTTTCATGGACAGCGGTCCGTCCTGCTACAGGGCAGACCTTTGAGCGCTTCGTGCTCCCCCAGGGTAGCCCGCCAGAGCAGCGTCAGCTGGAGCACACGGGGATCACCGCCACTCACCTGGAAAAAGCACTCCCCTTAGAAGAGGTCGCCCGAGACTGGCGGGAGTTTCGCCGAGACGACGACCTGCTCAGCGCCTGGAGCTCCGGGAGGCTCAGGATGCTGCGTAGCCTCGACACCCGGGCCAACGGGGCTCTGCAGCTCAAGGCCCTTTGGTGCAACACCAGCCATCAAAAGAGCGGAAACCTCGACGATCTGGTGGCTTCACTGCATCTCACCGTTCGGCCCACTGCTGTCCATGGGCGGGCCGCCAGCCGCCTCTCGCTCGCCGTGGCCATGGCAGAGCACCTGCTCGCCCTGGGCCCGCAAACCGCCCGCTTGCCTTCCCAGCCAAGTTGACGCCTTGCCAAGCCGGCGCGCCCGCACGATGATCGCCACGCTTCCCTGCCCATGCTCCCCAAAGCGCCCTGGATCTCACCCAGGGTGACACTCGCGCTACCACGATGATTACAGTCCAGAACCTCTGCAAAGCCTACACCACTCAAGAAGTCTTCGACGACTGCAACATCGTCATGAACCCCGGCGAACGGCTGGGTTTTGTGGGGCGCAACGGTCACGGCAAGACCACGCTCTTTCGGCTGCTTCTCGGAGAAGAGAAGCCCGATACCGGGTCGATCACCATGCCCCGGGGCTACACCATCGGGCACCTCTCACAGCACCTGCACTTCGAGAAGGACAACATCCTCGACGAAGTCACGTCGGTGCTGGGGGAGCGGGTGGCCGAAGAAGGCTACCGAGCTGAAGCGGCGCTCATGGGTCTCGGCTTCTCGGTCGAGGATCTCACTCGCCCCGCCTCCGAGTTTTCTGGTGGCTACCAGATCAGAATTAACCTGGCCCGGGTGCTCGTTGAGCAACCAAACCTGCTGCTCCTGGATGAGCCCACCAACTACCTCGACATCTTGTCCGTGCGCTGGCTCCAACGTTTTCTGCGGGAATGGCGCAACGAGCTGATCATCATTTCTCACGATCGTCAGTTCATGAACAGCGTGACCACCCACACCATGGCCATTCATCGCCGCAAACTGCGGCGCATTATTGGGCCGGTAGAGAAGCTCTTCGGGCAGATCTCCAGTGAAGAAGAGATCTACGAAAACACCCGGCTGAATGAGCAGAAGAAGCGTCGTCAAGAAGAGCGTTTCATCGAGCGCTTTCGCTCCAAAGCCAGCAAGGCCACTCTGGTGCAATCGCGCATCAAGGCCCTGGCCAAGCGGGGCGAGATGGAAGCCCTCGGCAATGAACAAGACCTGGCCTTCAAGTTCACAGAGGCGCCCTTTCACTCCACCACCATGATGACCATCGAAGATCTCGCCTTCGGCTATGAGGACGGCCCCACGCTCATTGAGCGTCTGTCCCTGACCATCGACAAGGGTGACCGGGTGGCCATCATCGGCCCAAACGGCAAGGGCAAGACGACCCTGCTCAACCTGCTGGCCAAAGAGCTGCAGCCCAAGAGCGGTCAGATCAAGTCGAACCCCAACACGTCTATTGCGTACTTCGGGCAGACCAACATTGCGCGACTCGACTCGCGCAACACCGTCGAAGAAGAGCTGCTAGCCTCCCAGCCGAATGCCAGCCGCAGCGCCGTGCGCGGCCTGTGCGGGTTGCTCATGTTCTCCGGCGACACAGCCCTCAAGAAAGTCGATGTGCTCTCGGGTGGCGAGAAGAGCCGCGTGCTCTTGGGCAAGCTGCTGGCTAGCCCGGCCAACATGCTCATGCTCGATGAGCCCACCAACCACCTCGACATTGAGTCGGTCGAAGGCCTGCTCGATGCCGTCGATATCTTCGATGGCTCCGTGCTACTCGTCACTCACAGTGAGATGGTGCTGGAGCGTTTGGCCACTCGACTGGTCATCTTTGACGGTGGCAAGGTCACTCTCTTCGAGGGCGGCTACCGCGACTTCATGGATCGTATTGGCTGGCAGAACGAAGTGGGCGCGAAGCCGAATCGAAAAATCACGGCCAAGAAGAACGCCAAAGAAGTGCGCCGCCTGCGGGCCGATATCTTCGCTGAGCGCAGCAAGGCGACGAGTCCTCAGAAGAAGGCTGTCGAGAAAACCGAGAAGCGCATTGAGCAACTCGAAGAGCAAATCACAGTCCACGACAAAGATATGGCAGTCGCCGCAGAGGCCGGTCGCAATGATGAGATTCGCGAGATCAATGCCCGGGCGAAACAGAAGCGCCAGCAGGTCGACGAGTTATTTGGGAAGCTCGAGAAACTCATCGACACATTAGAGGTCGCCAAGTCGGCGTTTGACGAGCGCCTCGCCGCTCTCGACTAGCAGGCAGCATCCCGCGGGCGAGGAAGCCCACGGAGAGCCCACCATGAAGTGGTCGCTGGTAATCTTCATCGCCGCAGTGACCACAGCATGCAGCGAGTTGGCGCCGACCCACCCGAATGTGGTTGTGGTCCTCGTGGACACGTTGCGCGCGGACCGCCTGGGCGCCCATGGATCACAGCGAAACATCACGCCGAAGTTGGACGCGCTCGCAGCTCAGTCGGTGGTTTTCAGTCGAGCCATCGCTCCGGCCAACTGGACCAAGCCCTCCGTGGCCTCTTTGTTCACGGGTCTTTACCCGGAGCGCCACGGCGCCGTAGCGTCTGCAGCCCGAGACCAGAGCCACTCAGCCCTCGCACCCCAGCTCACCACGTTGGCAGAAGTCCTCGGCGACGCGGGCTTCGACACCGCGGCATTCATCACCAACCCGCACATCAACGTCGCGGGCCAGTTCGACCAAGGCTTCGGGCATTTCGTGCAGCCCGCCGAGACAGCCGTGGTCCTGGTGAACCAAGCGGGGACCTGGCTCGACGAACGCGCTAACGATCGGCCGTTCTTTCTGTACCTCCATCTCATTGACCCCCACAGCCCTTACGACCCTCCTCCCAACGTCCGCGCTGCCCTAGCAGGCTGTGCGTAAAGTGCCGTGATGGCGAGTGGGCCTCGATAGCGTCAGATCGAGGCGACGAACCGGACACGAATCAGTAGATTCTTCGAGGATTCGGCAACGAAGAGCTAGCGCCATCGAGGCGTGCTCGGCGCGAGACACTTTACCCACAGCCTGCTAGAGCGACTCGCCTTCAGCGAGAGTCAAGAGAGCGGTCGAGAGCAAGTGGCCGCCTGGGGAAAGCACACCTCTTGGGTACGCAGCGAGAATGACAAGGGCCAAGTGAGCTGGAGCACGGACCAGCGGGGGCAAGCACTCAGCAGGACTCAAAGACTCGCCATGACCGAGGCTGTCAACGCTCTGCGAAACAGCCGCGCCGCGGCCCTCCACCACAAGACGAACAACACCGCCCCCAGTTCAGCTCTCACCAGCGAACAAACACGCGCTCCGAAAGAGCTCGGCTACCAAGGCCCTGCCGACGAGCACTAGCCTGCATGTCTCACCAGGTTTTGCTGCGCCCGCGTCTGCGACGGCACAAGACCTCATCATCATGGGACGGGCGCGATGCGACGCGAAATCACTGCCGCTTAGGGCAGCCCCACCGAGTCTTCACTGATCACGCACCCACCGGCTGCCGCTAGGTAAGCCAGGCCCCTCTCGGTAGCAGCAAGAATCACTCGGCCGCTGCGCTGGTAGCCAAACAGCCGGGCCATTTCTCGGTGGAGGTCCGCAGCTGGCAGGCTGATGTTGATCGCCAACAAGTGTGCGGCGGCCGCGGCCAGCTCTTCGCTGGGCAACTCTTCGGGGCGACGTTCGGACGCTTCGTCGGTGGGTACACGAAAGCGCTTCCACTGACGAGGGTCCTGCTCAGCCAGCCAGAGAAAGTCGTCCCGACAGACCACGTCGTTGAGCGTTGAGAGAACAACGTCCGTGCGCTCGCGGACCTTGGCCGACAGTCGCTCGATGCCCCACGCTGCCGCCACCCGGCGAGCGGCGAGTTCGATCTGCACCGGGCCTTCTTCGCGCACCACTTGCTCTAAGGCTGCCGCGACTTTGTGCACATAGCCCTCGCCGTAGAACTGCTCGCTCTCCCCGCGCTGCGAAGCGAACTCGCAGGGGCGATAGGTTTCTAACGTGCTCTCCTCGCGGTTTGGCACATCAGGCTCGCTCGCTAGCTGCTCAAGGTCCTGCTCAAGGCTCTGCTCAAGGCTCTGCTCAAGGCCCTGCTCAAGGTCCTGCTCAAGGTCCTGCTCAAGGTCCTGCTCAAGGTCCTGCTCAAGGTCCTGCTCAAGGTCCTGCTCAAGGTCCTGCTCAAGGTCCTGCTCAATGAGCATCGGCGGTGCTTCGAGAGTCACTTGGCCGGCAAAGAGATCAGAGCCTTCATCCTCGGCAGGCGGCTGCTCCACAGAGTTCTCTTCGGCGGTGACGGCAGCGGCACGCTCGGCGGCTCTGGCCGCCACGGCAGCTTGCAACGCGGCGTCAATACGGTTCAGCTCGCGATCCCTGTCCAGCCACCACTCGGTGGACCACACCCGATGCAAGCGCCAGCCCAAACCAGCCAACACCGAACCCCGCAAGCGATCGCGATCACGGGCGGTGCTCGCCCGAGCGTAGGTAGGCCCGTCACACTCAACACCTAGCAAGAAATGGTCAGGATCTTCGTCATCGCGCACAGCCAAGTCGACGCGGTATGCCGAGCAGCCCACGCGGCGTTCAATGCGCCACCCTCGATCAATCAACCGTGCAGCCACATCCTCTTCGAGGGCGCCCAACGCGCCGCGCCCGGTGACGGCCAAGCCACCCGCGGCAGCATCATCGCCATCAGCAACAGCTTCTTGAACGCCGAGGCGACCCGCGAGAACCGCCGAACCCCGTGCCGCGTAGTCGAGGTAACTCTTGAGCTGAGCCACACCCACCGCTCTCGTCCGCGCCAAATCAATCTGCTCTGGCGCAAGAGAGGTGAACACCACCATCTCGCAACGAGAGCGCGTGATGGCAACGTTCAAGCGCCGCTCGCCGCCCTCGCGATTGAGCGGACCAAAGTTCATCGAGACCTTGCCATCGACGTCGGGACCGTAGCCCACGGTGAACAAAATCACGTCCCGTTCATCTCCCTGCACGTTCTCCAAGTTCTTCACGAACGGAGGCTCTAAGTTCGCTTCGGAGAATCGTCCGTCGAGAGCTGCGTCTTTACGGCGAGCCTCTTCGATCAGCTCTTCGATGAGCTGCTGCTGTGGCATGGACGCCGAGACCACACCCAACGATGGCGCCGTGTCCTCGAGCATCATGCGTCGGCACACTTCAGCCACGACAGCTTCAGCCTCCACCCGATTCGTGCGAGTCTTCGAGCGGTCGTAAACACCGTCGGGGAGATGCACCAAACTCACGCCCCGACCACTTTGGGCGGAGGCCGCCGCTGGGAAAGTATTCAGCCGCCCCTTGTAGTAATGCGCGTTGCTGAACGCGATCAGGCTTTCGTCCCGGCTGCGGTAGTGCCAGAGCAAGTCTAGGCTTGGCAAGCGAGCCGCAGCGCATTCGTCGAGCAGGCTCTCCAGCTCCTCGATGGCCTCGTCGTCGTAGTCATCCCCATCATCAGCGCTCTTCATGAAGAACGTGGTGGGTGGCAGCTGGCGCGAATCGCCGACCACGACCACGTGACGACCGCGAGCGATGGCGCCGACGGCATCCCACACCGGGATCTGTGACGCCTCGTCAAAGATCACCAAGTCAAAAGGGACGATATCCGCAGCCAAGTGCTGAGCCACAGCCAGGGGACTCATTAGCAAGCACGGCTTCAAACGCGGCAGCAAGTTCGGCAGCGTGTCGAAGAGCTTGCGCAATGGCAAGTGACGCCGCTTCTTGCGCAGCTCTCGCTGCAAGATCCCGAGCTCTGAGTGGTCGTTCGCTTCTCCTGCCGTCGACGGCAACCCCGCAGCCAAGCGCGCCGCCACAACTTGCTGGTTGAGTTCCAGCAACTGGGCGTCCAGTTCGGCGAAACGTTCAATCTTGCGAGCGTGCTCCCCTCCGTGGAATCCGCGCAATCGGTCGTCGTCAGTGAGCTGCGCAGTGAGCCAGGCATCGAGCAACGCACGTTCGTAGGCAGCAGGCGCCTCCGCGGCACTGAGCGCCCCACGCTCAAGCCCCGAGAGCAACGCACGCAACTCCCCCTTTTCAAACTCGGCCCGCACTCCTTGCCAGTGACACCAGGAACGCAAATCGCCCGCGCTCTCGCTCAGGCCGGTGGCTTGATCTGAGAGCTTCGGCAAGTAGCCGGAGTCTGCAATGTTGCCCCAAGCCAGCTCCGTGTCGAGCTGCAGCAACTGGGCCAGGTCAGCACCCCGACGAGCCACCGCCTCAACAGCTGCGCCCAGGCCAGCCCACCGAGTTGCCATGGCTGTTCCCGCAGCGATCTTGTCCGCCCCGTGCACCACCTGCTGCACCACCGCGGCGGTCAGCGCCTTCATGCGTTGGTCGTCAGCACCAGCGAGGCGCACGAGCAAGCCGCGCAAGCGGCCTGCCCACTCGACGATGGCATGCAACGCTGTGGTGTCGCCTCGCCCTCCGTCCCAGGCCATCCCTAGCACGGTCATGGCCTCGTTGTTCGGAGCCAGGAGGTTTGCTTCGTCCGTGGCCAGTTGTTGAGCGCTGTCGAGATCTCGCAGCACCGCCACGTCATCGGGCAACTCACCGCGAATCAAGGCCGCCAACTCACCGCGAACTCCACGGCGCGAAAAGAAGCCCACCACAAAGAAGCTCTGCTTAGCTTGTCGGAGACGGCCAGCCAGCTCTGCAAGGTCGGCCCTGAACAACTGGTCATTCCAGCGCAGCGAAAGGTCGGCCCGTCGCTTCTGCGCCTCTGCTGCTCCTTCGATGAGCAGCTCAAGGACCGTGCGCAACTCGCCCCAAGGCGTCTCTGTCAGCAGTCTCTCGTTGGTGCCAGGGCAGGCCAAGACGAGCCCAACGAGCTCTACCAACCCTGCGAGGTCTTGAGCGCTGAGAGCATCAGCTGCCCGAGCATAGCTCAGCTCAACATTTGACTCGGTGTCACCCTCGTCTGCAAACAAGCCAAGGCGCCCGGCGGCTTCTCCCGCCAAGGGATGCAACCCTTGCAGCGCGGTACTGAGTTCGCTGCAGGCCTGGCGAGTTTGATCTGCAAGAGCCGGTGTCCACTCACTCAAGCGCACGGGAGCCAAGCCATGTTCAGCGGGGTTCCCCAGTCCATCCAACGCGGCCTCGGCCCGATCACAAAGCTCCGCCACTGCGGCAAAGACCGTGCCGGAGAGTTGCAGCGGGTCGACCCCGGGCAACGGGATTACAGGAACCCCTTCGAGGGCGATCAGCCGGGACACCACGTCGTAAACACTGCGCCCCAGGTTCCCGGGACTATGCAGCGCCTGCACATGCTCGTTCAGGTCTTCGCGCAAGATTCCCAAGCGATCGGCCCGCTCTCGCCATTCGCCTGGTTCCCCAGAACGGGACACGTCGAGAGCCTCGCCCAACTGTGCCAGCACATCGCGCTTCGTGGCCTTCGACGAATGTACCGCCAAACAAAAAGGGCCCAGACCCACGGCCGCCACTCGACGTTGCACTACCTCGAGGGCAGCCTGCTTCTCCGCCACAAAGAGCACCCGCTGCTCATTCCCCAAGGCGTGGGCAATCATGTTCGCGATCGTCTGAGACTTGCCGGTTCCCGGGGGCCCTTCAAGGCGAAAGCTCCGTCCGTCGGCAGCGGCCAGCACCGCACGCAACTGAGACGAATCCGCATCAAGGGGACAAAGCACCTGGTGAGCTGGATAGTCTCTGTCGAGCCGCGCCGGCGCGGGGAAGTCATCACCTCCAGGAAAGGCCTCCCCCGGACGCTCAATGAGGTGCCGCGCCATCTCGTTGCGCAAGAGCACATCCGCACTCTCTTCCAAGTCGCGCCACATCAAGAACTTGGCGAACGAGAACAGCCCGATGGTGGCGCTGTCTTCCACGTCCCAACGATCAAAGTCAGCAATCGCTCGACGGAAAGCCGAGAGAATCGCAGGCACATCGTAGCCAGCCTCATCCTCAGTAAGTGCGTCGAGGCCTGTGGTGTCGAGGCCGAACTCGCTGCGCAGTTTTTCTAGCAGGGTGACGTTCATGCGCGCGTCGTCGTCGGCTAACTCGATGCGAAAACCTTCTCGCACAGAGCCACGCTTTAGCTGCAACGGCAACAGCAAGATCGGCGCACGGCGCACGGTCTCATCGTCATCACTCTCGTACCACGACAGGAAGCCCACGGCGAGATACAGCACGTTGGCGCCGGTCTCTTCCTGAGACAGGCGAGCAGCCCGGTAGACCTCTAGCAATCGCTTGTCGAGTTCGCCTGAGGTCAAGTTGGCATGCAACCTCCCCGCCGCAATCTCGTCGAGGAGAAAACCCGCCACGGGATCTTCCCCCGTGCGCTCTTCGTGGATCGCCGCGTTGCGCGGATCTGCCCCTTCCATGAACTCGTGCCGGGGCAGAATGCGAAAGGCAGCCCGACCGGCTAAGGCGTCTTCAAGCGCAGCGGGATCCTCGCACTGCAACGGAATCGTGCGCTTGCTCTCGCGAGAGTTCAGCAGTCGATTACGCAGGGACAGGTCGAGCAACCGGCGTTTCCAACGGTCGAGGCGCTCGTGGCCCTGCTCTTCTGCTGGCGGTGCTTCGGCAGAGGAGCCATCGCTGGGAGTCGCAGTGTCTGGCACGAACAGATCGACCGTCTCGGCCGCTCCGTCATCAAGACGATCCACAGCCGCAACATCAGCAGCGCCGTTGCCAACGTCGACAGCCACGCGCTCAGTCTCTTCATTCTGCGCTGAGGTTCCGATCGCTTCGTCTACGCCAGCGGCAGGGACATCCTCCACTGCCGTACCACCGTCACGTCGGTCAGCACCGTCAGGTCCATCACTACCGTCGCTACCGGCAGGACCATCAGGCCCGTCAGCAATCAGCGGTGCTTCTTCACCCTCTGCCTCTCGCCAAGCTTGCGCGCCAATGCGCATGGGCAACGGGCGGATGCGACGCCGCCGAGCTTCTGCCACATCGACTGTGCAAAGCACGTCGTCGCTCTTCAGCAGACGCGCTTCCGCCCGGCTGATGGCTGCCTCTACATCCACCGGCGCCTCAGCGGTGATCAGCGTTGTCTCGCACGCCACGATGTCCCCGAGCTTGACCCGCTTGCGCAGGCGCAAAGGAGCGTCCACTGTGGGTTCACCAAAGCCCGTCTCGAGAGTCCAGCAGCCCACAAGGGCGTGGCTCTTGCAAAAAATCAGCAGCGGACGCAGGCCAGCTTGCTCAAGGCACGCGGCAAACAACAACGTGAGGTCGAGGCAAGTCCCTAAGCCACTGCCGAGAACCTGATCGGGAGAGCGGACTTTCTGGCCCTGGGATTCGTAGCTCGCCGGCGGCATGGCGTATTCGATACGACGTTCCACCAAGGCCGTCCACAACGCCCCCACCGTAGCCCGCACTCTGTGACGCTCACGAGTGCCGTAGCCAGACAACGCTCCATTGCCCGTGCGCTCTGCCAAGACTTCAGCCGCCCGAGCCAAGACTTTGTCGACACCCGGATGATTGGGCAACACGAAGGCCGCCGCGATTTCAGGCAAGGACGACAGACCACCCCACTCGTTGTAAGCCAGCACCTCGACGGCTTCTTTGCGCCGCCCCATGACCTCGTCCCCCACCAGCACGGTCACTTCGAGCGTTGTGGCTTCCCGCTCCGTCTGTCGAATCAAACGATCCGAGTCCAAGACGATGTCGACGGTGTCGAGCGTGACCGTTGCTCCAGGAACGATCGGCGGTAATTCAGCAACCCAAAGCTCGGCCAAGTCTGAGCCAAGGGCGATCTCGACCCGCGCAGCACACAGATCGGTCTCACCGTTGTTGGTCACACGCAGAGCTGCCACAACAGGAACATCGTTCTGTTGCATGGCGTAGTTCATGCGTCGATCGAGGTCGAGATCGATCGAGATCGCAAAGTCGTCCATGGTCTGCTCGCGGGCTGAGGGGCCCACAGCATACGGCGAGGCCGGGGGGCCCGTCAGCAACCAGCGACACTTGCCGGGCCGCGACGACGCTTTCACTGGACCATCACTAGGACGTCACCGGCGCTCAGCTCGGTTGTGCCTAGGGCGTGGTGGCCCCTTGATCGCCGCTACTCCAATGCTCGCCGGGCCGGTAGCTCCCGAAAAACCAGTGATGCCCTTCGAGGTCCCGCACCGCGTAGCCACGGCCACCAAAGTGCTGATCTTCTACCGGTTTCAGGATCACAGCCCCCGCGGCCACGGCGACCTCGTAGTGAGCGTCCGGGTCCTCCACAGAAACGCTGAGCCCCATAGGCACACCTGCGAGACTTTGCGGGCTGAGGCGCCCTTCTGCGGGCCGAGTACTGCTCACCAGGATCACCCCAGAGCCAAAGGTCAGCTCTGAATGCAGCACTCCACCGTCTTCTCGGGGGACCACAAGGCGCTTCTCAAAGCCGAAAGCCGCGCAAAGCCACTCGATCGCCCCGGGCGCATCATCGTAAGACAGACAGGGAAAGATCGTATCCGAGGCGCTCAACTGTCGGACTCGGAAGCGAGCTCAGCATTAACCATGAAGAGCACACCTCCCACGAGAATGACGCCGGCTGCGAGTGCGATGCTCTCGAACTGCGCTGGCGTGGCGATGCTGCCTCCGCCCCGCACCACGAACAGCTCGTCTAAGCCTGTGTTGAAGACGATCTACGGGGCGAACCGCGGATCGGGGCAACCCAGAATGACCGCGTAGGTCCCTTCATTTGCACCCCGAGCCTCGTGCCCAGTAGAGGACACGAAGCTCAGGTTTCTAGCGCGCAGTCGCTGCAGCGCAGCGGAAGCAGTCATCATCCGTTCTGGCCCCGTGCAGGACGTTTATCACGCCCAGCAAGGTCTACCACAAACACGGGTGATCAGAGCTTCACGTACTCGTAGTCGAAAGGCTTGCCGTTGATGCCCCTCGGCGGCTCTGCAATCCAGTTGGCGATTTTGCCGGGCTCGGTGACCTGATCCATGATGCTCATCAGGTAATCATGGTCCGCGTCCGTGGGCAACCACTCTGCCGCCTTATCGCGCCACACATCAGCACTGACCGGGTTTCCTTCAAGATCGAAGTGGTAGCCAGCGAAGGTGCCAATGTTGCGGTTGAAGCGACGGCTGGGCAGCTTGATTTCGAAGTCGACATCGTACTTGTCGATGATCTTGTTCCAGTAGTTCACGCCCTTCTGGTTGTCCACCAAGAACTCCTCACGCAGCACCTCATTGAGGGCGTTCCGCATGGGCACCTGTTCGTTGACGAGCTTATCGCCGTCCCAGGTCATGACGTCCTTGAACTGCTCCATGGCTTCGTGCTCGGTGTAGTTCTTGGTTTCCCAAGCACGGCCCTTGAGGCCGCTACCGAAGAAGTTCGCAGAGTTGCTCGACACCTCAGAACCGTAGAGGTCGACACTGCTACTGGCCCAGAAGCTGATGTACCGCTGCATCGTGGGCAGGTCGACGACGCCGTGCTCACGGGGATCACTGTCCGGGTGTTCCTTCATGATCTGGCAGCAACGCTCGATCACGCGGCCCAGGCCAGTCTGTCCCACAAACATGTGGTGCGCTTCTTCGGTGAGCATGAAGCGGCACGTGCGTGCTAAGGGGTCGAAGCCCGACTCAGCCAAGCTGAGCAGCTGAAACTTGCCGTCACGGTCGGTGAACATGGTGAAGCAGAAGAAGTCGAGCCAAGTGCGAATGGGCTCGTTGAAGGTCCCCAAGATGCGCGGGTGATCCGGGTTGCCGCTGCGCCGCTCCAAGAGGTCGTCAGCCTCCTCGCGACCGTCCTTGCCGAAGTAACGGTGCAGCAGGTAGACCATCGCCCAAAGGTGACGTCCCTCTTCGACGTTGACCTGAAACAGGTTGCGCATGTCGTAGAGGCTCGGCGCGCTGTAGGCCAACAGGCGCTGCTGCTCAACGGATGCGGGCTCGGTGTCGGCCTGGCTCACCAAGATGCGCCGCAACCAGTTGCGGTACTCCCCAGGAACTGTCTGCCAGGCGGGATCGCCCATGTGGTCGCCGAAGTTCACCTTGCGGTCCTTCTCGGGCTCGGCCAAGAAGATGCCCCAGCGGTACTCAGGCATGGTCACGTGACCGAACTGCGCCCAGCCCTCAGCGTCTACCGAAGTCGCTGTGCGCAGGTAGATGTTCTTATCGTTGAACTCCGACGGACCCATCTCCTTCCACCAGTCCACGTAGCGGGGCTGCCAGTGTTCGAGAGCCCGTTGCAGACGTTTGTCTGTGTGCAACTCGACGTTGTTGGGAATCTTGCTCTCGTAGTCGATGGAAGCCATGGAGTCTCTCGCGAAGTTCTAGGGGGTCAGTTGTGTTTTGCGATGTCTAGAAAGGGAGCTGCTGGGATCAGGTACGCGACCAGTCGAACTCGGGGCGGTTGGGTGTGCCGTAGCACTTCAGCGCGCCACGCTCGCCCACAGCATTCGGACGCTGGAAGATCCAGTTTTGCCATGCCGAGAGACGACCGAAGATCTTCGTCTCCATTGTCTCCGGGCCACAGAAGCGCAAGTTCGCTTCGAGGCCGGTGAGGCCGTCAGGAGAGAACGACACCCGCTCTTCCAGAGCGATACGCAGATCGTCTTCCCAGTCAAGATCGTCGGGAGCCACCGTGGCGAGGCCTAGATCGTCCGCGGTCTCGGAGTCGAAGAGACCCTTGTGCTCGAGCACCACACCCACCTGGTCTGGAGTGCCGTAGAAGTGCGACTCCAGCCGGCTCAGGCCGTTGCCCATGGGGTAGGCGCCACCATTCATGGCCGACACGCCCATGGTCACCGGCACGTCCGGATCGTTGAGCAGGTAAACGCGATCGCCTGCCAGAGCCAACTCGAGCATGGTGCCTGCGAAGGCCGTGCCCTCGTCGACGATGGCGTAAACCGAGCGAGACATCACGTCGAGACGCTTCAGCGCGCGCTTGATCAGCAACGACACTTCGCGCACGAACCAATGCTCACGGCCGCTCTCCAAGACCACGTCGGTGTCGAGCACCACCTGAGGGTCGCCCACAACGCGCAGGGTCAGCAAGCCCACATCGAGGTACTCAAGGCGAAGGTGCAGCAGCGCGTCGTCGAGCTCGCGGAAGGTACGAAAGATCCACCAGTCGCTACCCGCAGCGAAAGCCTCGTCGGCGTTGCTCGGACCCGCGGCTTCGGGCAGCGTGATCGTGATCGCCGCCTTGCGCGCACTGTTGTCGACGGCCACGTCCACAGACTGGTAGTGGAAACCGCTGTCGGTGAACTGGGGCTGCATCCGTTCGAGGTCAAGACCCTGCCCTGCGTCCAGCGCTGGGGAAGCATCGGCCAACTCACGAGCGTTCGTCGTCACCGCGTCACCAAACTTCGACAACGGCGCCACGGCATCGACCAAGTTCCAGGTCACTGCGCGCTTACCCTTAACGCCCTCGGCCGTGGTGTTGAACACGTCAGCCAAGTCCCGCCGAATCTTGCGCTTGTCGACCATGCGCGTCAGGCCGCCTGTACCGGGCAGCACACCAAGAAGCGGCACCTCGGGATGGGACACCGCAGAGTTGCGATCGTCCACAAGCAGAATGCGATCGCAGGCCAAAGCCAACTCGTAGCCACCACCGGACGCCGTGCCGTTCAACGCGGCCAGAGTCTTCAAGCCCGAGTTCGCGCTGGCCTCTTCAAGGTACAGCCGCGTTTCGTTGGTGAACTTGCAGAAGTTCACTTTGAAGGCGTGGGTCGAAGTGCGCAGCATGATGATGTTCGCGCCTGCGCAGAACACCCGGTCGAGGTTGCCGGTGAGCACCAAGCAACGCACTTCGGGGTGGGAGAAGCGCAGGTACTGAATGGCTGCGGCAAGCTCCATGTCTACGCTCAGGTCGTAGCTGTTGAGCTTGAGCACGTAGTGATCTTTGAGCCCCTGATCCTCCTGAACATCCATGGCCAGGGTGGCGATGTCTCCCTCGACGTTCAGCTTCCAGTGGATGAAGTCTGTCGGGCGGCGATCGAAGTCGAGGCGCTCGGTCTCGCTCACGGCTGTCTGTGGGGTCTCTGTGGCGCTCAACTTGATCTCCAGCAAGGGCCCGGGCCAGTGAACAGCCAGGGCGCGATGACGGTGGGGACAATGGATGCCGTGCAAAACCGACGACGTGCCGGCTGGGAAGCGCAGGATCATAGCATCATATTTCCTTTATAGCGCCAGTCTGGTAATATATTTCCTACCCAGTTCCTGCGTCAGGCGTTTCAGCCACTGCTCCACCCGCCGGGAAGCCCAACATGCGTCCAGAAGCCCTGCTGAGCGAAGTCGGTCGACGACTCGCTGAAGCCCGCCAAACCCTCGGCCTGACCATGGCAGAGGTGGCCAACCGAGCCAGCGTGAGCACCCGTTATCTGCGCATGGCCGAAGGGGGCGAAGCGAACCTTTCGCTGCTCAAGCTGGCCTCCCTCGCCCGAGCCCTGCGCCAACCCATGCGCGAGCTGTGCGACCTCGAGCTGGGCGATATCCCCCGCCAGCGCATAGCCCTGCTCGGCGTCCGAGGCTGCGGCAAGTCGACCGTAGGCAGGCACCTCTCACAGCAGCTTGAGATCCCCTTCTTCGAGCTCGACGATGCCATCGAAGTCGCTGCGGACATGAGTCTCTCTCAGCTCTTCACCATTCATGGTGACAGTCACTACCGCGAGCTGCAGAGCCAGTGCCTTGAGCATTGGCTCACCCAAACCGGCGCGGGCATTCTGGCCACAGGCGGCGGAATCGTGAACGACGAGGCAAGCTTCGAGCGACTTTGCTCGACCTGCCGCACGGTGTGGTTGCAAGCGTCACCAGAATCGCACTGGGCCCGCGTGTTGGCGCAAGGGGACACCCGCCCCATGCGCGACCACCCTCGCGCCATGCAACAGCTGCGCACGTTGCTGGAGAAGCGAGAGGCTCTCTATACAGCAGCGGACCTGGTGATCGACACCACCGAGCTGCCGCCAGAAGGCGTGGCCGAACGGATCGTGGAGTGGGTCGGGATCTAAACGGAGGGAAGCCATGTTCGTTGCTAGCTGTCTGCTTGTTGCCTGTCTGGTTCAAGCTGACCAGACAGTTTTTCGCGAGCTCGATCTGGAGTCTGCCCGGGCTTTGGCAGCCGACGAAGAGCGCCTGTTGCTCGTGGCTTTCGTCGAACCGGGCGCTGAGTTACTGCCAGAGTTCGAGGCGCTGTTCGAAGACCCTGAGATCGTCGCCTGGATCAACGCGCAGGCCATCGCGATTCGGTTGGTCGAGGCGCCAAAAGTCCGCATGGGGGGCGAGAGCAGCTGGGTGTCATGGCAGCCGTCGCTCACCGTAGTGGCGGCTGACGGCAAATCGTTTACTCGGGTAGAAGGTTGGCCAACCCACCGTGTCATGGACTGGCTCAAAGCCTGTCAGAGCGGCCACGCCCTGGATGACATGCGTGCTCTCTACACGCCGGATGAAGCAAAGGAGGTCAATCAGGTACTGTTTTGCCAGATGCTGCTTCAGCGAAGGAAGCCTGACGAGTGTGCAGAGCTGCTCCTCATCAACTGGGATCAAACCGTCGTTACCAATCTCGACCCGCAGTGGGATAGGGATTTATCCATCTCCTCGGGCACCGACCGGATGTTCACCCGGGTGATGACAGAGTTCTTGCTGGCGGCCATGAACAAGCTGGATCAGCCATCGCGAATCGATCCGTTCTTCGAACGACTGGTGAAACTCGAGATCGATCTGCGTAACGGCGCCCAAGCCAACGACCCCGACGCATGGGATGACTGGATGTGCCTTGCGGGCGGCTTGAGCCTGACTGACCGCACCGCGGACCTGCTGCTCGCCAGAGGTGAGCCCATGCGCCTGAGTGAGTGGGACTTCAACTCACGGAACGGCCTTGAGATTGAGCACCTCATCGGGCCCTCGGGCTATCTCCGAGCGAAGCTGTACGACTGGGCCCTCGCCGACCCGGGACGGCTGGAACTCATCCCGTTGCTCCCGGACTTCGACGAGTACGCACAGCAATTGTCCCTCTCGCTCGAGGGGCTGCTGGAGAAGCCCGAGAAGACGCCCGACGACCCCAGCCTGACGGGGCGCATCGCGGCCAGCACGAAGTGGCTGTTCAACCAGGGCGACAAGGCCCACTCGGCCATTGGCCAAGCGAAGGCCCGGGCGTTGGCCCGCGCGTGGGCGTGGGCAACATGCATGCTGCACAAACGAGACGCCGACGCCCAGGCCATCGCTCAGAGCTTCGCTGACGCCACAGACGACAAGCAGGTCCGCGACGTCTGGTTCGACGAAGCTGCCCGCTGGACGGACGCCCCTGCTGACCTGCCGGTTTCGCCGTTCGGTATTCGCCGCGATCAATAGCGGCTTGCTAGGCTGCCGCGGCAGAGCTACTGCGCACACCTCAATACTGCTAAAGAGAGCTAAAGAGTGCTAAAGAGTGCTAAGCCTCTGCTGACACCGTGACACCGTCTCGGTCTCGTTGACTCCTCTCTCCGTGATCTCCTTGCCCATCATGTTCAACCCCACCCGCACCGCTCTTCTGCTGCTCGCTCCCCTGGCCCTGTTCGCCGCCTGTTCCAGCGCGACCACGGACGTCGTCGTCGCTGTGGAAGAACAAGACGGAGCGCAGCTCTACAAGTCTCAGGCCTGCGCCAAGTGCCACGGCTCAGATGGGTCGAGCGCCTTCTGGCTGCCCGGGCCAGACCTGCGCGCACACCTCGGCTCGTGGACACCCGACACCCTCGCCGCGTACCTGGGAGATCCCATGGCCGTCGCTGAAGGCATCGAGCGGCTCGCGGGCGATGGCAAGATGCCCGAATACAGTCACCTCGACGAAGCCACACGCCGTCGCCTCGCCGAATACGTGCTCACGCTGGGTGACAGCTGAGCGCCCCTGACGGGCTCAGCTGATCGACGGACTCAGCAGGTTGGTGACGGGCTCTGTAGGTTGCCAGGCTCTGCCGTTGGCCCACGTCCAGCGTGACGAGGGTCTTTCGCACCGAGAGACTCAACGCTCTGAGGGAGCACCCCTCACTGCGTCGTCCCTTGCACCCCGACTGTTGACGAGAAGCCCGCGAATGCAGCACTGTCCTTGATCCAGAACTGGCTGAAGAACGAGAAGCCAGGAAGGACGCCCGGGGGGAACGTCCCGGTGACCGACAGCAGTCCGCCGAAGCTCGTGGTGAACGGGCCGATGATCAGGTCGGGGGAGGGCACCAGGATGCCGCCCTTGAACGAACCATTGATCGCCGAGACGCCCATCACCCAAAAGATCGGCGAGATCGGACGAGCGTTGCTCACCCCGAACGCATAGTTCGTTTCGGGCAACAGTGTGCCGCTGGTGGTCAACAGGGGCACGCCGGATACGCCTGCGAGGCCTGAGCCCAGCTCAACCCAGGGATCGAGGTTGATGCCCTGCAAGGCCTGCACCGCCGCACCCACCGACGGCAGGGGACCGATGTGTCCGCCGCTGCCCTGTTCGATGCCCGTGGCGATCAAAATCTGTCGCAGCGTACCGGGGTCGAGGGGCGAACCGTGGATGTTCCGCGAACGCTCCTGCAGCAACACGCAGGCAGCCGCCACCATGGGCGACGCTGAACTTGTTCCGTTGAAACCGCTGGTGTAGCGCTGGTTCTTGTCGAAGCCGAACTCGGCAAAGTCGCCGTAACCCAGAGTGAAGACGTTCTGTCCCCAGCCTTGCAGGTTCACTCGAGCGCCAAAGGTCGAGAAGGAGAGCGCGTTGTGGTTGAGGTCGGGACTTCCCGCCCCCACTAGGATCGAGCCCGAGTCGCCCATGCCCATGAAGCTGGCGTATGCGGGACTGTCGAGGTTTTCGCCGCCATTACCAGCGGCGCCCACCACGACCACGCCAGCGTCGACGCCCGTGCGCACGACCGCGAACAACGACGGGTCGAGCTCGGCGGGACCAAAGCCCGCCACTCCCATGGTCTGCATCTCCAGCAACACCACATCGCCAGGGGCGCTGCCGGCAATCGCGTTGGCGACGGACGTGACCCGACGGAAACCCTCTTGAAGCGTCCACTCGGGATAGGTGTACACCTCGGCGTTCGGCGCCAGCCCGGTGAGGCCATAGGCGTTGGGCACCGCAGACGTCTCGCCGATGACCGCCGTCCCGTGACTATCCCACCCCAGCACGAACACCTGGGGGTCGATGGTCTGTCCCGGCTCGAGGTGGAGGTTCTTGTCGTTCAGGTCTTCGTGAGCCTGGTTCCAGCCATACTCGCAGTCGGACAGACGCACGCCCAGACCGGTCAGGCCCAGCACAGTCATGGCGGAGGCGCCGATGCCCGGGTTGGGACCGCCGTAAAGTTGGCTCCCCACCAGGTTCGGTGTGACCGGGCTGATGTCGCCGGGAGGACGGCAACCCAGGGTCTGAATGGTCGCGAACTCAACCTCGGGAAGGTCGGCAAGAGCCTGCCCGACGAACTCGAGCCAAGCCGTGTCAGCGTCCGGAACATGGACGATGAGCATGCCGGCCAGGTCGGGTTGGGCCCTTTGGCTACGAGCCTCGGCCCGCTCTTGCAAGGAGGTGAGAGTCGCCTGAGGCAGTGTGATTAGCGGCGAAAAACTCAGCCCGTGAGTGGCGGCCAAGGACCGGGCGTTGGCGAGGCTCAAGCCGGTCGCTCCGACAAGCGCGCCATCAGCGTCGGCCCGAGCCAAGGCCTGGTCGACGAACTTAATCACCAGCCGGTGGCTCAGAGCGAGTTCGGTCTGCAGCTCTGGCGGCATGATGGCCGCGCGCACGGGCCCGGGGTCGAGCGGCACACGAGGAGACAGTACCTGCCCCTCGGTCGATGACGCGACCACCGACGACGCGACCACCGTGGAGACCAGCGCCCCCCAGCAGACAAGCCTGAGTCCAACGGATTGCATCGTCACCATCGTCAGGCCGGGGCAAGTAGGGAGCAGTGCGGGGCCGAGAGAGCTGCGCTCAGGCGGGAATTTCGGGCGCCAGAGCCGCAGAGACCCACGGGGAATCAACGAGTGATCTCGGCATCTATGCTAGCAGGCTGAAGAAGACCTGCCCGGATTAGCGGCCTGCTCCGGGGAGTTCGGCGGCAACGGCCCGCCTAGCCACCGCGCCAAGGAACGCCACCAAGCGCTGCTCCGCCCAGAAACCGGGGAGCATGGGTGCCTTTCGGCCAGGTCGCTGGGAGCCCTCTGCCTGTCCCGCCGGCACTCTCGCTCCGATGAAGGCGCAATGCCCTCCGTGATCGCTGAGAGCCAGGCGAACCCAGGGGTTCGACAGCGCTCCTGAGGCCAGCAGCCCGGCCGCTGGGACCAGCCGGTCGTCCCGTGCGTGGATCACCAGGGTCGGCAAGGCCAGGTCGGCCAAGAGTGGCCCCGCGCTGGCCCGCTGGTAGTAGTCGTCCACATCGACGAAACCGTAATCCCGGGCGGTGAACGCGGCGTCGAAGTCCCGCAGGGTGACCACTCGCCCGAGGGTTGCCAGATCCACCGATCCCGGGTGCAGTCGCTCGCGGCGGCGCAGCGAAGCGGCGAGGGACGACACGAAGCTGTCCCGATAGCGCCGAACCCCTGGGTCGCTGTCAATAGCCGCCGAACACCCGGTCAAGTCCACTGCAGGAGAGACAGCGGCCACCCCTGCGGCGACCCTTGGGCCGTCCAAAGCCGCCAAGCGCAGCACCACGTTGCCTCCCAGGGAGAAGCCCGCCAGGAGCACAGGTCCCAGGCCACGACCCTCGACCCAGGTAGCCAATGTCAGCCGCAGGTCTTCGACCAGGCCGGCGTGATAGCCCCGCCTGCTGAGCCGCTCCACGCCGGCTGCGCCTCGCAGGTTCAGGCGCAGCACGTGCATGCCAGCGGCCCAGGCCCGGCGCGCCGTGCCCCTCAGGTAAACAGAGCGCGCCGAGCCTCCCATGCCGTGCACCAGCACCAGCACAGGCGCGGCCCGCTCTCGCTGCCAGCTGCAGAGCACGGTGGTGGCCCCGTCGGGAGGCAGTGGCACCTCTCGCCGCTCTTCCGGAGGGTGGCGGCGGAAGGCCTCGAGCCGCAAGAACGAGCCCGCCAGGGTCATGCGGTGAAAACCAGCCAACCCCGGATATGGCTCGAAGGGTGCGCCCTCGTCTGGCGGCAGCCAGGGCTCTCGGTCAGCCGCCATCGCCTCGAGTGCCACGGCTCAATCGCTCACCCGAGAACGACGGGTGCCGCGCCCCGGCCCGAGCGGCGAGCGAGCTCTGCGAGGCAGCGCCGGCCCGCTGAGCCCAGATCGGTGGTGCTGTCATTCACGTAAAGCTCAACATGCTTCAAAAGCACATCATCGTCTAGCTCCTGGGCCCACTTCCGCATAGTAGGCAACGTGGAAGGCACATCGGCCCTGGCAATGGCCAAAGATTCAGAGAAAACGGCTGTTA
>JBLIMM010000025.1:0-22492 GCA_047638635.1 Pseudohongiellaceae bacterium | reverse complement strand
GGCCATGGACTTCGCCGCCCTCGACGTGCGGGAGAAGCTGGGCCTGGTGCAGCTGCCCCTCGAAGCCGCCCGCCCACGGGTGCTGCGCTTCGACCCGACCCTCGACCCGATCATTCGCCTGGCCCTCAGCGGCGATCGCCCCCTCGACGAGCTGCGGCAGCTAGCCGAGCGTTGGATCAAGCCGCGCTTCGAGGCCGTGCTCGGCGTGGCGGCGGCCAAGGTCCGCGGCGGGCTCGACCCCGAGGTGCATGTCGACGTCGACATCAACCGCCTCGCCTCCCTGGGCCTCGACCTGGACGACGTGGGCGCCGCCTTGACGGCCCAGAACGTCAATCGACCCGGAGGAACCGTCAAGGACTGGGGCTCGGTCTACCTCGTACGTACGCTCCATGAGTTCGACGACCTCGAGCAGATCGCCCGGACCATCGTGCGCGAGACCGCCTCGGGGCGCGTGCGCATCGAGGACGTGGCCACGGTCACCCGCGGTCACGTCGACCGGGACGTCATCACCCGCAACGCCGGCGTCGAGGGTGTCGAGTTCGCCCTGCATCGCGAAGGCTCAGCCAACACCATGGCCGTGTCCGCCGCGGTCCGAGCCGAGCTCGACGAAGTGCGCGCGATGCTGCCTCCCGACATGGAGCTGACCCTGCTGAACGACCAGTCGACCTACATCTCGGCGGCGGTCAACCAGGTCTGGTCGGCGGCGCTCATCGGCGGTCTGCTCGCGGTGCTGGTGCTCTTCTTCTTCCTGCGCGATGTGCCGTCCACGGTGATCATCGCCCTGTCGATCCCGGCCTCTGTCGTGGCGACTTTCTTGCCGTTGTCGCGGACGGGCGTGTCGCTCAACATCATGTCCCTGGGCGGCCTAGCCCTCGGCGCAGGGATGCTGGTGGACAATTCTATCGTTGTCCTCGAGGCCATCGCCCGGCGCCGCAGCGAGGGGCTCTCCCGTCGCGAAGCCGCTGCTCGGGGCGCCGGGGAAGTGGCCGGCGCCGTCACCGCGGCCACTCTCACCACCGTGTCGGTGTTCCTACCCATCGTCTTCGTCACCGGCATCGCGGGCCAGCTGTTCTACGACCTGGCCATGACGGTCTGCCTGTCCCTGCTGGCGTCACTGCTGGTCTCGCTGACCATCATCCCGACGCTGTCCGCCCTCGATTTCGGGGCCATGGGACGCACCGGTGGCGAGACGCTTTTTCGCTGGGATCGACGGGAGCAGACAGACGGCGACCCGCCGTGGACCCTGCGCTTCGGCGGGTTGATCCTGCCGCCGGTGGGCAACGGCGTGCACCTCTTCAGTCGCCTGCTCACGGCCTTGCTGCTGCCACCCCGGCTCGTGCTGGCCCTGGCCTTTGGCGTGATCCTCGCAGCCTGGTGGGCCGTCGCATGGGTCTTCCATGTCATCGCCTGGCCCATGGCACGGTCCTTCGATGTCCTGGGCAAGGTCTACCCAGTCGCGCTCCGTGGTGCCCTGCGAGGTCGCTGGGTACTGCTGCCTGTGACCTTCGCCCTGCTGGCGATTGCGCTCCAAGCGGCGCGGGGTCTGGGGACCAGCCTGGTCCCCGACCTGTCCCAAGGTGAGTTCGCGTTTCAGTGCCGACTGCCCGAGGAGACCACGCTGCAGACCACCAGCAGCGTCGTCGAGCGCATCGAAGCTCAGCTCGCGGGGGACGAGCGACTGGCGCGGGTGTTCTCCGTCATCGGCAGCCTGCCCTCCACGGCGAGCGGCCGGCAGACCCTGGGTGAGAACCTGGCCCAGATCGACGTGGTCCTGCCGGACGATGCGACGCCAGCCGACGAGGCCGCCGCCATCGCACGGGTGCGCCAGGTCATCGCCGTCTTCCCGGCGGTGGAGGCCGAGTTCGTCCAGCCGTCGGTCATGTCGGTGAAGCCCCCCATCGAAGTGAAGATCTTCTCCGAGGACCTCGACACTCTCGAACAGGCCTCGGCCGTGGTGACCCAAGCCGTCGCCCGGGTCTCTGGCGTCCGTGACGTGGCCAGCACCGTCGAGCCTGGCAGCCCTGAAGTCCGCCGGACCATCGACCGTGAGCGCGCCGGCGCTCTGGGTGTGCCGGCCGCCGCCCTGAGCCGCATGCTCTCGTCGCAGATCCGCGGGTTGGTGGTCGGTGAGTTTCGTGAGGACGAAGAGCGACTCGACATCCGCGTGCGCGCCCAGGCCAGCGAGCGAGATCGGGCCTCCGAAGTGGCCGACCTGTCCATTCGCCTGGCCGGCGGCATGTCCGTGCCCATCTCCGCGGTGGCAGACATTGAGATCAGTCGCGCACCGGCGGCGATCTATCGCGCCGACGGAGCCCGGGTCGCGCGGGTCACCGCCCATGCCGGCGCTCGCGAGTTGGGCCGCATTCTCGACGACCTCCGCGACGAGTTGGCGGCCGCCGATCTGCCCGCTGGTGCGTCCATCGAACTGGGCGGCCAGAACGACGAACTCAAGGTGTCCTTCGACAGCTTGAGCCTGGCCATGGCCCTGGCGATCTTCTTGGTCTTCGTGGTCATGGCCATGCAGTTCGAGTCGCTGGTGCACCCGTTCGTGATCCTGCTCACCGTGCCCCTGGGTGCTGTGGGCGTGGTGGCTGCGCTGTGGATCAGCGGCGAAGGCATCAGCGTGCTCTCGTTGATCGGCTCGGTCATGTTGGCCGGCATCGTGGTCAACAACGCCATCGTGCTCATCGACGCCATCAACCGTCGCCGTCGCGCCGGCCAAGAGTTAGTCCCCGCCATCGTGGCCGGAGGGGCCGAACGCCTGCGGCCCATCCTGATGACCACAGCGACGACCGTGCTGGCCTTGCTGCCCATGGCCATGAGCCTGGGCGAGGGTGACGAGCTGCGGCGGCCCATGGCCATCACCGTCATCGGCGGGCTCACTGTGTCCACGTTGCTGACGCTGCTGGTGATCCCCTGCATGTACCGGGTGCTGACCCCGCTGAATCACAAACTGCGGCCCCTCTCCGACGACGAGGCCCCGCCGATCGCTGAGATCGACACTCTGCGGGAGGCCGCATTGTGAGACGCCTGCTCGACCTCGTGATCGACCGCCCGGTGGCCACCTGCATGCTGCTGCTCAGCCTGATGGTCATGGGCAGCGTGGCCATCTTCAGGCTGCCCATCGACTTCCTGCCGCTCATGGCAGAACCCGAGATCGATATCGAGGTCGCGTTCCCCGGCAGCCATCCCCTCGAGACCCTGCGCGAGGTGGCGATCCCCATCGAGGAGGAGCTCGCGACCATTCCCGATGTGGCGCGCATCAGCACCCGGGCCAACTCGAGCCAAGCCACCATCGAAGTCAACTTCAACTGGGACGTGGCCCTAGACCTGAAGCGTATGGAGGTGCGGGAGGCCGTGGAGCGCGCTCGCTCCCAGCTGCCCGAGGGCATCGGCTTCATCAAGGTCCAAAGTGAGATCTCGGGGCCAGCCGACGGGGCCATGCTGCAGGGGCGCATCTCCGCAGAACGGGATCTCTCTGAGTCGTGGGATCTGCTCGACCGACGCATCAGCCGACCCCTCGAGCGCATCAAGGGTGTGGCCAGCGTCAGTCTCTACGGTGTGGAGCAGCGTCAGGTTCATGTGGAGCTCGACCTGGAAGCCCTGCGCAGCCACGGCCTGCGCGCCGAGGATGTGCTGTCGACCATCGACTCCGCCAATCTCGACATGGACCTGGGCTCGATCCGCGGTGACATCGTGCGCTACGACGTGCGCTCCGTTTCGCACTTCGAAAGCCTCGACGAGATTCGCCGGCTGACCCTGTCCAGCGGGCTGCAGGTTCAGGATGTGGCCACCGTCGAGGCCCGGGAGCCGCGGGTCGCCTACGGCCGCCACCTCGACCGCCGCTTCGCCATCGGCATCGACGTTTTCAAGGAGCCCAGCGCCAACACGGTCGAGACCGTCGACCTGATCATGGCTCGCATCGCAGAGATCGAGAACGACCCGGCCCTGAGCGGCATTTCGCTCCTCGTCTGGGAGAACGCCGGCGAGCAGATTCGCCATGCCCTGGCCGGGCTCCGCGACGCAGGCATCTACGGCGGCATCCTGGCCGTACTGGTGCTCTACCTGTTTCTGCGCCGGGTCAAAACCACGCTCATCGCCGCGGTCGCCATCCCGTTCTCATTGGTGGTCACGTGCGGCGGTATGGACCTGCTCGGCTCGGGCTTCAACGTGCTGACCCTGCTCGGCCTGATGCTCGGCGTGGGCATGTTGGTGGACAACGCGGTGGTGGTCATGGAGAACATCCATCGCTTGCAAGAGCAAGGTCTCTCGCCCCGGGACGCGGCCAAGCAAGGGGTGCGCGACGTCTCCATGGCGGTCGTCGCTTCCACCGCGACGAACAACACCCTCTGGTCCTGGCAGTTCACCGCCGAGACCAGCGAGATGACACTGATGATGAAGGAGACGGCCCTCACCATCTGCCTGGCCGTCTTCTGCTCGCTGATCGTGTCGCTCACTTTTATCCCCCTGGCCGCGGCTCGCTTGGCGCCGAGGCCCCCTGGCAAGGCAGGCTTTCTGGCGCGCCGTGTGGTGCCCGCCTATCGGCGCCGGCTGGCCTGGACGCTGGAGCACCGTATGGCCACGCTCATATTGCTGGCCACCCTGGCGGCCACCGTGGCGATCCCCTTCGCTGACACGGAGATCAGCGGCGAGACCACCGAGCAGCAGGTCAGCGTGCAGATCAACTACCAGGTGCACGACCCGTCGGTGAAAGAGGTCCTCGAGGGCTACGTCAACCAGGTCGAGGCCGTGCTCAGCGAACGCCAGGACGAGCTGGGCTTCGAGAGCATGTACTCGTGGTACAGCGAGAACCGGGGCTGCATGACGCGGCTCTACCTGCCGCGCAACCAGGCCAGCAAGGACGCCCTGTCCGAGCTGCGACGTAAACTCGAGGGCAATCTGCCCATCATCTCGGGCGTGAAACTCAACGTGGGCGATCGCGATTGGTGGCGCCGCGGGCGCGCCGGGCGGCGCATGGTGGCCGTGGCCATCACCGGCGAAGACCCGGAGTTCCTTCAGGAGTTGGCCAGCGACGTCGAAGCGTTGGTGCAACAGATCCCCCAGGCCGTCGAGGTCTGGGGACCAACCCTCCAGGGCCAGGAAGAGCTGCGTATTCTCGTCGATGCCGATCGCACGAACGCGGTGGGCCTGACGCCGCAGATCATCGCGGCCACAGTGAGCAACGCCTTTCGAGGCCGGCGACTGCGCCGCTTCCAGACCGAGGGGCGCGAGCTGGAGATGGTCGTCTCACTACCCGAGGACGTGGAGCAGCAGGGCCTGTCCATGCTCACCGACCTACCCATCGCTGTGCCAGCCGTCGCCGGGGAAGCCCCCTCGTTTGTGCCCCTGTCCTCCGTCGCGCGGATCGAGTTCGCTCGCATTCCGCCGCAGATTCGGCGCACCGATCGCGAGACCACCACCAGCGTCAGCGTGCAGTTCGACGAAGCCGAGGTGCAGACCGAAGAGGCCCAAGCCCTGGTCGCCGCACAGATGGCTCAGCTCACCCTGCCCGACGGCTACCGCTGGACGTTCGGCGAGTCCTGGCGTGATCGCGAGGAGAGTCTCTCAACCATGCTCGAAGGGGTGCTGGTCTCGCTCATGGTCGTGCTGCTGCTCATGGCCGCACTCTTCGAGTCGCTGACCCAACCCATCGCCATCCTGATCACCCTGCCCTTCGCCTTCTTCGGCGCCTTCTGGGCCCTTTGGCTCGGGGGCTACGAGCTCGACATGGTGGCCTTCATCGGCCTGATCATCTTGATCGGCATCGTGGTCAACAATGGCATCGTCATGGTGGATCATGTCAACCACCTGCGGGCGGGAGGCATGCCCCGGGTCGATGCGCTGCTCACCGGCTGCGGCGATCGCCTGCGCCCGGTGCTGATGACCGCCATCACCACCATCTTTGGGCTGGTCCCCCTGGCTCTCGCCGGCACCACCGTGGCAGGAGCCTACATCGACTCCCTGGCCGTGGTGGTCATCGGCGGACTGACCACATCCACCCTGTTTACCCTGGTGGCCCTACCCGTCTGGTACACGACGGTCGAAGACGTAGGCGCGATCCTGCTGCGCCTGCTGCCGCGCACCGAGAGCCGTGGGCGCACGCGTTGGCCTCGCGGGGGCGTGCTCGTCGATGTGGACGACTCAGGGCCGACGTAGCCTTGCGGTCCGTTGAGGCGAGCTCTCGGGCTACTCCGGCGCTGTGCCCCGAACCAGCTCCACGACCGTGCCTACCCAGCCAGGGTCGTCATTCAGCCCGGGCACAAGAATGAGCTGCTCACCTCCAGCTGCGAGGAAGTCGCTGCGCAGGGCGATGTCGATTTCCTCCAGGGTTTCCAGGCAGTCAGCGGCGAATGCCGGCGCAAAAACCCGCACCCGTTGCCGTTGGGTCGCGAGGGCTAGGACGTATTCGTCCAGAGCGGGCTGCAACCAGGGTTCGTCACCGAAGCGCGACTGGAAGACCATCTCCCACTCTGACCGTGGCAGCCCCAAGCGCTCTGCAAGGAGCCAGGCTGTGCGACTGCACTGCTCTAGATAAGGGTCGCCGCTCTTCACGTAGGCCTCTGGCAGGCCGTGAAAGCTGAACACGGTGAAATCACCCTGCTCACACTCTTCAGCACGTCTCACCAGGGCCTCAAGATAGCCGGGGTTGTCGTAGAAGGGCGGCACAAAGGCGAGGTTGGCCTGACTCCGTTCTTTCATGGCCAGCCGGGTGACTTCGGCCACCACCGAACCCGTGGTGGTGTTGCTGTATTGCGGAAACAGCGGCAGGACGATCAGCTCGTCACAGCCATTGGCCTTGAACTCATCGAGAGCCTGAGCAATCGACGGCTTGCCATAGCGCATGGCCAGGACCACGTGAAAGTTCTGGCCGAGTCGCTCTGCCACAAGCTCAGCCAGGCGCTTGCCATAGACGATCAGAGGTGAGCCCTCGGCAGTCCAGACCGATTGGTAGAGAGCCGCGGACCGTTTGCTGCGAAACGGGAGGATGATCACATTGAGCACGAAGGCCCACAGCAGCCGATTGACCTCGACGACCCGCGGGTCACTGAGAAACTCGCGTAGAAATCGACGCACAGCCCGGGGTGACGGGTCGTCGGGGGAGCCGAGATTCACCAGCAGCACCCCTCTCTGGCCACTGCGCACCCCTGGAGCGCTGTCGATGCGAGTGGGCCAAGCAGGAGGCCGGGTGGCGAAGTACCGGAACGACGCCACGCCAAGGGCCAGACCGATGCCTACGTAGATGCCGCCCACACCCACGTAGCCTCCGAGCCAGCCCTCTGCAGCCCATCCTCGGAGCAGCCGTCCAAGCCCCATCATGCCCAGAATCAGCAGGTAGAACTTGGGCGTGAAGACCTGCCAAACCCGCGGCTCGGCCAGGGCCTCGATGCGTCGGCGATTGCGGGCAGCGGTGCGGGACAACACGTACTTGCCCTTGGCGATGCCGATCAGCGAGCCGAGCACCAGAGCTGTCGCGATCTCACTAGCCGAACCCTGATCGCCGCCCTCGTTCAGGCCAAACACGAAGCGCATGCCGACAGTTGTCAGGCCAACACTCACGGCGATCCAGACAGCACCAGCCAGCCGGCACAACATCCTATTTGAGAGTCGCACTCGCGTCCTTCTTGTTCATCACGGGGATGGCGGCAGCAAGCCTGCCCGGCGACGCCGTGCAAGACGATCAGCTGAGACCTGAGGGTACGGCTGCTTAGTCTCGGGTCAACTGCATGGCCGGCTCGATACCGAAGGCGCAATCGTGTCGCGACCCGCGCCCCAGCTGCCGGCGGCATCTTCGCTGAACGACGGCACCTAGCAACTACGGCACCTCGAGCCGCAAGCCGTTCGTGGCCGTGGCCTTGCCCGTCGGGCCGCTGGTGTCCGCCCAGAGCGCCTGGCTGGCGATGTTCAGGCCGGAGAGGTTGACGTCGATGCTCCCGCCGAAGGACAGCGAGCCGCTGGCGTCGACGGCCAGGGGCAGCTCGACGATCCAGGGGAGGCCCATGTGGAAGGCCGTGCCAGCGAGGGTCAGTGCCGGCATCGACTCGGTCAATCCCACGAACAGAATGCCGTTCGCATTCGGTGCCACGCTGGAGATCGCCAGGGTGAAACCCTCGCCACCCGGTGTCAGGTCGCCAGAGCCTGCGAGCACAGGTGTGCCGAAGGCGCCGGGCGTCCCCGGGCCGATGCTGACGAAGCCACCGCCCAACACCGTGAGCGAGTCGAGTTCCAATCCGCAGAGCGGGTCGTTCGCCGATTGCTCGGCCGTTCCCTTGATCTTCACGTAGCGTGCCGTCGCGAATCCAGTGCCGGAGAGATCGAAAGACGTTGTGCCCACGCCAGCGCCCACGAGGGTGCTCTGTTGGTAGGCGTCGCCGACCCAGACCGTGTAGCTCTCGAGTTGTTGATCACCCGGAACCATGGCCTCCGTCACGATGAAGTCGTCACCCGGGCCGTCGCTCAAGCTCTGGCCCTCGCCCATGTCGAGCACGATGAAACCCTCAAAACCCAGCGAGCAAGCCTGGCCGTCGGTCGGGCCCAAGGCGTCCGCAGGCGACGAGATGTTGGCGTGGACATTGTTGGGGTCGCGCAGATCCACGGTGGTGACCGCGAAGGCGGAGTGGCCGCCACCCGGCGCGAGCGCCACGGCGAAGTCGGTCGTCCCACCCGGATTGACGGTCAGCCCAGACACCGTCTGCGTCTGGTAGCCGTTGGCGCTGACCGCGACGCTGTAGCTACCCGGCCGCACCATGCGGTGCACGTCACCAACAGTGGCGTCGGTGTAAGCGGGGTACGGGCTGCCCGAGACGCGCACGGCGGCGCGCAGGGGCAGGCCCGTCGCGGCGTCGGTGACGAGTCCGTGCAGGCCCTCACCAGCCACCGCACAAAAGGCGTCCATGCCGGCCTTGTTGCGGGAGTAGCTGTCGGCGTACTGAGCCAAGTTGTTGCTGATCTCCGCCGTGAAGCTCAGCGCGCCGTGACCGCCGTACACCGTGTCGATCAACTCGCCATGGGTCTCGTAGTCGAACCACGAATTCTTGAGCTGGTAGTTGGCGGCGTTCGCGTAGAGCGCGCCCACCAGCTGGATCAACGGATCCTCGGGGGCCGCCGCAGGCTGGTAGCACCAGGGATACAGGAAGACGTTGCCCGAGCAGTGCATCGTCACCGAAAGCGTGACGTTGTTGTCCATCAGGAAAGCCTGCAGGACCCGGCTCTCGATCTGCGACCAGGGCGCGGTGCTACCACCCCAGCCGTCCCAGTTGATGCCCCAGTCGCGATTCAGATCGACGCCCGCGGCGTTATTGCGCGTGCCCATCTCGTGGCCATCGGGGTTGAGCAGCGGCAAGACCCAGATTTCGTTGTCGTCGACGAAGCCAGTGGCGACGGGATCCGTGCCGTAGTCGTCCAGCAACTCCATGGCCCACTGGTAAGCGATCTCACCGCTAGCGAACTCGTCGCCGTGGATGTTCGCCAGGAACATCATCTCGGGCTCGTCCTCCTCGACCGACACGTTGTCGCTGATCCGCAGGCCGAAGATGTCACGCCCTTGGAGCGACTGACCGATGACCTCGAACGAGGCAATGGCCGGATAGTTGGCGGCGTAGGCCACGTAGTCGGCGCGCATCTGGGCGTAAGGCGTCCAGCCACCCTCGGCGGCCCCAGCGGAGCCGCTTGCGTCGGGATGCCCAGCCGGCAGTGGCCGCGGGTCGAAGCCCGCACCGCGCAGTGTCGCCACTTCGTCTGGGGCGAGGATCGCGGTGAAGTCGCCGTCGCCGCTGCCATGGAGCACAGTGGCTTTCATACCGACCAGCACATCGCGCGCAGCCCGGGACACGGTGTAGCGATCGGTCGAAGACGTCAGCGCCGGAGCGTCGTCTGCTGCCTGGGCGGCCCCATGGATCAAGCCAATCGACAGCAAGAGGATGGCGAGAGTTTTCATGTCTGGGGCCTCGACGCGGTACTAGGACACGACGGTGAGGGACGCACGCTGCGCCAACCACTTCACCGCCCATCACTGCTCCAGCGATCTGGGCATCGTAACGCGTCCGCGCAGATCGTGGAGCCTGTGCCCAGGTTCTCGCCCTTGGGCCCGAACCCGAACCGCCCTGCGAGACACCCTCTCACCGCAGCGATCGGCCCCTAGCGCTTCACCGAAGTTCCATGGGCTCTCCATCGCAGGCGCACAACCTGCCAGTAGCCTCCGGTCCAACCGCTCTCCGCCGCCCAGTCCGCGAGTTCTCGCATGCTCTTACCCATCCTTGCCCTGGCAGCAGCGCTCCTCGTCGGCAGCGCCGATCCCGTCCGCTCCGTCGCCGATGACGACCTCGTAGGCTACGCCCCCATGGAGTCCTATGCGTCCCGGCTGTACGGCATCGCCACCGACCCCAGCCGACTCATCGGCGACAACACGCCGGCTGCCATCGCCGCGTGGACCACGCAACAACAGGCACTGCTCGCGCACGAGGGCGCGGCCCTGGGCTTCTGGCAGGGCTACGGAATGGCCCTGCTCATCGACGTCAGCCTGCACACTGGCACACTCACCGAGGATCAGGTCATCGACAAGGTCCTGGCCCTCAGCAACAGCACCGGCCCGCTGCCCAGGTCGCCCACGACCATCTCCTCGACCCCTGAGGCAGAGATCAGGAAGGGCGCCGACCAGTTGCTGCCGTCCCAGGCGGCCACGCCGCTCACGGGCACGCTGCCGCCGGCGGTCTGGATCAGCCCACCGACCATGAGCTCAGGGCCGCTCCCCGAGTCGTACTCGGCTAGGCTCCAGACGATGTTGTTCAGCCCGCGGCCCACGTCGCTGAAGGCCGCGCCGTCCCAGCGCGCGAGGCGACTGGCGGAGACGCCGTTGACGCTGGTGAAGTTGCCGCCCACGTACAGCGCCGGCCCTCCGCCATCGTCATGGACGAGCATGTCGAGGATCTGCCCGTTGATGCCGGGCTCCGGCCCGAAGGTGTCGACCCAGCCGGCCAGAAAGCCAGCTTGAGCGGCGATCTCCAGCGGTTCCTGGAGAGCTCCTGGCCGGAGCTGGGCGGGTGCGCTCGTGGCCTGGACGAGCAGGGCCAAGGTCGTGGCAAGGAGCAGCGTGGTGGCGTGAATCATAGTGGGCATCCGGTCGAGATCGGCACCCGGGGTCGGGCGTCACGGCTCATGCGAGCTCAAGCGTAATGGAGTTCTAGCGAGTGGCAGCTGCTAGCTTTACGGCGCGCGGGCGAGCACGATCGCTCGCCCTTACACGGCGGCAGAGAGCGCGGGGCTTCCAGCGGCTCATCACTCGGCCTGCTCTTCGTCAATTCAACTTTTGGCCGTGGCGAACCAAAAGACAGTGCCACCGTACGACGTGTAGCAGAGATGCTAATCGACGAAGCTCAACTCGACTGGTACGGTTACCCATTCTTCAAGACCGTCAGCGGCGTCACCCCTGAGGTTTCCACCGGTCGGCCGGTCGGCAAAAAGAGCTTGCTGAGCGAGAGTAGCGCTGGGCGAAGAGAACAAAATGAAGCGCGGTACGCTAAGAGATGCCATCGTTGGCCTAGCTTTGACTGGGGCAATACTCATCAGCATCGAAGCGGTCTTCAGAGCTCTCGATTTTGATTCGGGAATCCAAGAAACCAACATATCCAGAGGTTTCGACGGGAACGCGAGCTACCTGCACCCGGACCCAGAAGTCGAAGGCGGTTGGAGAACGAACTTCTTCTCCAACAAGGAGAGAGAGCGTTCTATTGCTCCCAAGGGCTCCCGCTCTCGCGTCATCATGTTTGGCGGATCCAACACTCAAGGCTTTCCTACCGACACACTCGTCAATAGCCTCAAGACCCTCGCCGGCTCAAACAGGTTTGAAGTCATCAACCTAGGCCGAAGCGGCTACGGATCGGCTCGAGTACGGATCATCTTCAACCAAGCACTCGAGCTTCTAGAGCCGGACATCGTGCTGATCTATTGTGGGCACAACGAGTTCGTAGAGCGTGGATTCCAGATTGACCTGGAGGGCAGAGCCACTCGGCTATCAGGGGGCATCGCTTCCGCGGCGGCTAAGACGGCGACCTTTCAGGCCTTGAGAGAGCACTTCGAAGAACAAGCAGGCCCGCAGAACTCGTCGCCGCAATTCGAACCTGAAGCCTGGGAGTGGGAGTACGAGAAATTTGCAGAAATCACGTACGACGAAACGCTGCAGTATTACGAGGCCTACGAGCAGAACATCCGCGGAATGTGTGAGGACGCGCTCGCGCAAGGCGTCCAAGTCATGCTCAGCACCGTCATCTACAACCGTCTTTCCGTCCCGTTTAGTTCGGCCTTCCCGATCTCGGTCGACGAAGCCGCTCAGCGAAAGTTCGCCTCTCTGCGCCAACAGGCACTTGAGTTCATGCCGCCCTATCTGGCGCCGCTGCTGCCCACGAACGAGCCCGAGCGAGTGCACGCCCACGACTGGGGCACGGGACCGGCGCACAAGAGCACCGCTCCGCTTCAATTGGCAAGCTGGCGCCAAACCACAAAGCTCCTCAGCGCGACCGATCGGTGGCTTTACGCGAAGGACAGTTGGAAGCCCACGGTTCATGCTCTCGATGCATGCCTCAATACTTTTCCCGAGCGAAACTTTGGCAAGTTCTCAAAGGACGAACTCGAACGTGCGGAAGGCCTTCTGAAAAAAGCGCTCACAATTTGCCCCGACCACCCGCGCGCATTATTTGAACTGGCGCTCATCGAGTACTTGCTCGACCGGAATGCAGAACTCTACGTTCGCCATTTCGAAGAAGCCAATCGCTATGACCGCGCTCCCCGCAAGGCCAGCGCGCTCACCACTGACATCATTCTCAAAGTAGCGGAAGAGAGCGAAGGCGTTCACTTTTTCGATGCTGATCGGGCCTTCCGTGATTGTCACCCCGATGGGCTCGTCGGCTGGGAATGGATGTGTGACCACTGCCACCTCCACCTCGGTGGACGTGTACAGCTCATGAGTGCCTTTGCCGAAGCCATCGTCGAGTTCAATGATCAGGAAGTGAGCGAGGACTGAGCCATGATCAACCATCTTAAGAAGCACACACTGATCTGGCTCATTCCCGCGATCCTCGTACCGTTGATCATCGGGGTCATTGCGTACCTCGCGCAGATGGAAGTTGCGACCCCAGACTCGCCATTCATCTACGACATCTAATCGAGCATGTCTTCGGTGGCTCCAAGATCGGGCGGTCGAAGCATCCGCTCCAAACGCGGCAACGTCCGATCCAAGCTCAGGTCGTGGCGGAAACGCCTCGACGCAGGAGTGGGACAGCGCGGTTGCTCAGGATCAAACTCCTGAGGGTGAAAGGAGAGCAGCGCCGTCACGACCAACGGCTCCGTGATCTGCCTCATGAGTCGGAAGCGGTCCCGCACTTCTGGTAGCCCAGCCAGATCTACCGCGAAGACCCCACCGCAGCAGCAGGAGCGGCCACGCAAAACGTCTCCCAGCACGGGCCCCTCACTCGTGGCGCAGGGCTTCCACTGGGTCCATCTTGGCCGCGCGCCAGGCCGGGTAGATGCCGAACAATACGCCGACGCCCGCCGAGATACCGAAGGCCAGCAGGGGCGCGGACGGCGTGACGATGGTGACCATGTCGGCGAAGTGCTCCACCGCCACGGGGATGGCCAGACCCAGGGCCACGCCCATGAGACCGCCGCCCACGGAGAGGCACACGGTCTCGACGAGAAACTGGGTCACGATGTGCCGTTGCTTTGCACCCAGCGCACGTCGGATGCCGATTTCGCGGGTGCGTTCGGTCACCGTGGCCAGCATCACGTTCATGATGCCGATGCCCCCTACCAGCAGGCTGATGCCCGCGATAGACCCGAGCACGATGTTGAAGATGCGCTTGGTCTCGGCAGCTCTGGCCAACAGCTCAAGGGGCACCACCACCTCGTAGTCGCGCTTCTTGTGAAAACGCCCGAGCATCTCCCGGGCTGCCCCGGCGACCAGGGTCACGTTCTCGGGCCAGTCGACGGCCACGATGACCTGGTGCAGGTCGACCTCCTGCATGTCGAAGCTGCCCGAGCGGCGTACCACCTGCAGCTTGCCGTACCACTTGCGCGCGGTCTCGTAGGGCACGAAGACCTCCCCGGTGACATCGCTGCCAGCAGCCGGAGGGTCATCTGAGAGGGGCACTCTTGGCGCCAGGGTCCCGACCACGGTGTAGTAGTCCGGGCCGACCTTGACCCGTTTTTCCAGGGCAGATTCGAAGGGGAACAAGAACCGCGCCACCTCGGTACCCAAGACGCAGACGTTGTTGAGCGTGCGCTCGTCTTCACTGGTGAGGAAGCGACCCTCCCAGATCAGCCGGCCGGTCACTTCGAGATAGAGCGGGCGTGTGGCCATGATCCTTGGGGCCATCACCCGGTCGTTGTAGCGCACCTCGTGCTGCAGCTCGCGGATGGGCACGACGTGGGTCACCCCAGGAAACGTCTGCTCCACACGAGCCAGGTCGTCGTCCGTGATGCCGTAGGCCAGCACTCGCGACTGTTGGCTCCCCGCGTTGGGGTCGTCGGCGGGCTTGACGCTGCGCAGGATCACGTTCTGGCTGCCCAGCAGCCTGATCTGTTCCTGGGCTTCGAAGCTCGCCCCCTCGCCGATGGCCAGCATGGAGATCACGCTGCTGGTGCCGAAGAGCACGCCGAGGGTGGTGAGCAGAGTGCGCAGCTTGTGCAGCATGAGGCTGCTCACCCCAGCCTTCACCGTCCGTAGCAAAGCGCCGCCCCTCACGTTGCTTGCGCTCCCGACCGTTGATCGATGATCTCTTCGATACGACCGTCCCGCATGCGCAGCACGTGGCTGGCGCGCTCGGCGACGTGGCTCTCATGGGTGACGAACAGGATGGTCTTTCCTTCGCGGGAGAGTTCGTCGAACAGGTCGAGGATCTCGTTGGCGGTTTGGCTGTCCAGGTTGCCCGTGGCCTCGTCCGCCAGAATCAGGTCGGGGTCGTTGACCAGGGAACGGGCGATGGCCACTCGCTGCTGCTGACCACCCGAGAGTTCGTTGGGACGGTGGCCAAGGCGTTCGCCCAGGCCCATGCGCTCGGCCAGGCGGCGGGCACGGTCCTCACCGTCGGCGGGAGGCTCGTCCTGGTAGAAGAGCGGCACCATGATGTTCTCGAGTACGTCGAGCTGGGCGATCAGATTGTAGGACTGAAAGATGAAGCCCAGGCGCCGGGAGCGCATCTCGCTCAGCTCGTCGTCAGAGAGGGTGTTCACGTCTTCGCCACCGAGCCTATAGGTGCCGGAGGAAGGCCGGTCGAGGCAACCCACGACATTGAGCAAGGTCGACTTGCCGCTACCCGAGGCGCCCATGATCGACCAGTACTCGCCGGGCTGCACGTCGAAGCTCACGCCGTCGAGGGCCTTGACCTCTTCGGAGCCCATGCGGTAGATCCGCCGCACGTCCTTCATGTGGGCGACGGCTTGCGTTGCAGCTTCTGTGTTCATGGAGCCGTCGATCAGGTGCCCTTCTTGCTTGTCTCGAGCTGCTTCGATGCACCAGGGCTGGAGGGCTTGTTGTGACTCGCGGTCGATCCTTCGCCGCTGCCTCGGCCGGGCCGGTCGCCGCCCTTTTTAGAGTCGCCTCTTTTAGAGTCGCCTTGGGGTGCTTTCCCGCCGCCCTCAGAATCTCCCTGCTCTGAAGAACCGTCCGTCGAGTTCTCGGACCGCTGTGCTGCCGGCAGCAATTCGATGCCTGGGGGGCGGGCCATCAGGGCCACTTCGCCCTCATCGACGCCATCGATGATGTGCACCCAGCGGCCGTTGTTCTGGCCCACGGTGACTGCCCGCTTCTCAGGGCCCGTCGGTGTCTCCACGAAAACGACCGGCTCGCCCGCGTCGAGGAAGATCGTCTGCACCGGCAACTGCACGGCGTCGTCCATCGTGTCCACCATGATCTCGATGCTGCACGACATGCCCGGGCGGATACGGGGGTCCTCGCTGAGCACTCGAATGTTGGTCTTGTACACGCGCAGGTCGGGGTTCGCGAACCACGAGTTCTGGTCGGGCAGCAAGGCCTTGTAGCTGACCTCCCCCGGGAAAGTCTCATGGAGGGCGTCCACGGTGACTGCGCAGGCCATTCCTGTGACGACTTTCTCGAGCACGGACTCGTGGAGACTGGCCTCGGCGATGAACCCGTCTGAAGACGGGATCGTGATGATGGCCTGACGCTCACGAATGTTGGCGCCCTCTTTCATGGCCTCGCCGCCGCCGTAGCGCCCGCCGCTGTCCCGCGCGTAGACCACCATGCCCGCGACCGGAGCAACAATGCGCGACTTCTCGATCTGCGACGCGAGCTTCTCGAGTTCGGCCTTCTCTACCGTGAGCGTCGCGTCCGTTGTGCGCCAGTTGGCGTCGAAGTCAGCGAGGCGAGCGCCGGCTTGCAGCTTCACCCGCACCAGCTCCCGCTGCTTCTCGGTGACCATGCTCTCCAGCTCTTTTTTCCTGCGCGGGATCTCGTAGTCTTCGAAGAGTTCCTTTGCCCGCTTGGCCTGATTGAGCTTGACCACTGAGCGGGTCTTGGCGAGTTCGTCCGCGTCGAGCTGAGCTTGTTCCAGAAAGCCCTTCTCGTTCAGGCGCTTGCTCCACTCGAGGTCTTGCTGCGCTCGGGAGAGCTCTTCATCTGCCAGCAGGATCGCCTCGTCTTTGCTCTTGGATTCCTGGGGCATGTCACCGTCGACGTACTTCTCCAGATCGAGGCCCGCGAAGTCGAGCTCTTGCACCGACTTGGCCACGTCGCTCTCGTTCTGGCTGACCTGGATGGCGTGGTTCTGCTTGGCCTTGACGAAGGCGGCCTCTGCGTTCTGGACCCGAATCTCCTGACTCACCTGGCGGTCGACCAACGCGCTGTTGTCCAGCTCGCAGAGCAGCTCATCGACCTCGACGTAAGAGCCCTCATCGATCAGGTACAACACCGTCGACTGACCTTCGATCTCGCTCTTGAGCGTGACCGCATCTGCGGCCTCGAGGTTGCCCCGCTCGACCACAGTGATCTTGAGCGGCCCGCGGACCGCGGTCGCCCCCGCGATGGCTCGGTTCGCCGACGGGTCCTCGCCAGTCAGGGTCATGGCTGCCCAGCCAGCGCCACCCAAGACCGCGATGGTCAGGACAACAGGCCAGATCGATCGTTTGCGTTGAGCACTCATGGGGTCCGAGTCTCCATCAGGGCCTGGACGGGCCCGGTTTCTACAGATACCCCTGAGTCCGTGATGCGCAGCAGCTCCATGTCCCGGTAGAGGGCGAGCCCGGACAGGATGTACTCTGTGATGTCAGTGGCGAGGCCGTTGCGCGCTTGCAGCAGGGCCTCTTTCGATTCGAGAACGTCGCGGGTGGCCGCTCGGCCCGCCTCGAGGTTGAGCTCGGTGCTCTCCACTCGACGCTTGGCCAGGACCACGGCGTTCTGCTGGATCTGATACGACTCCCGCGCGGCGTTCAGGCTGCGCAGCGCGTCGCGCACATCGGCCACGATGCGATCCGCAGATTCTGCGGCGTTGCGGCGAGAGCGGTCGAGGGTGATCAGGCTCTCGCGGTAAGCGTTGCGCTGGGGGATGATGTCGATGGGCAGGTCGAGTTGGAGGGCCAGGCGCCAAGGGCGCACCGTGCTGCCATCGTGATCGAAGGGCCGCCCTTCAGAGCTGGTGGAGCTGCCGCTGAGCACGACGTCGAGCCCGGCCCGCAGGCCATCTTCGGCCACGACCACCTTGCGCGTTGCGTCCTCGACCTGCTGGTTCAGGGTCAGCTGGTCGAAACGGTTGGACAGAGCCAGGTCGATAACCAGCTCTTCGGCTGGGTCGATATCAAGAAAGGGCCAGCTGGAGAGGTCTAGGTTGTCGGCGCGGTCGAGGGGCAAGGCCGTGTCGATGGGCAGGCCCAGCAGCAGCTTGAAGGAGTCGAGCTGGTTCTGGAGCGTGCGCTCCACGTCGATGACCCGGTTGCGCGCGCGGAGTTCGTCCTGGAGAGCCTGGTCGACCTGGATCTCGTTGAGTTGGCCGGCTTCGGCGAAGGCTTCGTTGCGCTCGCGCAGCAGAGTCAGGCTGCGGGAGTTCTCCTGCTCGTTCGAGAGCGTGTCCAGTTGGCGCAGGACGCCGAAGAAACGCTCGGTGACGTCGAAGGCGAAGGTGCGTCGAAAGCGCTCATACACCCGGGCTTCGTAGAGCACGTTTCGCTCGGCCTGGGTCAAAGGCTCGAGCACGATGACTGAGCCGAAGCCCTGGAGCAGGGGCTGGCTGATAGTGAGCGAGAGATTGCTCACCGCGTCCCAGCCGTCGCTGCTGTCGATGTCCCTGAAGATCTCGAGGCTCGTGTCACCGACGATCTGGGCGCCCGTGCCCAGCAGTTTGGTGAAGCCCGCCCGAGAGAGCACACCCGCGGAGGTGCCAGCCCCGCTATCGGCCACAGTAGCGTCGCCACCGGCGTTGCGCTGAATGGAGAAGCGCCAGCGTTCGAGCGTCAGGTCGAGGGCAGCGAGATAGAGGGACTCGCGGCGGTTCTGGTAGTCGCGACTGTTCTCCGCGGAGGCGAAGAGCAACTCGGTCAGGGTGAAGGAGCTGGGTGTCTCTCCGTCGAGCATTCGCTTGCGCAACGTGTCCACGGGGCGCAAGAGGCTGAACGGGCCCCCTGCCGCCAGCTCGTCGCGCCGTTGGCGGATGATGGCGTACGTAGCGTCATCAGCCTCCGACACGAATTCGGTCGGAGTCTGGCACCCGGCCAAGAGGGCCCAGGCCAGGACGACGGTGGCGATGGTGGAGGGAGAGTTTTGCATGGGCAGGCTCAAGACCGCCGATCGTACCTATCGGCAGGATGCGAGAGTGAGGCTGCTTCCGGTTAGACACTTAGCGGCAACACACTCCCGCCCGCCCAGTTGACGGTTCACGCCAAACCGGCAGCCGCTCGAGCCACCCTCCGACCGCAACGATCGGTCCAGAGGGCTTCACCGAAGTGCCATGGGCTCTCCATCACTGGCGCACAACTTGCCAGTAGCATTCGGTCCAATCGCCCCCCGCCGTCCAGTCCGCGAGTTCCCGCATGCTCTCACCCCTCCTTGTCCTGGCAGCGTCGCTCCTCGTCGGCACAGCCGATCCCGTCCGCTCCGTCGCCGATGACTACCTCGTAGGCTACGCCCGCATGGAGTCCTATGCGGCCCGGCTGTACGGCATCGCCACCGACCCCGGCCGACTCATCGGCGACAACACGCCGGCGGCCATCGCGGCGTGGACCACACAACAACAGGCACTGCTCGCGCGCCTCGACGCCATCGACCCGGACGCCCTGCCCACCGCGCAACGTCGGCTCTACTCCGATCTGCGCGGCAAGCTCGAAGCCGCGCTCGCCATGCGCGTCTGCCATCCCGAGTGGTGGCCGGTCAACCACCTCGCCGGCTGGCACCTGAACCTCCCCACGAGCCTGCCGAGGCCCTGCGTGACCTACAAGATCCGGCGGACGAGCAGCTGCTGCAAGGCTGGTCCGAGCAGCTGGTGGCGTTCCTCGATCAGGAGCAGCGCAACCTGGCCAGCGGTCTCTCGATGGGCTACAGCTCGCCGCGCAGCGTGGTACTGCAGGTCGCGACGCAGTACGACGAGTTGGCAGCTGACCACAGCAGCCTTTTGCAGATCAATGCCAGCCTGCCCGCTGAGCTCGCCGGGCACTGGAGTGAGCTGTTCCTCTCGGCCATCGCTCCCCGCTTCAGCGCGTATGCGACGTACTTGCGCGATGAGTACGCGCCACAGGCTCGGACGAGTCGCTCGATCTCCGCACTGCCCAGCGGCCTCGCGGGCTATGAGGCCTACGTGTTACATCACACCGGCGCACGGGTCGACCCCGCCGAACTCGCCATCCAGGCGCAGGAGCTAGTGGACGAGGCCCTGACCCAGTTCACCGCGCTCGGCGCCAGCGTCTACGACGCGCCGGACTACGAGGCCACGTTGGCTGCTGTCCGGTCAGACTACGGCCAACCCCTCAGCGGTCCCGAGGCCGCGCGCGAGTACGCCCAGGCCAGCGTGGATCGCCTGCTCGAGGTCACGCGGCCGTACTTCCCGGAGCTCCCCGAGCACAGCGTGACCGTGGAGCTGTACCCCGAGAACGAATGGGGCAGCGGTTCGGAAGCCAGCTACCGGCCGAACTTCAGCGAGGGCTACAACGGCACCTACTTCCTCGACCCCCGTGCGATGAGCGGTGTCATCCCCCGCGCCATCGAGGCCACCGCCAGCCACGAGACGGCGCCCGGTCACCACCTGCAGGCGGTCATCGCAAGACACGCGCGGGATGGCGCCGAGGAGCCTAGCCATCCCATCGTGACGCTGGGCATGAACAACGCCTTCGTCGAAGGTTGGGCGCGGTACGCCGAGCGCTTCGCCATCGAAGAGGGACTGCTCGAGCACGAGGGCGCGGCGCTGAGCTTCTGGCAGGGCTACGGAATGGCGCTGCTCATCGACGTCAGCCTGCACACTGGCACCCTCACCGAGGATCAGGTCATCGACAAGGTCCTGTCCCTGAGCGGAGTCGATCGCACCATGGTCGACCCCGCAGCGTTCGGGCCCATGCTCGACCGCTTCGCCATGCTGCCGGCCCAGGGCATCACCTACGACCTCGGCGGCGACTTCATCTACCGTCTTCGCGAACGTGCGCAGGACGCCCTCGGCGACGATTTCGATATTCGAGTCTTCCACCAACTCGTGCTCGAGGAAGGCTCGGTGACCTTGGTCCGGCTCGCCGAGAAGGTCGACGCGTGGATCGAGCGCGAGTTGTAGGCCAGCACTCAGCTCACGTCACAACTCAGGGCACATCGCCCCGCAGGGCATTGCTGAGCGCCACACCGTTGGGACCGCCGGGGTCGGCGATGCCCCACTGCACGAAGAGGTCGGTGCCCCCCGGAATGCCGTCGGGCATGACGAAGCCCAGGGGGATGTCACCCGAGGCCGTGGCCATGGCGAACAGCGGCGGGTCCAGGAAGGGGTTGGGCACCAGCGTGCCGCCCATGAACGGGATCGGCGTGCTGGTGAACGAGAGGAACAGGGCTGCCAGGGCCGATGGGTAGGCATTGGAGAGGTCTACGTGGTTGAAGCTGGCCGGTGACAGGCTGCCGCTGCCCACGAGCACGGGGTCGCCCGACGTGCCAGCCAGCGCGAAGCCCAAGTCGGTCCAGTTGTCGATGCCGGCCCAACAGCCACCCCAGCGCGCCAGTCGACCGTTGCCAATGGGCTCGCCAGGCTGGTAGGAGAAGTCGCCGCCGACCATCAACATGGGCCCCAGACCATCGTCGGCGTCGTGCAGGTCGAGAGCCCTCACCACATCGCTGACGCCCAGGTCGAAAGCCTGCCAACCGAAACCGGTCCAACCACCCACGTTGTTCAGGTTGACCAGCCCGGCACCGGAGAACGCGCCTCCCACCACCAACATCGAACCCGGGAAGGCTCCGTCCTGCCAGACCTGCAGGGTGTACACGTCGCCCTCGGGACCTGCGAAGGGCATGCCCGACCAGCCGCTGCTCTTGAAGCGAGCCAAGCCCTTGGTGTCGGGGATGGCCAGCACGTCGTCGAAGGTGCCGCCCACGTAGAGGAACACGTCGCCGAACTCGTCGAAGACCTCCAGCGCCCGCACGGCGTGGCCCGAGCCGACCACCGGGCCGCCGCCCAGGCCGCTCCAGGCCGCGCCATCCCAACGCACGATGTAGTCACCCGCCGCGCCGCCGCCCGCAGTGAACGTGCCGCCGACGTAGAGCTGGTTGCCGCCCCCGTCGTCGTAGCTCTCCAGGGCTAGCGCCGTGCCCCCGGGACCTGGGCCGGGGCCTGCGCCCACGGCGCTCCAGCTGCTGCCGTCCCAGCGCGCCAGATTGGTCACGGGCACGCCGTTCATCTGAAAGAAGCTGCCCGCGGCGTAGAGCGCAGGCCCCGTGCCGTCGTCGTGCACGTGCAGCGCATACACGATGCCGCCGCCGTTGGGCGTACCCACGTCCGACCAGCTGCTGCCATCCCAGCGAGCCAGATCCCAGAAGGCGCTCACGCCTCCCGGGCTGACCTTGCCGCAGGCGTAGAGCGCCTTGCCCGTGCCGTCGTCGAACTCCACGAAGTCGAGAATCGGCTGACCCCAGGTGCCACCGAGGTCGTCGAAGACTCCGTCCTTCCAGCGCAGGAAGCCGTGGCTGCTGAGATCGTCGGGGTGACCAAATGTGCCGCCCAGGTAGAGCGCCGGGCCGCTGCCGTCATCATGGGACAGCACCGCTTGCACCGAACCGGTCAGCCCGGGGCCACCTAGGGGAGCCCAGTCGCTGCCGTTCCAGCGCGCGATGTGCTCCAGGTTGTAGGTGGCGAAACCGGGGTCGAAGCTGCCGGCCACGATCAGCTCGGGCCCGCCGCCGCCGTCGAAGATTTCCAGGCATTTGGGGAAGAAGAGGTCTCCCAGGGCGCTCAGGGTCGTGCCATCCCAAGAAGCCACGCCATCCAGGATGGAACCCACCATGAAGAGCACCGGCCCGCTGCCCAGGTCGCCCACGACC
>JBLIMM010000024.1:0-22565 GCA_047638635.1 Pseudohongiellaceae bacterium | reverse complement strand
CCAGGGGGTCAGGGGTTCGAGTCCCTTCTCGCCCACCACATTTTTTCTCGGCCTCGTGAGCCGAATCCGGGCGCACGAACGGACAACGGCCCTCCCCCCGAGGGACGAGGGATCGCCCCGGCAATCGCTGTCTTCCTCGACAGGTTGCCATAGGCGGCCTAGCGCTGACTCTCCAGAAGTGCAGCCTTCGCCGAACTCTGTCGGTTACCCCGGTGGTGTGAGCGCTTCGATGGCGTTGCTTGCGGACCAGCCCGCCAGCGCCCCCGCATCCTGGACCCACCACTGCAGATACACGGGAAACGGCCCACCGTGCCCCGTGGGCCAATCCCCAGCGAACTGCTGCTCGCCCAAGCCGTCCGTGGTGACGATGATCACGAAGTCCGGACTCGGCGAGAGCACCCCCAAATGAAACGGGGCGCAAACCTCTGAGAATCCGATGAACAGGGCTGCCAAGGAATTCTCAAGGGAGTTGGCCAGGTCCAGGCTGAACGGAGACCCCTCAATGAGGTCGCCTGTGCCCACAAATAGCGGGGTTCCATGGGTGCCGTCGAGAGACTTGCCCAGTGAGGTCCAGATGCCCTGAGTGAGCTTCTCAACAGCCATCACAGCGCCCGAACCAAAGGTCCCACCGTTTCCAAAAGGCACGCCAATCCCCAAGAGGCCGGCGCCGATAGAAACCGACTGGCCGAAGCGGTCGCCCACCGCGCCGCTTCCGTCGAACTCCGTGTCGAGTTGGAAGACTCCTTGGCCATCCAGGACAAAAAAGAGAACCGTCCCTAGGGCCGTTCCCTGACTGTTTTCCTCTGGGGATCCCACGAGCAGGGAGCCTTCTTCAAAGGCCAGGGACGTACCGAAGACATCCCCCGCAGTGATGCTGAACGGCGGCGTGAACGGCAACTCCGTCCAGACGCCCAGTAACGGGTCCCGGCCAAACTGGAAAATCGCCCCAGCAGCACTGTTTGCCAGCGGGGCGCCCAGGACAGCCATGTCTCCTTCGAGGCCCACGCAAGTGCCGGCGTTGTCACCCATGGCCGCAGCCCCTGCCGCGAGCTTGGCCTGCTCCGACCAGAGCCCCCCAGCCTCAACAAACACATAACCGGCTCCCGCCTGACTCAGCGCTGAGCTGTCGAGCCAAGCACCCACCAGGGCAGTGTCGTTATCCAGGGCCACGGACTTGCCAAACTGCGCGCCAGAAGAGGCATCCGTCGCTAAGAGCTGCGCCGTTTCTGCCCAAAGGCCACCGCTCCGCTCGAAAACCCAAGCAGAGCCTGCTTGGATACCCCCATCGTCGTCGAACGGTGAACCCACAATCAGCCGGTCATCTTGCAGAGCCAGACCCCGGCCGAACTGGTCGCCAGCCTGACCGGCGCTCGGAGTCAGTGTGGCTTGCAGAGCCCAAGTCGAGCCATTGCGTAGATACACGTAAACAGAGCCAGCACCTGTGGCAGGGAAGGTCGGTTCTGGTGCGCCCACAGCCAACGTGTCCCCATCGAGGGCCAGTTCTAGACCGAACTGGGCTCCGGAAGGCAGGGCAAGGGGAGCCAATGTCACGGTCTCTGAGAAGCTCGTACCATTGAACTCTTCAATGATCACTTCTCCCCGAGCCCCGTTTGCAAACGGAGCGCCGATGGCGATGACATCCGCGCCCGTGGCTACAGCCCCACCGTATTGATCACCTGCGCTGCTCGCCAAGGAAATAAGCTTCACCGGTGGCTGCAAGGAAATCGGAAACACTTGGCTGCGGGAAGCGGGAGCCAAGCAGGCCACCACCATCAGCAGGGGCAGGAAGGAGCGGGCACCGAAGCCCTGCAACAAAGAACATGGGGAGGTCATGGGGGTCTCTTGAGAAGACGCAAAAACGGCGGAGTTCGGGGCAGGCCGGACAGCGAGTCTAGCAGACCACGTGGGGCTGCTCAGCGTCCCCCGAGAGAGCCCTCTCGCCGGATCACGCGGGGACGCCAGCAGAGTCGTTGATTGCCGGAGTAGCTAGCCGCAGCGGCCAGCAGGATGAGCCCGGTGTTCTCGGCGAGTTTGTTGCAAACATTGACGACCCCGGATCCGCAGCCGCAATCGAAAGCCACCGAGCACAGAGGGATCCCCTCAACCCCCATGATCGACTGAGCTCGCAGGACGATCGCGCCCGTAAAGACGAGCAGCATGACCAACAACGTGAGCGCGCTGCCCCGAACAGCAACCCCCAGCACCATCAGCAGGCCCAGCCAGATCTCTAGCCAAGGCAGGATGATCGCCAGCCCATTCAGGATCAGCGATTGATCTGAGGCCACGAGGTCGTATTCACGCAACAGCTTCAGAAAGGTGACCGGGTCACTCACTTTGGCGGCGCCCATGCTGAGAAAGGTCGCCCCCAACACCCAACGCACGAGGACAAACCAAAGGCCCCCCGTCGAGGCTCGCGGCTGCTCGGCGCCACTAACATCTTGGTTGTCTTCGCTCACGGTTCTGTTCCGCTGCCCCGTTCGCCCTGCTCGAGGGGCAGCTCTGCAGCCGTCCAAGCTTCCATGCCACCGACATAGATCGAGAGGCGGCTAGCGTCCGCTGCACCCAAGTTCATCAAGTACAGCGCAGCAGACTCGCTGTCGTCGCACTCCCCTCCCTTGCAATACACGACGATGGTCAGGGCAGAGGCCAGTTGGGGCAGCAACGTATCGATGTACCGCTCTGGGTAGAACGGGTCGAAATGCCAGGCTCCGGGAATGTGTCCCGCCTCGTATTGTTCGGCGCGCCGTGCATCCAAAAACACAGTGGCCTCGTACTCCTGATACATCGGGTCACGCCACAAGGCTAGCGCTGCCTCGTGGCTCACCGCAGTCAGTCCCTTCTCTGCCAGACGGGCTGCGACCTCTTGGTCTACTAGGTCTACAGCCGCCTCGGCACCGTGGAGCAAGGCCGTGGAACTCACCTCGCTGATGGCGGCGACTGGCTGCGCATCCGCCAGCTGCTCGTCATCGGCCGGGTCGGGCGTCTCGACTTCCGCTGAGCCCAGCGACTCTGCGGGGAGATCAAGCTCAGCGTCCACTTGCTCGACGACGGGCTCCCGACCTTTGGGGAAATAGTCCCGATCCAACTGTAGGCCGTCTGACCGCAGACCGTTCGCGGCCAAGGCCAGGGCAACCCCGATGGCCGACACAATCAGCGCTTCCAACAGGACACTGCCCATAGAAGAATCTGCTCTTGGGAGAGAAAAGGGAACATGGCGCCTGGAGAGAAGGCCTCGCCAGCGGGCCGGCCAGTCTAAGGGAAGACGGCCGCCGCACGAGGCTGTTGGCTCTCAAGCTGATATGTTCGCGGGTATGGCACGCTCGGCTTCCACACAAACTGTCTCCGTCATCCTGCTTTCGTTCTTGCTGTTCGTGGTGGCCTTGGGCTTAGCCCTCCTCGCATCCACCGTGCTCTTCCCCCAAGGGGGGCCGGCGCTGCTCATAGCCATCGCTGCGGTTGGGTTTCTAGGGCTGCAGGCCTTTGTCTTCAGACTCCTAGGACTCCGTTCTCAGGCCGACAAGTTGGCCCAGACCGAGGAGCCCCACAGCGAAAGTTCGAGTGCAGGGCAGGGCAACCTCGAGGGGGCAGTCGACGAGAACAACGAGAGAGAGGCTGGTAGGGACTGGCGCGCCTGGAAGGGCTGAGCCAACTCGAGGCGAGGTCAAACTCCCCAGGCTTCCTTGCCGGGAGCCAGTGCCACAGCAGCCAGCCACTGAGCCCTCTCTGTTCTGCGGCACCGTCTTACAGCAGCAGCGAGTGACGGCAGCAGCGACTCGCGGTGCGGAGGGAAATGTGGTGCCAAAGGGGGGATTCGAACCCCCATGCCCTTTCGGGCAGCGGATTTTGAATCCGCCGCGTATACCTGTTCCGCCACTCTGGCTCGCACACCGATCGTTTCCGAACGGGGCGCGGAAGTATACCAACGGAGAAGTGCCGGTGCGCTAGCCCCCTCGGAGGAAAGTCCGGGGGGAGAAACTCAGTCCAACAGGGACTCCAACCCAACGACCAAGCCCTGGCATGACCGGACTCGCCGAAGAGCCAGGAGCAGCCCTGGAACATAAGCCTCGCGACTCTCGACGACGTGGTGCAGCGTCAGTCGCTCATGGGGCCCTTCAAACGTGACGGACTGAGCCGCCAGAAAGCCGTCTCGCCGCTCAGAGTCGATCGCAGGCAGCTCGCCTCCGGAGGCCTGGGCAACGCGTAGAGCCGTGGCCCGAGCGGTCCCCGAGGGGCTGTCACGTTTGTCCTTGTGGTGAACCTCGGCGATGCCCGCACAACGCATGTGTTGAGCAGCTTGCTCAGCGGCTCTCATCTGCAGGACAGCGCCCACAGAGAAGTTCGGCACCAGCAGACCGCTGACCTGCCCCTCCCGGCAAGCACTGCGCAGCTCAGCCAGATCGTCTGGCAGCAACCCAGAGGTGCCGACGACGGGGCAAAGCCCCGCCCGAGCCGCACGCGGGGCCAAGGTTCTGGCGGCCGCCGCTACGGTGAAGTCGAGGTAGATGTCCGCAGCGGCAGAGGCAAAGAACCTCGCCGGGTCGTCCAGCCGAGTCAGGCGCCCCACCAAGGACAAGTCGGAGCAGCCTTTAATGGCCGCACACGACAACCGCCCCATGGGGCCGTCTGCCCCACCCACCACGATGCGCAAGGCAGCGATTTCGGCCGAGCTGTTCATGCACAGCCAGCGGGCGGTCGAGCCGCCGGAGCACACGTCCTAGGACGTGGGTTCACTGCTTAGGAACGATCAAAGACCGGACCCACATCTGCTTTGGTCAGGGTGTTCTTGAACTCGTCCGGATCGAGGGCGAAAAGCGGGCCCACTTCGAGGTCTCCGGAACCCACAGGCAAGTCGGCGGAGGTGGCCCAGCGCTTGGCCTGGGCCGAGAGTGCAGCGCGAGCCGTGTCCGGACTGTCGGCGCCTTCGGCATTTTTCACCGGAGCAAACTCGTCCCCCCGGTGAACATCTTGCGTGGTCACGCCGTCCGCAAAGCCCAAGGCATCAAAGACGAACATCTCCATCTTGATCGCGTTCGGCTCTTGAGGATCGACAAGCTGTCCATGCCCGTCGAGGCAAGGCACCTTTTTGTTCGCGCGGTGCACTGGAAGCCCGGCTCCTTCGCTCAACAGTCGACGAATGAACGAGAGCTTCAGCATGTGGATAGCAATGTTGCCAGCGCGGAAACGGAGGCGACCGTTGTCGTCCGTTGCCGTGGCCAGTTCGTCGGAGAGATCGCTGTACTCGACGAGACAGTGCTTGCCGTCTTGAGTGGCCAACACGCCGACCTTCTCGTCGGCGCTGCTCTTCTCCACCACCTTGGTGGACATGTCTGCCGAAGCCAGGGCATGGTGGCCTATGAACAGCGGGTCAAAGACCTGTGCCAGGGGATTATCCACCTGGAAGTAGAACAGCTGCTCCAGCCCACGACGTTCCATGTCGTCCAGAGCACCGTTGCGTTCCATGGCATCAAAGCAGCCACCATGACCGTCGGGGCTGAGCGCCAAAGACGAGCGGCTCGCCAGAAGCATTTTCCCGGCGGCATCGATGGCTGGTAGTAATCCCTGGGAGAAGAACACCACTTGGTCTGGGTCTAGCCCGAACCAGCCAGCCTCCTCAAAGGCCGACACGGTGTTGTCGTGGTTGGCCGTGCTGGTCATCACGTAGTAGGGCAGCGCGGCGTCGTAGCGCCGACTGCTCGCCAGCACCCGATGGGCGTGGTAAGCAAAAAGGCTCCGATGCGTAAGCGGGCCCACGGGATATCGTCCCTTCGGGCCGTCGTATCCCAGCCGTGTGCCTTGGCCGCCAGCGACCAAGAAGGCTCCCACTTTCCCTGCGCGGAGCAACGCCTCGCCCGCCTCGCGAGCAGCTTGGTCCCGCGCCAGGATCGCGCTGTCTGAGCCTTGCTCGATCAGCACGGGAGGTTGCAGCGGGCTGGCTCCCAGAGCTTCTGTCTTCGAAGACAAGACCTCCTGAATCAACCGCGCCAAGCGCACGAGGTCGAGCGCTTCGACTTGGTCGAGCAGGCTGCTGAGCTCGTCAGCAGCCAGCTCGTCAGCAAACCGGAGGACGTGCTCCTGGCCCACTTTCGCCAGGGCTTGAGCGATCACAATTCGACGGTCGCTCATGACGACATGTCCGCAGAGAGGTCAGGCGAGTTCTTCAGGCGAGTTCTTCAGGCTTCTGTGTGCCCAAAGGCGAGACAGACGTTGTGTCCGCCGAACCCGAGAGAGTTTGAGATGGCATGACGAATCTGCAGATCTCGCTTCTCACCAGGAACATAGTCGAGATCGCAACCTTCACCAGGCTCCTGGTGATTGAGCGTGGGGTGAATGATGCTGTCGCGAATAGAGCGGGCAGTCACTGCTGCTTCGATAGCAGCCGAGCCTCCTAGCAGGTGCCCCACCATGGACTTGGTGCTGGAGACTGCCAAGCGCTGGGCGTGGTCTCCGAAGACGTTGTGGATCGCGCGAGTCTCGACCAGATCGTTGTAGTACGTCGAAGTGCCGTGAGCGTTCACGTAGTCGACGGTCTCAAGATCCACACCGCCATCGCCATCCACACTGCTATCGCCCAAAGCCAACTGCATGGCCCGGGTGGGACCGTGGCCATCTTCTTTAGGCTGGGTAATGTGGTGCGCATCTGCTGTGGAGCCGTAACCCGTGAACTCCGCATAGATATCTGCACCGCGGGCCTTGGCGTGTTCGTACTCTTCGAGCATCAACACGCAAGCCCCTTCGCCCATGACGAAACCATCGCGATCTTTGTCGAAGGGCCGACTGGCACCCTTGGGATCATCGTTGCGAGTGGACAGCGCCTTCATGGCACCAAAGGCCGCAACCGACTGAATCGAGACAGCTGCCTCAGAACCACCGGACAACACCACGTCGGCATCGCCGTACTGAATGGCCCGCAAGGCCATACCCAGTGCATGGCCCGCCGAAGCACAAGCCGAGCTGGTGGCAAAGTTGGTGCCTTGCAGCCCGTAGCGGATCGAAATCTGACCGCTCATAGCGTTGGGCATCATCTTCGGGATGAAGTAGGGCGAGGCTCGCCGGGGGCCACGTTCGAGGATCACCACATGGTGGGCCTCAATAGCCGTGATGCCGCCAATACCCGTCCCCATGATGCAACCGACGCGCTCCATGTCGGCTGCCTCGAGGTCAAGCCCCGAGTCTTTGAGACAGCCGTCCGCCGCCAGCAGCGAGTACTGGGTGAAGTAGTCGATTTTCTTGTTCGCCATGGGGCCGAACAAGGTACGGCTATCGATGTCTTCAACCTGTGCCGCGAACTGAGTGCGGTAGCCTTCAGGGTCGAAACGGGTGATCGGTCCTACCCCGCTCTTGCCTGCGAGGAGCCCCTGCCAGGTCTGCTCGAAAGACAGACCTAAACATGTGCAGGCACCAAGGCCCGTGATCACAACGCGGCGTCGCTTCATGGTCTCATCATCGCTGCATGAATGCTGGAGGGCTTTGGCTACTCGCGGGCAACTGCTGGTGCTCAACGGCTGAGCACCCCACCCCACTTAGCCGGCAGAGGCGTGGCTGGCGATGTAGCTGACAGCGTCGCCAACAGTCTGGATCTTCTCAGCCTCTTCATCAGGAATGCTGATGTTGAAGTGATCTTCGAACTCCATGACGAGTTCAACGGTGTCGAGCGAGTCGGCACCAAGGTCTTGGATAAAGGACGTCGTGGACGACACCTTTTCCTTGGAGGCGCCCATCTGCTCGCACACGATGGCGATGACCTTCTCCTCAATCTCTGGGGTAGAAACCACGTGTATCTCTCCTGCGGGGGAATGGCCGGACGACACCGGCTGCTTATGATCGGGACAGTGTGACGAGGCGATTCACCAAGTCAAGATGACCGCTGAGGGCCGTTACAGCGACATGCCCCCGTCAATGACGAGAGTCGTGCCGGTGATGTATCGAGCTTGTTCAGATGCCAGGAAAAGTGCCCCTGAGGCGATGTCGGCCGCTTCGCCGAAACTTCGCAGAGGGATACTTTCGAGGCTAGTTTTTCTCACGGCTTCGGATAGATCAGCCGTCATGTCAGTTTCGATGTAGCCGGGGGCAAGGCTGTTGACCCGGATCTTGCGTCCGCCAAGTTCAGCCGCCAATGAGCGCGTAACGCCCATGACACCTGCCTTGGCTGCCGCATAGTTGCTTTGTCCGGGGCTTCCGATCAAGCCGACAATCGAAGAGATATTGACGATCGAGCCGCCCTTGCGCTTCATCATCGGCCTCACCACCGCGCGGCACCAGCGCAAGGCCCCCTTGAGGTTGATGTCGATAACGTCATCAATGTCCTCCTCGGACATCTTCATCAACAGGCCGTCTCGGGTGATTCCGGCGTTGTTCACGAGCACATCAACGCCGCCCCATGCGCCGACGATTTCGCCGACGATCTCTGTGGCTCGAGCGCCATCTCGCACATCTGCGGCGAAAGCGAGAGCCTCGCCGCCCATGGCGCGGGCAGCCGCGGCTCCACGCTCTGCTGAGCCTTCGCTCGTAGCAACCACCGCGACCTTCGCACCGGCCTCAGTGAAGGCCTTGACGACCCCTAAGCCAATCCCACGGGAGCCGCCTGTCACAATGGCGATCTTGTCTTGCAAGGGCTTCATGGGGTCACTCCGGGCCAGCAGGCCATGGAAGAAAAATCGTCCGCGTTACCGCAGGCGCCGGTCTTGGTCTCAACCTCGTAACGACGCAACATGTTCGTCAGCTGTCGCCCGGGGGCGGGCTCGAAGAAGTCGCTCACACCCATGGCGAAGAGCGTTTCCATGGAGGCTTGCCAAAGGACTGGCGAAGAGATCTGTCGCCGTAAAGCATCAGCGATCACGCCTGGGTCTTGGGAAGCCTGCCCCGTCACGTTGAGCACCACCGGGATCCGCGGCTTGGTAAACGTTGTGGCATCCAGGGCTTTGCCCAAGGAGGCAGCCGCTGAGTCCATACAGGGGGAGTGAAACGCGCCAGCCACTGCAAGGGGGACGGCCTTACGAATGCCATGTTCGCGGCACGCGGCTTGGGCGCCGTCAAGGGCCTCGGTCGTTCCACCGATGGCGATTTGCCCAGGGGCAAGCATGTTCGCCAAGACCAACACACCATCGCCGCGGGATGCACTCACCAGGGCTTCAGCGGACTCGCGAGACGCCCCCACCAAGGACAGCATCCCTGATGGATTTTCGTCGCTGGCGGCCTGCATGGCCTGCCCACGGGCGCGCACCAGTCGAATGGCGTCTTCGAGAGACAGCGCTCCAGCCCACGCCAGGGCCGAATACTCACCGAGACTCAAGCCAGCACACGCAGCCACCCGTTCAGTGTTCAGTAGGCCGCGGGCAGTCAGCCCAGCCATCACCGCGAGGGAAGTGACAAGGATCGCTGGCTGACAAACATCCGTGCGGTCCAGCGCAGCCTTGTCGGCTCCGCCAATCACCGCGCGCAGGTCGAAATCGAGAATCTCGTTGGCCACATCAAAAACCGCAGCAGCAGCCGGCTCCAGTGCGGCAATGTCCAAACCCATCCCCAGGTTTTGAGCACCTTGCCCCGGAAACAGCACGCCGAATGGCGAGGCGCTACCCAGGATCACGATCGACCCCAGCGCAATGCGAGGGAGCCCCATGTGAGGCCGGCGCCAAAGGCGCACATGACAATCAGGTGATCCTCAAGGCCGTCGAAGAAACCCGTGCGGCGTGCCTGGTCAAGGGCCAAGGGGACCGACGCAGCGGAAGTGTTTCCGTAACGATCGATGTTGACGAAGACCCGTTCCGTGGGCAGTTCAAGCTTTTCCCTGGCCGATTCAATGATGCGCGCATTCACCTGGTGAGGCACCACCGCGCCCAGTTTGAGGTCTGGGTTCTTTGCCTGTTCCCCGCGGACCAGTTCGACCATGCGACTCACGGCGAAGCGATAGACCTCGCGCCCGTGAATGACCAACTTGTGGTCGTTCGAGTCCAAGGCATCGTGGGTGATCGGGTTCTCGGCGCCACCGTACGTCTGATACATGACGTCGTAGCCACCGCCGTCAGACTCGATGGTGTTCGAGAGCACTTCGGCAAACCACTCATCGGCGCTAAAGATCGCCGCTCCGGCAGCGTCACCAAAGAGAATGCAAGACGTCCTGTCGCGATAGTTCGCAATGCGTGAGAGAGCCTCGGCTCCGAGCACCAGAACATTCCGGCAGGTTCCTGCCCGCAAGAACTGCGAAGCAATGGCTGCGGAGTAGATGAACCCGCTACAACCTGCTGCCACGTCGAAGGCAGGAATGTTCCTGCAGTCCAGGGCCTTCGCTACTTTGCAGGCCGTGGCGGGCACGTGGCGATCAGGGGTCACAGTGCCAAGGACAATCAAGTCGAGGTCGGCACCGGTTAAGCCAGCGTCAGCCAAAGCGATCTTGGCAGCCGCTATGCACATGTCAGAGGTGGTCTCACCCTCCGCAAGGATGCGCCGCTCTTTGATGCCCGTCCGTTGGGTGATCCATTCGTCGGAGGTGTCGACAATATCCGACAACTCCTCGTTGGTCAGTCTCTTCTCGGGGGTGTAGGAACCCGTTCCGCGCAGGCCGAAAGTCACTCCGGTCATGATGAGCTGCCTCCGTTTTGAGCTGCCAAGCGATCAGCGATGTGCCGATTCAAACCGTACTCAACTACGGATCCTGCGGCACGAATCATGTTCATGATGGCGTGGGGACTGGAGCGTCCATGGCCAATCAGCACCGGGGCGCTGACACCGAGCAAGGGCGCTCCGCCGTATTCCGCGTAATCCAGGCTGGCAAAGGCTTCACTCACAGCCAGCTTGACCTCATCCCGAGGGGGGTGTTGGGCAAAGGCATTGTGCACTTGGTGGCCCACAAACCGGGCGATACCCTCGGAAACTTTGAGGATCACGTTGCCCACGAAACCCTCGCAAACGACCACATCGACCACGCCCGATAGGATGTCCTGTCCTTCAATGAAGCCACGGTAGTTGATATCAGCCTCTTGGAGCAGAGCGTGGGTCTCAGAAATGAAACCGCCACCCTTGCCCTCTTCTGCGCCAATGTTCAGCAAACCAACCAGGGGCTCAGGCTTGTGGAAGATCGCCCGGCAGTACTCGCTGGCCATGATGGAGTACTGCAGCAGATGCTCAGGCTTGCAGAAGATGTTCGCACCCACGTCGATCACGACGCAGGGGCCTCTTGGGGTGGGCATGGGAACCGCAATGCCCGGCCGGTGAACCCCAGCCGTGCGCCCTAGCACCACCGACGCAGCAGCGACCACCGCGCCCGTATTTCCTGCGGACACGAAAGCGTCACCGAGGCCCTTAGCGACCTCAGCCATCCCCACGGAGATGGAAGAGTCTCGCTTCGAACGGACGGCTGCTGTGGCAGCTTCATCCATACCGATCACCTCAGCAGCATGGAGAGTCTCCACGCTCTGTAGCGATAACTCGTCCAAGAGGGGGGTAACCGCGTCATCACGCCCCACCAGGACAAGACTAGCAGGGTCAACTCCGCCCTCCGCAACGGCCAGTGCTACACCTTCTAGCACTGCTCGGGGGGCGTGGTCGCCCCCCATGGCGTCCACGATAATCCTCACGGAAGAGGGTCCCGGTCAGGCGTCGAGGTGCAGGACGTCCCGGCCGCGGTAGTGCCCGCAGCTTTCGCAAATAGCATGGGGCACCTTCTCCGCGCCGCAACGATCGCAGCTCGAGGTAGCCGGGGCGGATAGCGCCAAATGGGACCGACGCTTACGCTTGCGGGCCTTCGAAGTCTTGCGCTTTGGGACAGCCATGCTCGGACACTCTCGATTGGATGAGGACAGGCGCTACAGTTGTTCTGGCGCCAGGATTTTACGCCTCAGATGAAGCGCGACACTGTACCGGCTTGAGCAGTTCCTTGGAAGACCTCTCCCAAAGCTCTCTGCCGAGTCTTCGATTGCACCCTAGCAAGGGTACTAACGAGTCGGTTCTAGGGACTCTTCGATCACCCGATTCAGCAGCCCCTGAAGATCGTCCGCGGGTCCCCCACGGCCCTGGGCAAAGTCACGTTTCCCACCGCCTTTGCCACCAAGGGCGGTGGCTAGAGCGGAAACAAGCTGATTCGCAGCGATACCGGCAGCCTGAGCAGCGTCACCCACAGCCGCCAGGAAATGGGTGCTGTCCCCATCAGGAGAGGCCAGCAGGACCAGGTCGCAGCCGTCCTTCTGGAAACTGCCGGCAAGCTCACGAAGCTGCTTTGCCGGAACTCCCGTGGCCGGAGCCACCAAGATTTGGAGGCCGTTCCATTCACGGCGCCCAGCTGCGAGCTCAATATCGGCCATGCGCCCACGCAAGGCCTCCAGCTGCTTGCGCAGCTCCTTCAGCTCACTTTGGCTACTGCGGATGCGCTCGCCCAAATCGTCCGGAGTTGTCTTGAGTAGGGCCGCAGCCTGAGCCAACACATCTGCATTGGAGCGAAGACTCTCGAGGACTCCCTGCCCCGTACGCGCCTCAATGCGCCGAACCCCGGAAGCCACGGACGACTCAGTCAGGATGCGCAACATGCCGATATCCCCCGATCGCGTGACGTGCGTTCCGCCACACAACTCGACGCTGTCCGTGATCTCCCCACAGCCTGGCACAGCAACCACCCGGACTCGCTCACCGTACTTCTCGCCGAAGAGTGCCATGGCGCCCAGAGTGCGAGCCTCGTCACGGTTCATCTCGCTGCTCTCTACGGCCTGGTTGTCGAGAATGCGTTGATTGACCTGGTCTTCCACGGCCAACATCTCAGCCTCGGTCAGTCCCCTAGGAAATCGGAAATCGAAGCGAAGCCGATCAGGCGTCACCAGCGAGCCAGCCTGAGTGACGTCGTTCCCCAGGACTTGGTGCAGCGCTGCGTGGAGCAGGTGGGTGGCCGTGTGGTTTCTCTCAGTGGACAGCCGGGCAGCAGCGTCGACCACGGCCCGCGCGGGTCCTGCGACCGGCTTGCCACTGGTCACCAAACCTCGGTGGAGGTGAATGCCGCGCAAGGACACAACGCCATCGATCTCGACACGAAAACCGTCGCCCTCGATGACACCGCTGTCCCCCTGCTGCCCGCCACCCTCGGCATAGAATGGGGTGCGATCGAGAACGACAACCACCGACTGTGAACTCTCAGCCTCGGTCTCGTCTTCGGTGCTTGTTGCCCTGCCCTCTTCGTCTGTGACGACCGCAAGGATCTGCGCGTCCTCTAGAGAGAGAGACTCTCGTACAAACTGCGTCTCAGGCAAGCTGCCGGAAACCGCCGCCAGCGGCCCTTCATCGAAGATGCTGTCGGAAATCTTGCTCGACTCCCGAGACCGTCGACGTTGCTCAGCCATGGACTGACGAAAGCCCTCTTCGTCCACGGCGAGGCCTTCGTCCTCGAGGAGCTGCTTCTGCATGTCTAGAGGCAAGCCAAAGGTGTCATACAGGAGGAAGGCTTGCTCACCGCTGAGCGCCTTGTTCCCGTCATCGCGAGTCTGCTGAGCCAAGACATGCAGGCGCTGCGAGCCCGACAAGAAGGCGCTGGCAAACTTCTCTTCTTCTTGGGCGATAGAACTCGTGATCAACTGTCGGGCATCACTGAGTTCGGGCCACGCGGTCCCCATGGTGTCGACCACCACTTCGGCCAACTCGGTGAGCCACGGCTGACGCAGATCGCCCCCCAGTTGATGCCTGTCCAGCATCGCCCGGCGGAGCACCTTGCGCACCACGTAACCCTGTTTCTCGTTACTGGGGCGCACACCATCGGTGATGCAGAAAGTCGCGGCCCTGACGTGATCGGCGATACGCCGCGCACGCTCCCCGTCAGGCGTGCCAAAATCGGTGCGCTTGCCGATGTGCTCGTGAATGGAGTCAACGAGTGGAGTAAAGAGCGTCGTCTCAAAGTTGCTAGGCAGCACCGACCCCGCCTCAAGAGACTGGACCACACGCAGAATGCGCTCGAAGCCCATGCCCGTGTCGATGTTGCGCTGAGGCAGCGGAGCCAGGGTTCCCCCGTCCTGACGATCGAACTGAGTAAAGACGAGATTCCAGATCTCTACGAAACGGGAACCGTCAACTTCAGGACCCTCGGGAGGGTAGTCACCGCGATCGGGGTGATAGTCGAAGTAGATTTCCGAGCACGGACCGCAGAGACCATTGGGCCCCTTGCTCGGAGCAGACGCTGGCCAGAAGTTCTCGTCCTCGTCGTAGCGATACACACGCTCCGGTGCGATGCCCACGCCGTCAATCCACAGCGAGGCCGCCTCGTCATCGTCTTTGTAGACAGTGACCGACAAACGGTCGGCAGGCAAACCGATCGTTCCAAGGAACTCCCATGCCCAGGCAATGGCATCTTCTTTGAAGTAGTCGCCGAAGGAGAAGTTCCCCAGCATCTCAAAGAAGGTGTGGTGAGACGCAGTCCGCCCTACGTTCTCCAGGTCGGGCATCCTCAGACACTTTTGACTCGTGGTAGCCCGAGAGAAGGGCAGATTGCCCTTACCCAGAAACATGGCCTTGAACTGGTTCATCCCCGCGCCCGTGAAGAGCAGCGTTGGATCGTCTTGAGGAACCAGTGAGTCGGAGGGATAGAGGCTATGACCACGCTCTTCAAAGAAGCGCAGGTAAGCAGCACGCAGTGCGTCGGGAGTCATCTTGTATCGCCGTTTCTGCTGCGAGCGGAGCCGCAGAGGGTGTCTGACAATCTCGCTTGGGCTTGGCCCAGCCCAGGGTAAGGCTGGCCAGCTCCAAGCGAGACTGGACGTCGGCGAACAACCTCGTTCTCGACGCGCTGTGTTCTAGGCTTTCGTTGTAGCCTTGGCCGCAGCCTGCGTCGTACCAGCTGCCTTCTTTACAACAGGGGCAGATGCGGACTTCGGCTCGGCTTCGGGCTTCTCCTTTGAAGGCTCCGGAGGGGCAAGATTATCCCGCACCTTGCCTTCGATTTCCTTGAGAATATCCACGTTTTGCCGGAGGAAGTCGCGGGCTTTTTCGCGCCCTTGTCCAATCCGGGTGGGACCGTAAGAGATCCAGACTCCGGCCTTCTTGACGATCTCCATCTCGATGGCCATGTCGAGCACATCTCCTTCATAGGAAATGCCGTGGTTGAACATGATGTCGAACTCGGCCTTGCGGAATGGCGGAGCCATCTTGTTCTTCACCACGGTCACTCGGGTGCGGTTGCCGATGACCTTGTCTCCGGTCTTAATCGCCCCGATGCGTCGAATGTCGAGTCGCACTGAAGAGTAGAACTTGAGCGCCCTGCCACCCGTGGTGGTCTCGGGGCTGCCAAAGAAGACCCCGATCTTCTCGCGAATCTGGTTGATGAAGATCACCAGGGCACCGCTGTGAGCGATGGCACCCGTGAGTTTACGCATGGCTTGAGACATGAGTCGCGCCTGCAGGCCCACGTGGGTGTCGCCCATCTCGCCATCGAGTTCTGCCCGGGGCACCAAGGCCGCCACGGAGTCGATCACAATCACCGAGAAGGCAGAGCTACGCACGAGCATCTCGCAGATCTCGAGGGCCTGCTCGCCGCTGTCAGGCTGAGAGACGATGAGGTTGTCGGTATCCACACCGAGCTTCTTGGCGTAGGTGGGATCGAGCGCGTGCTCCGCATCAATGAACGCGCAGGTGCCGCCAGCCTTCTGAGCAGAGGCAATGACATGGAGCGTGAGAGTCGTCTTACCCGAGGACTCTGGGCCGAACACTTCGACGATGCGTCCTACGGGCAGCCCCTTGCCTCCCAGGGCCATATCGAGAGAGAGCGAGCCGGTGGACGTACCCTTCATCTCCACGGCGGGAGCATCGCCCAGGCGCATGATCGCCCCTTCGCCGAACTGCTTCTCAATCTGCGCGAGGGTCATTTCTACCCCCTCAAGCTTAGGCTTTTCGGTTTTGGCAGCCTTAGAGCCGGACCTGCCGAAGGAACTCTTACCTGCGGGGCTCTTGCTGTTCTGCTTAGATGAGAAGGCCATTTTCGAAACTCTCCGAGTGATGCGGGCTGAAGGCTCTCGAAGACGCTGCGGAAGCAAAAGTGCCTGCGCTGCGTCCCATACCGACGGGATACCTAACACCTACTTAACATGGGGGTCGTCGGAATCCAGAGCGGAAATCAGAAAAACGACTCCGCTCAGTGGTCGGCCCGGCCCCACCGGCGTTACCGCTGCGGCGCGATCATTCGACTTGGACGGATTGGGCTTCCTTGATGCGCTTCCGGTCGAGCAGCAAGAGAATGCCGCCCAGAAGAGAGACCAGTGTCGCCGTCAGTCGGTAGGTCAAGGACAAGGTAGCAGCGTCGATCTTGGCCACGCCAGCCTCGCCGAAGAAATGCTCGAACAGCTTCTCTCCCACGCCCCAACCCGCTGGGGCCACAGGAATGGCAGAGCCGATCATGATGATCGGAATCACGGAACAATAGGCGTCGAGTTCGAGTTCTGCGAAAGCGTTCAGCTCTGTCTCACGAGAGCTGGCTTCCGCGGCCTCTATGGTGCTCAGCTTCTCGCGGCCGCCGTTGATCAGCGCTCCGGCAAAGATCGAAATGGCCACGATGATCAGCATGTGAACCACCACCGAAATACCCAAGGCGATCACGATCTGGCGCACTCGGTTGCGGTACATCGAGACGGCTTCGTCGATCTTCGCCAGGGCCCCGGCTCCACGGGTCTCGGAAGTCAGTCCTAATCGCCCAAACACCGAGCGCAAAGCAGCCTTCGCTCGCCGACTCAGGGTAAAGACGGCCCCGACGGAAGCTGCGAAGAGAAATCCGTAAATGCCCAGAGCGGCCTGGCCATACCGATCGAGATTGAAGGGGATCACCACCGCCGCAATCAGTGCCAAAGCCACGATACCGATGATGCGATCGACGATCACCGAGACCACTGCAGCGGAGCGTTGATCGGGGTTTTCCCGAGTGACGTACACCGCCTTGATCAAGTCTCCCCCGGTGAGTCCAGGGACGACGTTATTAAAGAACACCCCGATAAAGCCGAGGCGCAGGGCCAGCCACGGAGTGGAGTACAGGCCCACCGAGGTCATCAAGAAATGCCAACGCAGCATGGAGATGCAGGTGGCAAGGAAGACCACCCCCAAGCCTAGGAACCACTGCCCCCGGTCCATACTGCTCAAGACGCCAGCGATCTTGGCCGGGCCGCCAGCGCTATCGACGACCCAAAAAATGAGGCTCGCGGCGAAGACAAGTTTGAAAATCGTTAGCAGTGACGAGCGTTTCACGGAGCAGGTCGAACCTTGGTCGTGGCGTGCTCTACCGAAGCCATTTCGTCGGCGTAGAGGCGAGCAGCAGCCTTGAGAAAATCGAGAGCGGGAACGCGCAGATCGCACAATCCGGCGGCGGGTACGGGTGCGTTTTCTGTGCGGACGTTCACGGCTGTATGGATGAGCACACCTCGAGGCGACGTGGTGGCAATAGAGACGGACAGCTTGCGTGTGCCGAAGTAGAGATCGTCACCTCTCACGTCGATGACTTGGCCCGAGCGCTCCTCGAGCCAGCGGCCCATGAGACGCATGAGCAGCCGCTGAGCAAGCACCCCACTACGCAGGTCGAGGCCCCTGTGTTCGATGATAAAATGAGCCATCCAAGGGCTGTAGATAAAGTCGCCGGCTTCGGCGTCCTCAAGATCGACAAGGTGCTCTTCGGGGACGTCCGCCTGACCTTCGAACAAAATCAGCGCGTCCCCCTCACCTTCGGGGCAATGGCTATCGACGAAGGCGGTGGCGAGCTGAAGCCCGTCGTAGGCTTGAGGCTTGTCGAGCAGCACGATCTTCATTGACCCACCTTGCTGGCCAGAGCATCCGCGGCCTGCCGTAGGGCCAAGTCGCTGCCCTGCTGAATCTGGCTGAGAGTGGTGAGCACGTTTCGCCGTGTCACCTGTTCACTCAAGGCGTCCAAGCTATGGATGGCAGCCAGGAGCACCTGGGCATGGTCTTCCAGAGTGAGCGCCCCGGTGATGAGGTTGAGTGCAGCTGGCGGATCTAAATACCGGGCAGCTGCCAGGGCGGCTTCTCGTGCCGCCGGAGTCACGTCGTCTGCTGCATAGAGAGTGATCAGTGACAAAGCGTGGCGCACGGAGCCAGCGGCTCCTGCCTCGAAGGTGAGGCGCAGCTCTTCGTCCATTTCCCAGGTGGCGCGCGTGCCCACCAATGTCGACAAGACGACAGGGAGTAGGCGCAGGCGAGGATCGGGGCTGGGAGGAAAACGGTAGCTCGCCAGAAAACCTGCGATGGCCAGGAGCTCTTCGCGCTCAGGGACATCCGAGCTTCCGTCCAGCTCTTTGAAGCGAAAGATCGACTCTTGGAATTCGTCGATCGGGATGCCATCGGTGGGAATCGGCCCTGCCGGCAGATCCCCCACGATTTCCCAAGCCGCCTCAAGCGCCTCGGCCCTCACTAAGCCAGAGGGGTTCTCAAAGGCGACTCTGGCGAGCAGGACCACGCTGACCATCCAATCAGAGCTCTCGCGCCCGGATTCACCCAGGTCGCGTATCTGCTCCAACAGATCTTCTTGATCGTCGGGCAGCACCTCCCTGAACCATGCCCGGCTCGTGGCCTCGATGGCCTCGCGGTGGTCCGCAGAGGTGGCACACGAGGTCAGCAGCAACCCTGAACCCACGAGGAGCACACTGAGCAGGCTAGATCTGGGCATCGAGGAGGCATCCGGTGGCGGCAGCACGAGCATTGTCTGCAGCCTACCGTGCCCTTCAAGAGCAACGCTGCGCTGAGGCGATCTCAGTGTCGCTGCCGGCCGGCCAAAAACGGCACTGTGAATAGAGTTGTAATGGTGGAGGCGGCGGGAATCGAACCCGCGTCCCAAAGCGCCCTTCCAGGAGCATCTACGTGCGTAGTCGGTTGTTTGGATCTCGCCTTACCGGACTCCAATCGACAGGATTCCAGTGCAGCCAGCTCGCTGAATCTCGTCCAACTCACCGCAAGCAGAGTGAGCCGGACCAGCCTGCAAGTGACGCCCCCCTACCCCGGCAGGCTCAGGATAGGGCGACGGGCTAACCGTTTTCAGGCAGCCAAAGCGTAGCTGTTGTTGCCAGCTAAAATTTTCCAGGGGTTTTACGAGGCCACCTGGCACCTCGGCACGCCACTCGTGGAAGTCAGCAACCCGGTCGAAGCCAAATCGCCCCCACATGAACAGCGAGCCACTATATCACAGCAGCGGCGTTGACGGATCAGTGCCGCCGGTAGGCTTGCTCAACGTCTCGCTGGACGGCCTTCGCTCGCAGTGACTGGCGCTTGTCCGACTTGCGCTTACCACGGGCCAAACCTAGCTCTACCTTAGCCCAAGGCCCCTTGAAGTAGACCCGCAGGGGCACCAGGGTCAGGCCCTTCTCTTGCATTCGTGCCTTCACCTTGCGGATTTCGGCGCGGTGGAGCAGCAAACCCCGGGAACGGCGACTGGGAATATCCTTCGCCGTGTCGTGGCTGTAGCTAGAGATTTCGAAGCCGTGGAGCAGCGCCCCAGACTTGGAGAGCATGGCGTAGGCATCGACAAGGTTGCCCTTGCCTTCTCTGAGAGCCTTCGCTTCCGAGCCCTTGAGAATCAGGCCCGCCTCAATGGTGTCGAAAATTTCGAAGTCGTAACGCGCCTTGCGATTGATGCAGGCGACCTTTTCGCTAGTCCGATTCATGGTTTCCATCATCCGTTCGTAGAAGCTTCGGACAATGGCTTGCGCCAGAAGGAGTGGTTCCTACAATCCGCCGCTTGCTTCCGTGCCGAAGTGGCGGAATTGGTAGACGCGCTAGATTCAGGGTCTAGTTGGGGTTAACCCAGTGGGGGTTCGAGTCCCCCCTTCGGCACCAGCATTTCTCTCGCAGCCCAAGAGAAGTGCCTACGGAAGCAGCTTACAGAGACGCGCGAGTCAGCGACTTGCAGCGAGAGCCTGAACGCAGGCGTCGAGAGCTTCCTGGGCCCCAGGCAAAGGTGCCTCACCGTCGATCTCACGCTGGTACAGCTGCGCGGCAACATCATAGCGAGCCCGTGACGCGTGCCAACCCGCCACGTTGTGCAGCACGCCAGGGTCCTCGGGGCGCTGACGCAACAGCGCCTTGCTAGCGTCGTCCGCCTGAGCTTCCCGGCCCATCACAGCCAGGGCAATGAAGCGATTGAGTCCGGCAAAGCGGTGGCTGCTGTCCAATCCCAAGGCTCGGTCGAAGCTCTCGACCGCTGCGGCACCCACGGTGAGATCGCCGCTGTTTCGCAACACGTCCAGTTGGGCAGAGCCTAGTTGAGTCCACATATTGGCTGAGCCAGGGGCCGCGGCGAGTCCCGCCCTCGCAAAAGCCTCTTCGGAGGACCACATCTCAGCGCGCTTGGCTGTGACAGGGATCAGCACGGCCGCGCAGCAGAGCACCAGCAGCAAGGCGCGCAGAGGTGCTCTCTCGAGCGTCTTTCCCAGCCAGACGGAGAGCAGCACTCCGGGGGCGGCGGCCATGGCATAAAGATAGCGCTCGTACAGGGGCCCCGCGACCTCTTCGAAACCCGTGGCGAAGCGGCTCCACGGAGCGAGGACCAGCATGGTCCCGAGAACAACGACTGTGGCCAGGACAGCTGCAGCCTGTTGTCGACGCCAAGCGACCCATGTGCCAGCAGCGGCCAAGACGAAGACAGCGCCCCCCGAGACGACTCCTGGAGCCTCCCAGCCCATCGCGACTGCCACCGGGTGAATCGGCGTGGCTGGCCCTGGCCAGAGGGTGAAGCGCACCATGTCCGGGAGGATCGAGGCCCAGGTCCACCAGCGCTGGTCGAGAGCTTCAGGGCCCATGAAGCCCTCATTGGAAACGTCCGGGGTGAGGCCGAAGACCAACGCACGCAGCGTCACGGCCACGGCCATGGCCAAGAGCGGCGCACTCAAGGCGCGGCGCCATGAGAACCCCTGGCAGCGCGCCAGAAGGCTAGCGAGCCCCACCAAGAGCAAGACGGGTTCTTTGCTGAGCAGCGCAGCGACGAACGCGAGGGTCGCCACGATCGCGGGTCCCACACGGCCCTGACAACGGAGCCAGATGGCCGTGCCCCACCAGCAGAGAGCCGTGGCCAGACAATCGGTGCGCCCGCTGATCCAAGCCACGGACTCCACGTGGACCGGATGAAGAGCGAACAAGGCGGCGGCCAGCAGGGCCCCCGGCTGACCTAATCCCAAGACCAACAACAGACGCCACAAACCAAGGCTTGCAGCCAGGTGGCAAAGCACGGTGACGACATGGCCCAGCCAGACATAGCCTTGCCATGAATCCCCAGCGAGCAGACGTTCCCAGCGATAGCTCGCCAGGACAACGGGACGCCAGAAGTTGGTCAGGCCTCGAGGTTGCTCAAATGTGCCGAAGAAATCAGCGCTTAGCACCGTGCTCCAGTCCGCACGAGAGTCAGCGACCAAGCTCCCCGGCCCCCGCAGCACATGGTCATCGTGCAGGTGTGGGTAGTTGCGCACTGCAAGATAGGGCAGCAACGCACAGGCCACTAGCAACCAAGGGGCCAGCCGAGCGCATACTGTGCCTTTGCCCCTAGAGGGCTGCCTCTCTACGGTGGAGTCCGTGATGTCGATGATGCTGCTCTTTCTCACCTTGCTGCTGCCCGCGGGGGACGAACTCTCTCCGAAAGAGATGGCCGAGCAGATTCTAACGTCTGCCGCCGTGGCACAGCGGGGCGAGACTCCAGTCCCCCGGCCCGCAAGCCTCCACGGGATCTTCTCAGTGACCGCTGTGAAGCAAGATGGCAGCGGCACCTTTTCCGTAGAAGTCGAGCGCTTCTACGAGCGCTCTCCCGAGCGGATGCTGACCCGACGCACAGAAAATCTGGCGAAGAGCGACAGCTCCGTAGGCTTCGACGGCGACGTCTTCTGGATGCAGGACAACCGTACCGACGAGGTCATCATTTACAGCGCGGATCCGGAGACGTTCCACACAGATTTGGCTCTCGAGGAGGAGCAGCTGGAATTGACCCGTTTGATCCTCGACATGATCTCTATCGATGGCCTCACGGAACAACTGATCGAGCCGACCTACCTCGGGCAAGAGACACTCAACGTACCCAGTCGCCGACGGAAGGGTGACGATCGTCTGGTGAACGTGCTCACAGCCCAGATCCCGGACATCGTGTTTGCCCCCGACGCCAACCAGCCGCCTCCACTCCCCGGAGAGCCAGCCGCCGACGATGACCTCTTGGCGATCAAACTCTTCATAGACACTGAGAGCCACTACGTCCATCGGGTTGAACTCTTCACCATCGATCGCGCGGAGCCCCAGATGTGGCAGATGGTGCTCTCGCGACACTCGGCCAATGCCCAGAACTTGGTCGTCCCAGGAACCATATTGATCCTGGATGGCCGGGGCGAAACAGTGGCGACCCTGGGCTTAATCCCTGATGAGTTGGGGCTGCCGATCTTCGAGCTTGGGCAACCCATCGACCCGCAGATCTTTACCGTGCCCGAGTAAGGCCCTAGGAAGCCCTCGGGAAGCCTTCGAGAAGCCCTAGAAGCCCTAGAAGCCGCTCCGCTTAAACAACCGCTCCAGCTCAGTGCGGTCGATCAACAACCGTGTCGGCCGTCCATGGGGACAGGTGCTGTCATGCTCAAGCAGACGCCCCTGTT
>JBLIMM010000023.1:0-22914 GCA_047638635.1 Pseudohongiellaceae bacterium | reverse complement strand
CGCAGCCGCCTTCGGGCTCGCCCACGTTGCGGGGAGACAAGAGGTGTTCTCGAAGGGCGTCGGGCAGGCGGCTCATGGAGGCATGGTAGCGGCTGCAAGCACTGCGAGTGCAGCCTCCCCCCTGCGATAACCGATGGGTTAGGATGCCCGATCGGCGTCCCCAGGATGTTTTCTGAGTCGCCGGTGCTCCCGCAGCCTTGGGTTGCGGTTGGCAACGGGCCTCTCTGGCTCTATCATTCGCCGAACCTCGCCTCGCCCCTCGCATCACCGAAAGCTCCTGCCCATGGCCTTCTTCATCCTCGAAGAGAAGTGCATCGGCTGCACCCTGTGCGCCAAGGAGTGCCCGGTCTCGATCATTGAGGGGGCCACCAAAGAGGCCTTTCGCATCTTCGCCCCCGAAGAATGCATCGATTGCTCCCTCTGCGCGTGGGTCTGCCCCACCGGTGCGATCCAGAACTCTCACGGTGAGATCCCGCCCAAGCTCAAGAAGGCCGAGCGCCCCGTGGCCTGGATCGACGAAGAAGGCTGCACAGGCTGCGAAGTCTGCATGGACACCTGCCCCGTGGACGCCATCGTCAAGGTGACCGCCATCGACCCCGGCGACACCTCGCCCATGGGCGTTTGCCGCGTCGACTACGACGTCTGCGTGTCCTGCTCACTGTGCGCGGTGCTTTGCCCCTGGGAGACCATCTCCATGGCTCTCGATTACAGCGAAGCCACCGAGCTGGCCACCATGCAGGGGACGCTCACCGCGTCTTGATGCTGGGCGGCTGACTTCCAGCTGCCGAAGAGTCCCAGACGGCACAGCCTCCCCGGCAAAGCCGAGGTGAGTCTTGTTCCTGTACGCCCAACGCGTTGCGCGCGGGCGGCTAGTCGTTGATCACCGGTGGCAAGGGGCGCTGGTCTAGCGGGCGCCACAGCGCGCCATGAACCATCACGTGCCGGGGCTGGCACTGGGCCGGGTCGCGGGGCAGGCAAGCGACCGCGTGCAAGCTGGGGATCAAAACACTGTCCCCTCGGTTGAGCTGGGGTTCGCCGCCCTCGGTGGACCCGTGGAGTCGCGCGGGTTGAACAAATTTGTCGTGGGGCGCGGAGACCCGAGCGGTGAGCCCGGTGATGGCGATCTCTCGAGCGAGGACCTTCGACGTGTTGCAGTGAATGAGCTGCAGCACGTCAGCTGCCCCGTTGCCTAACGACGGGTTGGCCGTTTGCGCGGCGGTCATGTCAGCCAGTAACACGGTGTCGAGCACGTAGGTTTCCCCGCCCCGGAGCACCGCTGCAAGGAGACCGCCACACTGCGCGAAGGCCTCGATTCCGATGGACGGCGGAACGCTCGTACGCCCCGCGTCTGTAGGTTCTTCAGCCACACCGGCAGCTGTTCTGGTCATGGCGCCCACGCTCGGTCGCTCGACACCGAGCAACCGGGCGATGCGCTCGATGTTTGCCCCGTCCGTGTCGTCGATCGCAGGCAAATCTGCGATGCCCCGAGTCAACGCGTCCTTCACGAAGCCGTCGTCGTGCCAACCGACACTGGCCACGATGCGCTCCGGGACAAACCCCGCCTGTTCAGCAAGATCCAGCTCGTGGGACGACACAACGCTCGTCCACCAACCAGCGGCGGCGGCCATGGTCAGCACATCCAGCGGCCCCACAAGCCCCAAGGGCAAGCAGCGCGCAGGCCCAGCGAACACGGCATCGAGAGCTTCCCGGGAGAGCACCCACGCTGCCTGACCCGCAAGGTCGGTCGCGAGATCTGCAAGGGCAAGGTCTTCTATGACCAGCTGCCCTTCTCGATAGGAAAAGGGCCCAAACATGCCATTCAAAGCAGTTGAGCTAGGTAAGCCGCTGACCTCACGAGAGCCCTCGGGGCCCTCGGAGCCGTCAGCCTTCACTCGCGAGCCGCTCTGCGAGCCGATCGAGCATGCGCCCGTGAATCTGGCAGACCCGAGACTCGCTGATGCCCTCTTTCTTGCCGATGGCTTTCAGCGTCAGACCTTTGAAGTAGTAGGCATCGACGAGGCGTCGCTCGACCGGTGTGAGCTCGCGACGCACCACCTCGTAAGCCTCGCGACGCTGCAAGATGTCGGAAGGTTCGATCTGGTCTGTAAGCAGATCGCGAGTCTCGCCCACCGAGCCGCTCGAGCTGCTCTCAGAGAAAGGAATGATCGAACCGAAGCTCAGCTCAGTGAGTGAATGACGCAAGCGCGTCATGGTCACCTGCAAATGCCGGGACAACTCAAGGTTGGTGGGCTCACGACCCAGTTCCTTGGTGAGCACCTCGATCACCTCATGCAACCGCGAACCCCGGTTGCGCGCTTCACGGGGGATCCAGTCTTGTTGGCGTAGGTAGTCGATCATCGCGCCTTTGCTGCGCAGCCGACAATACGTCTCGAACTTCGTGTTGCGCTCGGGGTCGTAGTTCTCGACCGCCTTGAACAGCCCGAACGTCCCCGCGCTGATCAGATCTTCGCGGTCGATCGTGGGGGGCAAACGGATGGCCAGTTGATCGGCCACGTTGCGCACCAAAGGCATGTAAAGTTCGACAAGCCGGTCCTTGAACATGCGCCGACGTGTGCGCAGGTACTTGGTCCAAAGTTCTTCGGCGGTAGTCGCTGTCGCTCGCTTCACTGACTGCGTATTCCTAGAGCGCACTCAAACAGACGTGTTACGTCTTTGACAAGAGTTGTCTCTTGCCTGCTCTGATTCAAGAACTTCATCAACTCTGATCGAGAACTTCGCACGGTGACGACAACGCACATCTGCAACGAGCTGCGCACCAAGCTGCGCTTCTGTGCAACATCGCCAGGGAACACACCGCCTTTGAGCACCACCCTATGAATCGCTCTGTGCGCGAAAGCACTGCTCGCCCGACGCTGTCTGTGATCACCAGCACATGGCCGCGCAACCCCCAGGACATCACCGGTCGTTTCCTGGCTGATCTCGTGTTTGCACTACCCCTGCCCTGCGAAATCGTTTGCCCGGATGATCCCGAGCACGGCTTGCCAGCTCTACCAACAGCTCGGTTGCAGCGCTTTGCAAACCACGGCGTGTTCTACGGCGCAGGAGCCATGGGCAACTTCGCCAGCAAGAACGTCTCTTCAGTGAACATCGCGCGGACGATGACGTCCATGCTCCGTACCGCCCTCGCTTCGTCTCGAAAATGCGACGTCATCTTTAGCCACTGGGCGGTGCCAGGAGGGCTCATCGGCGCGTTGTGTCGGCGCATCACGTCGCGCCCCCATGTGCTGCTGTTGCACTCCGCAGACGTCTACTGGCTCGAGCAACATCGCAGCGGCCCCGCCATCGCGAGCTTCATTGCCGACCATTGCGATGCCCTTTGCGGAGTGAGCGAGTCGATCATCGAGCGCTTCGAAGCGCTCTCAGGGCGACGGGGACGAGTGCTCGGCTGCGGAGTCACCATGCCCCCGCTCAGTGGCACACAAGCAAGGCGAGCAGCCCGAGTGGGCTGTCTCTCCCGCTTCGTGCCCGGCAAGGGCCTCCGGCGCCTGGTCAACGTCGCCACATCCGTGCCAGGAGAGCTGCGCATCGCAGGAGCAGGGCCATTGCGCAACGAACTCACCGCTCTTGCGCACACAAGCGGGGCATTTCACCTCGATGGCGCCCAAGTGGGCCTCGACAAACAACGTTGGCTGCAACAGCTCGACGTCTTCGCCGCACCGTTTACGGGCATGCCCTGGGGACAACCAGAAGGGCTCCCCGTGTCCATTCTCGAAGCCCAAGCTGCGGGTTTGCCCGTGGTGGCGTTCGAGGGTGCGCTCCCTGAACACTTGGTCCGCGACGGTCACAACGGGCGCTTGGTCCCTCAGGGAGATTGGCAAGGGTTTGCAGGCGTGCTTGCAGAGTTGCTGCGCGATCACGAGCAACGACGACGGCTCGGCGAGACAGCTCGGCGCCAGGTGGCCCCTTACGAAATGGGCAAAGTCGCAGCAGAATGGGCAGCGCTGTTCGAGGACGTCGCTTCCCGTGGACGGGGCGCCCCGAGAGGATGCTAGCCTGGGCCACCCTTTCACGCTGTTCTCCCCGCAGCGTTGCACTCCTCTGAGACAACATTCCCCGTGCCTAGCGACGCAGATCTCCGCATTGGTCAAACCTTGTGGCCCGCCCTACGCGCCAGCAACGGGCGCGCTGGGATCGAAGCCCTGCTGCCGCTGATCGAGCGCTTTCCCCCAGGGGGTGTGATCGTCTTCGGTGAGGGGCAGGACAACGTAGCCAAGCTCATCGCCGAGCTGCGCGCAGCGGTACCCGGTGATCTGCTGGTGTCGTCTGACTTAGAGCGAGGCTGTGGCCAGCAGGTGCGAGAGTTCGGCAACCTGCCCACAGCCATGGCCATCGCCGCGTGCCAGCTGCCCAACGCCGCCTACGACGCGGGGCTACTCACCGCCATCGAAGCCCGGGCCGCGGGGATCGACGTAGTCTTCGCACCGGTGGCCGACGTGAACACCGCTGCCACCAACCCGATCATCGCCACCCGCTCTTTCGGGGATGATCCCCACCGAGTGGCCGCCCTTTGCTCCGCGTTCTCTGCGGGGCTCAACGACGGAGGCGTGCTCGCCGTGGCCAAACACTGGCCCGGGCACGGATCCACCGTGCAAGACAGCCACGAGCAGCTCGCCCGGGTCACTAGCTCGGCCGAACAACTGCAAGCCGTCGATCTGCTGCCCTTCCGCACACTCATCGCCGAGAACATCGGCGGCCTCATGGTGGGACACTTAGAAGTCCCCGCCCTCGACCCTGTCCCTGGACGTCCCGCCACAGCCTCCCCGAACCTGGTGTTCGACCTGCTTCGCAGACAACTTGGCTACGAAGGCTTGGTGGTCACAGACGCTCTCGACATGGGCGGTTTCGCCAGTGAGCCCGCCGCTGGCCTCGACGTGCTGCAATCGGGCCTGGACGTGCTGCTCATGCCCGCCGACCCACTAGCCACCGCCGTGGCCCTCAAGGAGGCCCACGCTCGGCACCACCTGGCCGACGAAGTCCTCGATAGGGCGGTCTCACGCATCGCGACGGCCCGGAGCCGCGTGCGCAGCCACACGTTGCAAGCTGCGAAGCCTCACGCCGACCTAGGGCAGATCCTTGCGGCCGCATCGCTCACCAACCGCGACAACACCGTGCTGCCCCTGCCCAAGGGCCGTGCCGTCGATCTGATGCTCTTCGGGGTGGACGACTCCGGCATGGTCGTCCCCGCGTTCAAAGAGTCTCTGGTGGCGGGAGGCGTGTCCCTGAACGGCGATGGCGCCTCTGTCGCCCTCGTGATCACCTCCGTGCGAGCTTGGGCGGGCAGCGCTCGACTGCCAGCCAAAGACCGCGCACGGTTGCACTGGGCCATCGAAAACGGGCGCATCGACCAAGTGGTCGTGCTGGGATCCCCATACGAGCTGCTCGACCTGCCCCAGGGCTGCCCAGCATTGCTGGCCTACGAAGCCACGCCGGAGTCAGCCCACGCCGCTGCCAAGGTGCTCCTGGGACGGGCTACGGCCCCCGGACGACTCCCAGTGGGCAACGGTCGGTGAACATCGCCCGCTTCCTGACCGAGCAGCGCATCGACCTCTCCCTCGACGGGATCTTCGACGAGGACACAGAGCCCAGCAGAGACGTGGTACTCGAGCACATGGCCGACCTGCTCGAACAGAGCACTGTCATCGTCAACGCCACCAAGATGCGCCAAGAGCTGCTCAACAGTCAGCGACGGACACCCACGCTCGTGGGCGAAGGCCTATTCTTGCCTCACGTGCGCACCATGCAAGCTCGCCGGCTCACCATGGCCGTGGCGGTCAGCCAAAACGGCCTCGACCTGGGCGCCCCCGACGACGAGCCCATCCGACTGGTCATCGCCATGGTCGGCCCCACCTACGACGACAAGCAATACCTGCAGGTCTACAAGCGCCTCTCTGTGCGCCTCCAAAGCCCGGGCGCCATCGAGCGCGTCGTCGCTGCAGAACAACCAGGGGTCGTACTACGAGAGTTGTCGAGCTAGGCCCCGCGACCCGTTCACACGGGCAGAGAGCCGAACTCCCCATAGGCCTGGCCCAACTTCTCGCTGAGAATCTGGTTGGCCTGCTCCAAGCGCCAGCGGACCGCCCCCCGAGAGAGCTCTAAGGTCTTGGCGATCTGCCGCTGAGACAGCCCGTCCATCGAGAGCCGTTGAGCCACGCGCAGCTTGCCCTTCAAACTGCTCACAGCCTCTTGGACACGATCTACGCATTCGTGACGTTCAGCCTCGATCAGCGGGTCGCGCGCTTCAGAGAACGACTCGGCGTTGACCTGCTCTGCGGAGCGCTCCACCGAAATCGGCACGGGGGTTTGCGCGCGCTCTTTCAGGGCCGTTTCTGCGGCGGATCGAACGTCCTCACTGAGTCTTGCCCGCAGGAAGGCAAACAGCAGGGGCTCGCCGTCCACGCGCGCTTCCGTGACCAACTGGCCGAGCTTGCGCTGCAGAGTTTCTCCGCATGCACCAGCCAACGACGGCATGACGATCTTGCTCAGTGACACGAGCAGGCGATCGAAGGCTTCGAGAGTGGTGTCCCAGGCTTCTGCGCGATCCTTGAGCACGCCACAAGCCACAGAGTGCGCGGGCGAAATCACGGCTCCGTGAAATAAATCTTCGTGCCCGGAGCCGAGCCAACGGCGCAACTGCGCCCACGCTCGGCGGCTCTCTTGGGACTGCAGTGTCCGGCTAGAGATACTTCGGTTTGCCGTGACCATCGTCGGACCTCCCTGGGGATGGGGTCGCGCTCGGCGTCTGGCTCGGTCGCACCGCGATGGGCGAGCGAGTCGGCGTCAGCTTGTCGAGAGCACCACCGCGAAACATGCCCGCGAATCACGGCTCGTACAGCTCGACGGGAGTCAGTCTAGCACGGTCTTCCGGACCCGGCTGGCCTCGGCTCAAGTGCGCTGAAGCAGGCCCCGTAATACGAGCAGCGCAGGGTCAACGTCCTGAGCTCCCTGGATTTCCCCAGCACCTTCTTCGACGCCGGTGTAGCCCAACGTGCGCAGCTTTTCCAGGGCTTCGACGTCTTGCGCTTCAAGCTCCCCCATCTCTGGACGACGCTCACTGGCGTCGATCACACCGCGCACAAGTTCGCGGTAGAGCCAGGCGAACGTGGCCGGACGCTTGGCCGCCAAATCGTTGAGTTCGCCAGGGTCATTCGACAAGTCGAACAACTCCCGGCGGCGTGTGGACACATCCACAACCAGGCGCATGGGCCAGCGGGTCCATGAGAACTGAGGGCGGTCACCGAAGCTACGAGCCAACTGCGGCCGATCACCCAGATCTACACCGGACAGCAAGTCGTCACCGTCCATGGTTTCGGGAGCCTCTAAACCAGCAAGACCCAACACGGTGGGCGCCAAATCCATCAACGTGACCGGTGCGCTGAGGGACTTCCGCGCCGCACCGGGCAACACCATCACCAAGGGGATGTCGACCTGCTCGCTGTAGACATGGTCGGAGTGTTCGAGCAAGCCGTGCTCGCCGAACGCTTCACCGTGATCAGACGTAACGAACACCACGGTGTCGCTCGCGCGGCCTGACGCTTCGAGCGCTTCTAAGAGCTCGCCCAACGTGCGATCCCCTTGGGCGAGACGGGCGCCGTAGGACTCCTCCAAGAAGCGCCAGTCGGCTGCGTTCATGGGGACTTCGCTGGTGCGAAAGCGCTCGATCCACTCACGCTCCGGAGTGACGTCGCCCTCGTAGGGAGAGACGAACTTCTCGGTCAAGTCAGCGGCAGCCACCCACGGTGCATGGGGCTCGAAGGCATGCACGTAGGCGAAGAAGGGTTCGTCGCCCGCATCACCAAGGAAGGCCCTCAGGCGAGACGGTAAATGCTCTCCGGCAACACCCTGGTCCCAAAGCGCCGGGTCCCTGTGCAGCTCGTCCCAGTGATCGAAACCTGCAGCGTACCCATGGGCCTTTGACGTGTTGGGGTTCGTCAGCCAGGCGGCGGTACGCCAGCCGGCAGCGCTCAGCTCGGAGCTGAGCCGTGGAGCAGATTCAGCAAGCTCTTCGATGCCAGAGCTACGGCTTCCCGCCAAGACACCGTGAGTCAGTGGGTGCTGGCCGGTGAGCAGCGAGCCCACCGAAGACAGGGTGTAGCTCGCCGGGGACGTGGCCCGAGACCAGCTCAAACCTCGTGACACCAAGTTCGCCAAGATCGGCGTGTTCTCGCTGTCCGCACCAAACGCCGAGGCACGGTCACGAGCGAAGGCATCGAGGACAACCACCAAGAACGACCAGGGCTTCTCGCCGTCACTCCCCGCAGGAACAACTCGCTCCGCAGCAGGCGACTCAACCGCGCCGTCAGTCTCTGCGCCCTCGCTCTTGTCGAGCACCAGCACGCTCAGGGCCGACAACTCCACAGCACCTCGACCCTCCCTAGCCCAGAAGTCGAGCTGGACGGCCTGACCAGCCCACGGGGTGAGATCCTTACGCACTTCTCTGGGGACCATATCGTGGACATCAAGCGTGGCCAGCACTGTGCGCTCGCCTGAGTCTTCGACCAGGGACACCTCGAGGGGAACCTCGATCTTCTCAGCGAAGAACCGCAGCACGATCCGTGGCTCGGAGGGCAACCGCAGAGCGACGCGCCCGGAGACATCAGCGGGCAAGACCAACAAACGACCGTTGCGGTCGGCTGGCGAGGACTTCTGCACACCCATCCGGCGCCGGGCCAAAGCAGAGGCTGGAGCCTGCTCTTGTTGTCCCGGCAGCAAGAAGTGGCAGCCCAAAATCGCCCCAGAGAAGGGCAGGGGCACCGGCTCATCGAGCAGCTGTCGAGTGAGCACTTCGGCCATGCCTAGCTCGACGGTGTTGCTCCCCCGCAGCTGCACGCTGGCTGGGACGTCGAAGCGCTCCATCATCGTGCGGCCATCGGCGGGCAGGGTCGCCTCACCGATCTCGTGACCGTTGAAGAAGACCGTCACCACTTGGTGGCTTACGTCGAAGCCCTGCAAGCGCAGACTCAAACGGCGCTCTGTGGGCACCAAGACATCCAGCTCAAAGCTGGGGCGAGTGCCCACTAACCAAGCGAAGGGAGGCGCGCCCCCCGGGCGAGAGCGAAAGCCCTGGGCGGCCGAGAAGTCGTGCAGGTCGGCCTCGACGGTTTGCCGCTGTCCCCGAGCGCTACCAAAACTGAGGTGCTCTGTGGTCGAGACGAACTCGCCATCAACGAATGCCTGTGTCAGGTTCACGGAAGGAACAAACACCCGCCGTGACGGGAGGTCAGAGCTGTGCTTCAGCAGAGCCCAGGCGCCGCCAGCCAGCAACAATGCCAGCACGACGATGGCAAGAGGGCGCCGGTCCGTGGCTCAGCCCTCCTGGGCGCGAGCGTAGAGCGTCTTCGCGTCGATCGCAGGAGTGACACCCGGAACACCTTCGATGGAGTCGAGGTAACGCCGGCAAGAGTTTGCGATGCGCTGCCAGTCCTCTTCACCCGGGGTCAGCGCGCCCTCCGACCCGAGCTGAGACTTCAAGGTCTTCCAGTAGTCGAGGGAGGCCGACTGCACTCTGTCCCGCAGACGCCTCACGGCATCGGGGTCAGCACCCGCAGTGGACGCGTACTCGTCAATAGCGGACGCGCTCAGAGCGAAGGCGTGACCTACGAATCGAAAGCGCAACTCGGCATCGACATCGCCTTCGGTGGGCGGCGTGTTCAACGAAGCCACGTTGGCGTAGATGAAGCCGTACTGACCGAGTTCAGCAGCCCGCGGGTCGTTGGGATAGAGCGTCACGAAGTCCACGCAACGCTTCAGCAAGTAGCGCGCATTCGTCGCGTAGTTTGGGGACTCAGGCCCTGGCCCCTTCACGTAACTCTTCTCTACGACCTTGATGTTGTCGTAGAGCCGAGCTGCCTTCTTCGCTTGGTCCCGGTCGTCGTCCGCTGACTTCCGTGCGAGAATGTCTATCAGCTCGTCTTGGGCTGCCTTGTAAACCGTCGATGATTCGGGAATGGACTCAAGCAACGTAATCGCCCGGTCGAATTCACGAACTGTCTTGGCCTCAATGGCCTGCTGCAGCTCCCGCACTCCTACGGAGTCCCCGGAGAGGAAGTACCCGGCGGCGGCAACAAGCGCCGCCAGCACGACCACCACAACCACAGCTCCCATGCCACCCTTGCTGGAACGGCCTGCGGGGCGGCGACGAGCACCACCAGCCTTCGCCCCGCGACTCGGGGCAGCGCTCGCCCGGGAAGCCTGACTTCGAGGAGCAGCTGCAGGTGCGACAGCTGGGGTAGCAGGAGCCGCCGCAGCCTGGGGCACGGTGATCCCCGCTTTGCACTTGGGACACTTACCTTGACGGCCAGCGAGTTCGTCTTTTGCCTGAAAGGTGGCACCGCAGGCGGCGCATTCGACACGAATCATTCAGGCGATCTCCCAGGATGCACAGGTGGTAGGTAGGTGGGGGCCGGACGGCCAGGGGGCAGGGGACGTGCGAAACGCACACCGCCCGTTGGCACGGGACGCACGCCCTGGCTGAGAACCGGGCGCGGGCCCGTCACCACAGGCGTCGGAGCCACAGGGGCCCCAGGCACGGGAACAGGCTTAAGGACGTCGAGTTCTTCGAGATCCTCCAACACTTCTAGTTCACCGAGTTCTTCGAGCACTTCGAGTTCGGGCAACAACTCGAGTTCCGCAGCGGAGGCGGCTTCTGCAGCGGCGACCTCGGCGGCAGCAGCGGCGGCAGCGGCGGCAGCGGCGGCTTCTTCTGCGGCGGCAAGTTCCGTGGCAGCGATTTCAGCGGCGGCAGCCTCGGCAGCAACGAGGGCGGCAGCTTCCGCAGCTGCTGCAGCGGCCTCGGCCTCGCCTCTCAGCTCACGGACTTCCCAGAGCAACTGGTTCAGCGTGGCATCCCCCAGACCGGCGGTATCCTCGAACGCTTCGATATCACCCACGGCGCCCTCTTGATCCAGGGCACGAACCACCTCGAGAGCGCCGTCCTCGGAAAGACCAGGCAGGCTCTCGAACTCACCGGCTCGAGCCAAACGCACGCGACGCAAAGCTTCCAAGCGCTTGTGCCGCGCCCGCACCATGGCGTCGCCCATACCCACAGTTTCGTGGGCGTGACGTTCTTCGATGACTTCGATCACCTCAAGCACTTCAAGTTCTTCAAGCACTTCAAGTTCTTCGAGTTCTTCGACTTGGGGGACAGCCGCCAGCGTCTCGTCGATGAGCAGCAGCAACTCAACCAAGGTCTTGTCTTCTAAACCCTGAGACTGCTCGAAGGCATCCCATTCGCCGGCAGCACCGGACTCGTCGAGTTCGGCCGCCAAGTTCAACGCGCCGAGCTCGGACAACGGCGGGACATCTCCCAGCTGACCGTCGCGAGCCAAGCTCAAGCGGCGCAAGGCTTCTATGCGCTTCCAGCGGCCGCGCTGAAAAGCATCGCCAACTCGAGGAGCCTGGGGCTCCGCAACGATCATCGAGTCGTCGAGCAACTCAAGGTCGACAAACTCGAGCTCGACAAACTCAGGGTCGACAAACTCAAGGTCAGCGAGGGGCAGCTCTTCAAGCTCTGGATCAGTTTCAGGAAGCAGCTCGAGTTCGATCACCTCGCCAGGTGAGGACACCTCGGCGCCGGAGAACTCGTCTCCCTCGGGTTGTTTGTAGAGCAGCAGCACCGAGCCCACACGCAGGGTGTCGCCGTGATCGAGATCGGCCATCTCGACCTGGCGCTCGTTGACGAACAGCTCGCCCTTCACCTTGACGGCGCGGTAGCCCCAGCGCAGGGGGCGCAGCTCGCTGCGGCAACCCAAGGCCGTCGAACTCTCGAGGATCACGTCGCAGGACGGATTCGAGCCCACAGACAAAGTACCTTGCAGATCGACAGTGCGGGGACCACTGCCCTCGTTAATGATGAACTTGGCCATAGACGCGCCTTTCTGAGGGTCAAGAAGCAGCAGGGCATTCTAGCCGAGAGAGGGCCCTTTCGTCCCGGCTCCTCTGCTGCCCACTCTGGAGAGCCCCAGAGGAGCCCGCCCGGTTGGCGTGTGAGAGTGGGAGCCGCGTATACTCTCGCCCCGCTGCTCGACACCTGCATGAGGAAGGCAGGGCGACGCCCGCGAACTCAATTTGCTCCTACACCGGAGGACGCTATGTCGTCTCCTTGTCGTTTTGGGCTGACCGCCCTCGTCTTGGCCGCATCTCTCGTTTGCCCCCTCCCAGGCAGCAGTGTTTGGGCGAAGACGGCGGTCCCGGTCGCGGCGCCCCAGAGCCTCACTCAGCTCGAAGCTCAAGCCGCCACCCAGGAGGCCAAGGTCAAGTCGCTGCAGGATGCAGTCGCTGCCGTGTCAGCCGAACTTTCTGCTGCGGACGACAGCACCCGCGACGAACTCCGGGGGCGCCTCGCCGAAGCCGATGCCGCACTGGACAGCGCCGCTGAAGAGCTGCTCACCGTGGTCAACTCCCTCGATGACAAGGGTGGCGACGTCAGCGACCTCCGCATCCTCTTGCTGGGCATCCAAGGCGTCCGCGCAGACAACCTCGACGCCGGCGCCCTCGGTGGCATGGTCGCCGGGTGGGTTCAACAAGGAAAAGACTGGCTCCTGGACAACGGCCCGGGGATGGCCGTGAAGGCTGTGGTCTTCCTGCTGATTCTGCTGGTGTTCAAGTTCCTGTCTGCGTTGGTGGGCAGCATGGTCGACAAGGCCACCAAGCGCAGCAAGCTCGACATGTCCGAGCTGCTGCGAGGCTTCTTCGTGGGCTCCTGCCGCAAGGTCGTCTTCCTGGCCGGACTGATGTTCGCTTTCAGCTCAGTCGGCGTCGACCTGACCCCCATCCTCACCGGCCTGGGCGTCTTGGGCTTCGTGGTGGGCTTCGCCTTGCAAGACACCCTGGGTAACTTCGCTGCGGGCATCATGATCCTGCTCTACCGCCCCTTCGATCTCGGCGACGTGGTCGAAGCTGGTGGCACCGTGGGCAAGGTCACCGCCCTGTCCTTGGTCTCAGCCACCATGACGACCCCTGACAACCAGGTGGTCATCGTGCCCAACGGCTCCATCTGGGGAGGCACCATTCGCAATGTGACCGCCAACGCCACTCGCCGGGTCGACCTGGCCCTCGGCGTGGGTTACGACGACGACCTCGACAAGGCTCGGGCCATGATCGAGCGGGTTGTCACAGCCCATCCGCTCGTGCTGAAGGACCCCGGCGTGCAGATCGAAGTGTCCAACCTGGGCGAGTCCTCCGTGGACTTCGTCATTCGCCCCTGGTCAAAAACAGGCGACTACTGGGCTGTCTACTTCGACCTCACCAAGCAGCTCAAGCAGGCCTGCGACGCTGAAGGGTTCTCGATCCCTTACCCCCAGCGCGACATTCACCTCCATGGCTCAGCTGCTGAGGCCAACGCCTAACCAGCGTCCCTCACGAGTCTCACAGCAGGCGATCTGAGCAGCTCATCCCAAGCGCGGTGACCGGCTCAAGTTCGACAGCGGCCCGGGTGCTCCCGCACGATGCCAGTCTTGGCAGCGAGCGGGGAACCCGGGCCGCGCTCGTTTTCCGCACACCGCTCAGTCGAGGGGAAACACCTGAGTGGGGTGGCCGTCCTGGTCGACGGCAAAGCTGAACAACACGTCGCCGTTTCCGCCTCCACCGAATGTCGTCGAGGTGAGCACGTACTCGAAGAGCAGACGCTGACCCGGCTCCACTGTGACCCGGAAGTAGCCCACCTGCTTGGTTCCGGTGACCTCCGTATCGAACTCTGGGACACCGTCCCCGTCGTAATCCATGGCATCGATGTACCAGGCTAGAGCCGCAGCGGGAGGCGCCACTCCCGAAGCCCGACCACCAATGAGATACGTCACGCCCTGGCCCTGGCCATCACTGCCAAGCTTCTCGCCCCAAGCTGCAACGTGATCCTGAAAGGACATGAACACTTGCACACCGTGGGCCATGAACAGCTCGTGGAGCTGAGCCTGCTCCCCCACAAAAGTGCCCGTAGACGTGCCGTCGTCTGTTGCCGTAATCCCTCCGCGCCCCTTTTGAGTGGTGACGCTAGGATCAAAGAGACCGCCCAAGAGGTGCTCGGCGGTGACGATCTTGAACTGGGCGTTCGAACGAGCCAGAGTGCGAGCGAGCCAAGCAAGCTGCCCCTTGCCTAGGGTCCAATCATCCACGGAAAGGGGCTTCGACGTGGTGTGCCGGTGAATGTCGAGAACCACCAAGAGCAGGTCTCCCGACTCGACAGCGTAGTACCCGCCGGCCGGGCCCCCTTTGTAGGACGCACTGGCGAGGGGAATGTGTTGCCGCCGGGCTTCTTCGCTCCAACGTGGGATTTCACCATTGAGCCACCCTTGCTCTCCCTCGTGATCGCCAAGAGCCACCAGAAGCGGTAGGTCGGCCCCCACCATTCCTAGCAAGTCCGGCTGCAACACGCGCCGCCAACGGAGGAGCGCGTCGGCATAGCTGCTCACCGTGCCAGAGCTCACGGTCAGCCCATCGACATCACACGACGAGCAAGAGCCGCACTTGGTCATCGCGATGTCCGTCCCCAGAAGCAGAAAGCGCAGGGACTCGTCGGCGGCGATGTTCTCTAAGGTTTGCTCGAGCTGCTGCAACGGCGGCGGTGATCCCCCGCAGGTGCCCTTGGACCACACCGCCCAGGCGTGGGTATCAGCGGCGACGGCAAAGCTGAACTTGGTGCCTCGCTGGGGCAGCGTCTGCACTCGGTGCAGCGGATGGGGCTCGCTGGCCTCACGCACATAGACGCGATAGAGAATCTCGCCCCCCGGGTCGACGCTTGTCAGCGGGATATTCAGCGGGCGGCCGGGCTGGGCCAAACGCACGCCGCTCTGAAACTCCAGGGGCTCCTTGGGGCCCCAGGCTACAGCCACGTGCAGCTCCTGCGCAGGCACAAGAGTCAGCACAACACCGTCGCGAGTGGGATGGTAGACGAGTTCTTCCACATGAAAGAAGACGTCGTCATCGCCGGCTGGGGCGGGTGTCACCACCGTAGTAAGCGGCGCCAGCAACAGAGCAGAGAGCAACAGTGAGATCAGCATGAAAACCAAAAAACGAGTGAGGAAGGCCCTGACTCTACCCCGCTTCGACAACTGCCGGGGGCTTACAGGAGTCTCGGTCAAACAACAACTAGGTCCGACTCAGCCCCGCAGCAGACAGCGATGGACGAGACCTGCCAGCAGGGCCACGCAGGGGCATGTCACCACCCAGGGGCAGAGCAAGCTGCGCAGATTGCCGAGAAGCTGCAGCGAACTCACAGGATCAACTCAGCGTCAGGGCCCGTTACGCCGGCTCCAACCGCGCGTACTCGGCCATGAGCTGCTTCTCACCGCAACGCTGAAAGCGCACGGTGATGCGGGCCGAGGCTCCGGAGCCGCTGATGTTTGTGACCACCCCAGGGCCGAAATGGGCGTGGCGCACCGCCTGCCCCCGACGAGGAATCTGAAAATCGAGGTAGTCGTCGGCTTCGGGGACGAAGTCGGCAGATTCGCTGGCGGAGCTCTCTGAGACCTCCCAAGCCTCGGCCTTGGGGCCATGACGCCGCCCCCAGCCACCTTCGCCCCAGGCGGGGCCGAAAGCCCCCTTGCTGCCGGTGCGGTCATCCCAACGGATGTTGTCCGCGGGCAACTCCGCCAGAAAGCGCGAGGGAGCGCTGGGCATCCACTGACCGTGCAACATGCGCCGCCCTGCTCGGCTCAGTGTGAGGTAGCGTTGAGCCCGGGTCATCCCCACGTAGCAAAGACGCCGCTCTTCTTGGAGGTCTTCGTCGTTCTCCAAGCAGCGCTGGTGCGGCAGAACGCCTTCCTCCATGCCGACGATGAAGACTGCCGGGTACTCGAGCCCCTTCGCGGCGTGCAAGGTCATCAACGTGAGACGGTCGGGGGCGCGCTCGTAGCGGTCGACGTCGGCGACCAGAGCCGTCTCTTCTAGGAAGCCTGTCACCGTGGGCTTCGCTGCGGAGCGGCTGTATGCGGCCAGGGCTCCCGCGAGCTCTTCGACGTTCTCGACGCGATCGATGCCATCGCTACCACCGAAGTCGCGCAGGTAGGCCTCGAACGCGGTAGCGTCCATGATATTGCGCAGCAGGGCTTCGGGCTCGAGGGTCTCGAGGTCTTTCGAGAGTTCGTCCAGCAAAGCGCTGAACGCAATGAGAGCCTTGCGAGGTTTGGCCGTGAGACTGGGGCACTCCGCAGCTCGTCGAGCCGCTTCTCGGGGGCCCATCCCTTGGGGCAACGCCCAAGAACGCAACCGCTCGATGGATGTCTTGCCGATGCCTCGCGTGGGCACATTGATGATGCGCAAAAACGAAACCGTGTCTTGAGGATTGGCCAGGACCTTCAGATAGGCCAGCAGGTCTTTGACTTCTTTGCGCTCGTAGAACTCGAGGGCGCCCACGATCTCGTAGGCCAGGTTATGCAAGCGCAAAGCCCGCTCAAGCGACCGAGAGAGCGCGTTGGTGCGGTAGAAGATGGCCACGTCAGACAGGGACAAATCATCTTCTTCGCGAAGGAGCCGCTGCACCTCGCGCACCACAGCGTCCACTTCGCTCTCTTCGTCGTCCGCTGCGATCACAGTGAGCTGATTGCCATCGCCCAGCTCACTCCACAACCCGCCTAGTAAACGCCCGGTGTTGTGGCTAATCACCGCCGAAGCTGCTTGGAGAATGTGGTTGGTACTGCGGTAGTTCTGCTCCAAGCGCACCACGTGAGCCCCTGGAAAATCGCTCTCAAAGTCGAGGATGTTCTGAACCCGAGCCCCACGCCAGCGATAGATCGACTGGTCCGGATCTCCCGTGGCACACATGTTGCCGTGGAGCGACGCCACGTCCCGAGCGATGCGGTACTGGATCATGTTGGTGTCTTGGTACTCATCCACCAACACGTAGCGGTAGCGCTCTTGGTAGCGCTGCAAGACGGCCTTGTGATCGCGAAACAGATCAACGGTCTTGAGCAACAGGTCGTCGAAATCCACGGCGTTAGATTCTGCGAGAGCCTCCGTGTAGCGCCCGTATACGCGCCCCACCACCTGCTCATAAGCGGACTGAGCCCCCGCCGCAGCTTCATCCGCAAGGATGCCATCGTTCTTCAGCTTCGACACTCCCGACAGCAACGCCCGGGGACGAAACGCCTGGGTGTCGATGCCCAGCTCGATGCTCAGATCTTTCATCAATGAGATCTGATCGTTGCTGTCGTAGATGGTGTAGCCCCGGGTGAGCCCGACATGCTCACCATCAATGCGAAGAATCCGCGCACAGAAGGCGTGAAACGTCGCCAGACTCACCTGCCCCTCACCTACCAAGGCCTCGACCCGCCCACGCATCTCCCCTGCGGCCTTGTTCGTAAAGGTGATCGCCAGGATCTCCCAGGGCTTCACTCCGTTGCGAATCAGCCGAGCAATACGGCGGGTGATCACACGGGTCTTCCCCGAACCAGCGCCCGCGACGATGAGCAACGGGCCATCCCCGTGCTCGACCGCTTCGCGCTGGGCAGGGTTGAGGTCAGCAAGCAGTGGGTCAGTGGACGTCACGATGGGTCTCGCAGGCAGGGGAGCCCAGGCATGATATGCCAGCTGCCCAGCGGATAAAGGCAGCCATCAACAACCGCGCGCCGGCACCCCCCTCAGGGAGCACCGGCGCGCTGGGAACAACCCGATCAGGCTTGGGTCTTTTAGTGGGTCACGACTTCGATGGGACCGCCCAGGGTCGAGACTCGAGCCGCTGAGTAGTGCAAGCCACCGAGGCTATCGAGAGTCGCCACTAACCAAGTCACCCGAGTGTCTTCGCCATTGGGACCCAGCAGATCAGCCTTGTTCTGCACCAGCAGTGCAAAGCTATCGAGGTTGAGGGCACTCGGATCATCGACCGCTCGCCACTGATCAAGCATGACATTGCTGTTGAGCAAGGCTTCCAGACTGGCCTTGGGATCGCTGTCGACGATCAAGAACGACAGTGTCACCGTGGCGTCTACAGGGCTCTGGAGATACCGCTCGAAGAGGCTCTGTGCCGGCAGCAAGAGGCCACCTTGCAGACTCACCTCTCCGACTCCAACGGAGGCCATGACCCCCAGGCCCGACGACTGCGCGGCCTGAGTCGACGAGTTGATGTCCGTTGAAGTGGCCACGGACATAGAGATCAGTGGGTCGCCACCGATGACAACGCGGCCCACAGCAGCATCAGGCACTCCGACAACAACTGTGTCAGCGCCGGCAACCGGGATCGTGCCAAGGGTGTACAGGTTCTCCTGCTGCTCATTATTATTGGTCGAGTTCTCAGCATCGCCAGGGGGCATTGTTCCTGGGTCTTGCATGCCAGGAAGGTCGAGCCCCCCATCGTTGTCTCCAAAGGGAGTCGCCGACGGAGACGTGGCAATGAGAAGCGTCGCGACACAGAGAGCTGTGGTCAGGGAACGCTGCGGATTTGTGTATATGGGCTTCATGATGTCACCCGCTCAAACGGTGAAGAGTGCCGGAACTTGTTGGCGAAGGTCATTGTGAAACTTTGAGTTGGCATCCAAGACAGCTTGAAATGTCTGCTTCTTGGAGATGATGTTCTGGATTTGATTCAGCTTGCGAGGGAAGCGGTTGACGAGGGCCGAGAAATGCTCAACCGACTCTTCGACCATGCCTGCCTTGGCGCAGCTCACGGGAAGATTGACGAAGCTCTGTAACAGCCGGTTCGCATCTTCGGCGGACGCTCGGCTGATCACGTCAGCGTAGAACTCAACGGCAGCGCGATACTCGCCTCGATCTTCGTGCAACTTGCCCAGGCCCTGCAGGCCCATGAGCCGCAAGAGATCGGTTCGACCGTTCTCGCTCACTTGCTCGAACTGCGCCGCAGCCCTGCCCCCATGGCCCTGCATCATGAAATGCAGTCCCAGGTACAGCCGGGCCTCATCGAGAGTTTTGTCGAGCGCCAGAGCCTCTTCGAGGAAGGCTCGCCCTTTGGCAAAGGCGGCGGACCGGCCCTTTCCTGAGGCAGCGAAGAGCTTACGAGAGCGGCGGAAAACCCCACCCTTATCTTCGTGCCCACCCGCCGATGCCAGAGCGTCATGCTTAAACACGACACGCCTGGCTTCTGCCTCAGACTTGCGCACATCCCGAGGCCGGGAGCAGCGCACCTGAATCTCGCGCTCAACCGACTGGCTGCGATTCGCGAGCATCACGTAGGCCTTACCGATCTCGTAGAACAATCGGGCTAGGGACGTTCTCTTGTCGCTGGCCAGGACCCCGGTGACCGCCGCAAATAACCCACGGGCGTCCACATTGGGAATCGTCGCCCCGTCTTCATCGGATGAGCCAACAGCCTCAGGCGAATCAGCATAGGGTGCGCCGCTGACCTCACCTTGGCCCTCAAAGGCAGCCGCTGTTTGGCGATGAAATTCAGAGAGGCGACGCAGAGCCACCAAGTAGTCGGCGCAGCCTTCACACTGGCGAGTGTGGTCAACGAGGCGCAGTGCCTCGCCCTCATTCAGCTGTTTGTCGACGAAGGCGTTCAGGTCGACCACAAAGGAGTTGCATGGTTGGATATCTGTTTTCATGACACTCGGGTCCCCAGGACGCGGACCATGTACTGGACGATCTTCTTTCGAGCACGACAAACGACCATTTTGAAGTTCTCAAGGCGGATGTCTAAGCGAGCGGCGGCGTCCTTGTAACCAAGCTTCTCAATTTCGACCAATCTGAGCGCGAGACGGTCACGGTCCTTCAACTCGGACTCAAACGCCTCAAGGTAGAGGCAGAGCAAAATGCCGTAGACCCGGCGACAGGTCACATCCTGCTCGACGTCCTCGGTAGCTTGCAGCGGGGAAGCAGCCTTCGTGTCGACCAACACATCCGCGAGCAAGTCAGCGGGGATGCCATCGCGATTCGCAGCGTTGAGGCTGCGATACACGGTGTTGCGAATGATCGAGTAGGACCAGTTGCGAAACGAGTTCGGCTTATCGGGCCGGAAACGAGTCGGATAGCGGTAAATGGCCAAGAAGGCCTCTTGAAGAATATCCCCAGGATCGGCCCGGCTGCCCGTCATGCGCATGATGCGATTGGCGATCAGGGTGAATGGACGGACGTTCAGCTCGAACAGCAGGCTGTAGGCGGGCACACTCTCTTGCTCGCGAAACGTGTCCATCAAGGCGTTGTTCAGCGCCTGAACCTCGCAGCTGTCACCAGCCACCGTGCGGACCATCAACGGATGCCCCGACTCTCGCGCCACAACCCGAGCTCGGTCAAGAATCGAGCTGCTGACCATCTCTCTGGGAGCGGGGCTCCTCCGACTACCTTTCCGAACCACGCTGTCACCACCCGGGTGACTAGGCTTAGGAGTCTTTTGAGGTTGCAGCACGCTACGGCCCCCGGTGATTGGGCTCGACAGACTTCACTGAGTACACAGCCACAGATCCATCCTTCTGAGATGACTGTACTGGGAGACAACGAAGCGGTCACACAATTGACACCCGACTTTTTGAAGACATCGCGATTTTCGTTGAGACTCCTCAGAATCTCGTCCAAAGTCAGGCCATCGTGCAACTAAAGAGCCAATTAACTCCGGCGCGCGTCAGCTGCCTCGCCGCCCTCGCCGTTCTTATCCTCCATGGTTCGGCCCTGAGAGACGTTTGGACCATCGATCCTGACGCTTCGGCCTATGTGGGCTTGGGGCAGTCTCTGGCCGCCGGGGACGGCTACGCCCTAGAGGGCATCCCCCACGGGAAATACACCCCGGGATTACCCCTCCTCATAGCCTCGATCATCCGGGCCACAAGCCCTGACGCCTATCTCGCGTTTCACGGCTTGCTGGTCGTCATGCTCGCTCTCACGGTGCTGATCACCCACCGGCTCATCTGCCGATTGGGCTATCCGCCATGGGCTGGATCGGTCATCGCCTGCGCCGTCGCCCTGTCTCAGACTCTCTGCGACCTCTCTGTACGTTATTTGCGTACAGAGGTGCCTTTCATGGCCTTGAGCTTGGCTGCGCTGCTGCTCATGTCCGACGCTCTGGGCCCGCGACGCAGCTGGGGACGCACGGCCCTGGCCGCAGCCTTTCTCGCGGGAGCCATTTCGCTGCGTATGGCGGGGATCACCCTGGCTGTGGTGCCTGTACTGCACCTCTTCATACCCAGCGACGGCAACCGCAGCCGGTCCCGGGCAGCCCTGCTGCTGCTCACCGTCGGGCTAGTTCTCGGCGCTTGGAGCACCCGGGGCGCTTCCATCCGTTCGGCCAACCCTGACGCACCCAACTACAGCGCCGAGCTGCTGGCTCAAGAGCCTCGCGACCTCACCAAGACCATACGGGCCGACATGCCCACCATCGACGGAGCCGGCCTCGTCCGCCGGGTCGGAGGAAATCTAGAGGTGTTAGCCCGGGCCAGTGCGGTCCTGCTGACGAACATCGACCGAGCTGGGGCCCGCCTCCCCGTGGGGCTCGCCACCTTGGCCCTCATCCTCGGTGGGCTGGTCACCATGGTGCGGTCCTCCCGTTCCAGCCAGGATGCTGCGGCCTATCTCGTGGCCACCTTGGCTCTTTACTTGCTCTGGCCGTTCAATCAGCAAGAGCGCTTCTATGTCCCTCTGCTGCCCTTGCTGCTGCTCGCCGCTGGGCTGGGGTTGGTGCTGGCTTACAAGGCGCTGGCCATGCTCGCCCAGCTTCCCTTTGGACGAGGTTCAGCCCTGCTCATAGCGACCGCAGTGGCCGTGGTCCTCAGCAGCCAGGTTTCAGACCATCCCACGGTCTTAGGACGCTGGTCGAAGAGCTACACCGTCGTCATCGGCGCATCGTGGGTTCTGGTGGCAGGCCTGGCATGGCTGCTCCGCAGGCCTCAGCTCCCCGAACTCCGTCCACAGCTGGCTTGGCTCGTTCCCGGGCTCTTCCTCTTGCCATGGCTGCATTTTCGCGCCGTGGAGTGGCCAGCCCAAATGCGGCAGTTCGAAGAACGCAGGCTCGCCAGTCCCAGGGTCGCCCCCCTCGATCGCATTGACGTGGACCCTCTCCTAGAGCAGGTCGCCCTATGGCTGACAGAGCACACCGCCCCAGAAGCCGTGGTGATGACCGACGTTCCCAAGATGCTCGCGGTTCTCAGCGGCAGGCGCTGTATCCCCTTTCGCTACCGCATCGACCCACCAGAGATCTTGCACGGCAACGCCGACGTGATCTTCTACACCCGCGAGCTGGCCCAGGTCGCCGCCGTCATGGACGCGCAGGCCCTGAACTACGAACTCCTGCTCGAACTCGCCAGCCCCTACGCGCCCCCTGGCGAAGAGCACTCCCCAGACTCACCACGGCTCTACCGACCTCGCCCTTAGCAGACAGAGGGTCAGTCGTCCATGGACGGGCGCCCGCGGCCCTGCTTCACGTCCTTACGCTCCTTCTTCGCCTTGAGCCGTCGGCGCTGGCTGCCCCGGGTGGGCTTCGTGGCCCGACGCTTCTTCGGCACGTGCAGCCCTTGGCGCACCATCTCGGCCAGGCGCACCCGAGCGGCAGCCCGATTCGCCAGCTGACTCCGATCTCCGTCCGCAGCCACCACCAGCTGGCCCTCTTTGGTGAGTCGTGTGGCCAGCTGCTTCAGCAGGCGCTCTCGCTGATCGTCCCGCAACACCGCGCTGTCCCTCACTGACCAGCGCAGTACCACTTTGGTGGACAGCTTGTTCACGTGCTGCCCGCCCGGCCCCCCGGCCCTCGCCACAGACATCGACAACTCGTGCCCCGGAATCACCACTCCAGGGCGCACGGTGAGGTCTTCAGCGGCCACGTGTTTGGCTCCGAGCAGCGATCAAGGCGAAGGACGGGATCCAGTGCAGCCCGGGGCGATGCAGGCTGAGGTCTTCAGCAGCCACGTGTTTGGCTCCGAGCAGCGATCAAGGCGAAGGACGGGATCCAGTGCAGCCCGGGGCGATGCAGGCTGAGGTCTTCAGCAGCCACGTGTTTGGCTCCGAGCAGCGATCAAGGCGAAGGACGGG
>JBLIMM010000022.1:0-23361 GCA_047638635.1 Pseudohongiellaceae bacterium | reverse complement strand
CGAACTCCACGCCCGAGAGCACAGGCACATGGTGAAAGTCGTTTTCCGAGATCAACTTGCGCACGTCGCTGACCTTCTGGCTCGTGTGCGTGGTCACGATTTTCGTGGTCATCACCTGGCTGATCGGTTCGTTCTTCTTCATGGCTTCCTTTGCTGGGATGGGGTGGTGTCGGGTTGGCGATCCGTACGGCTCAACCCGGCCACGGGATGGGAAAGAAATCAGACAGCTAGCTCGGCTTAACGGACAAGGCGGAGCCGCGCTGCAGTGACCTGGGGAGAGTTCGGCGAGGGCCCAGGCCGGCGTCACCACCCCAAGCCGCTAGCCGTTCCTGGGAGTCTGGGCAGGGTTTACTAGGGCCTTCCCGTGGGGGCGTGTCGTGGCGTTAGACAGCCTCGCCGGTCTGCACGCGCCAGAGAGACCCGTAGATCCCGTCGGCCTTGATCAAGTCGTTGTGGGTGCCTGATTCGGCCACAGCGCCCCCGTCCATGACGTAGATGCACTCGGCGTTACGAACTGTCGACAAGCGGTGGGCGATGACGATCGTGGTGCGGCCCACGGCCAGGCGTGCCAGTGACCGTTGAATCGCCGCTTCGGTTTCGTTGTCCACCGACGAAGTGGCCTCGTCGAGGACCAGCACCGGCGGGTCTTTCAGCACGGCTCGCGCTAACGACACGCGCTGCCGCTGTCCCCCGGAGAGTTTCTGGCCCCGCTCGCCGACGACCGTGTCGTAGCCCTGAGGAAGTGACTCGATGAAGTCGTGGGCTTCGGCGGCTTTGGCGGCGGCGATGATCTCTTCGGGGCTGGCGTCCCGGCGGCCGTAGGCGATGTTTTCGGCCACTGTGCCATGGAAGAGGAACACGTCTTGGCTCACCAGGCCGATGGCATCGCGCAGGTCGGTGAGCGAGAGTTCGCGCAAGTCGGTGCCGTCCAGGGTGATCGCACCACCGGTGACGTCGTAGAAGCGTAGTAGCAGCTTGATCACTGTGCTCTTGCCAGCGCCGGTGGCTCCCACAATCGCGGTGGTCTTGCCGGCGGGCATGGTGAGTTCGAGCCCGGTCAGAGTGTTAGGCAGCAGGGTCGATGGGTTGGACTGGTAAGCAAAGCTCACCTTGTCGAAGTGAACTGCTCCCACGACCTGCTCGCGTGGCAAAGTCTGCGGGCCGCTCTTGACAGCTGCCTCGGTGCTGAGCAGATCAAAGATGCGTGTGGTGGAGGCCATAGCACGCTGATAGAGATCGAAAGTCTCGCCCAGACGCGTGAGTGGCCAGAGCAGCCTTTGCACCAAGAAGATCATCACGCTGTAGGCGCCCACTTCGAGTTCGCCGTCCAGGGCGAGTTGTCCCCCGTAGACGAGCATGGCGGTGAAGCCGACCACAATGACCATGCGAATGAGCGGCGAGAAGGCAGAGCTGAAACGGATGGCCGCGCGGTTCGCTTGACGGTAGCCGTCGCTCGTGCGGCTCAGGCGCTGGGCCTCGTGGGCTTCGGCGGTGAAGCTCTTGATCGTGGCGATGCCTCCGAGGCTGTTCGCCAGCTGATGATTGAGCTGGCCCACTTCTCGGCGGACGGCTGCATAGCGCGGAGCCAGCAAACGCTGGAAGCGCACGGACCCCCAAAGGACGAAGGGCATGGGGGCCACACCCATCCAGGCCACGGACGGGGCCAGGTAGAAGAACAGCCCGCCAATGACCAGCACGGTGGTGGCCACTTGCAGCAACTCGTTGGCGCCACTGTCCAGAAAACGTTCGAGCTGATTCACGTCGTCGTTGAGCACGGCCATGAGTCCGCCGGTGGAGCGATCTTCGAACCACGCGAGCTCCAAGCCTTGCACGTGGGACCACGCGTCTACGCGCAGCTCGTGCTGGATGGTCTGAGCTAGGTTGCGCCAGAGAATCCTGAACAAGTACTCAAAGATAGACTCGAGCACCCAGACCAGCACGGTGAGCCCGGCGAGAACCAACAACTGATCGTAGACATCGGGGAAGCCGAGAGCGCCTACCCAGGAGCCCTCGCGCTCGACGACGATGTCCACTGCGGCACCGATGAGCAGGGGCGGAGCTAAGTCGAAGACCTTGTTGGTGACTGAGCAGGCTGCCGCGAGGCGCATGGCCTTGCGATGGGGTGTGGCGTAGGCCAGCAGTCGGCGAAAGGGGTGTGCTGTGGGTGGCTGTGACATGGGTCGGAGGATAACGCGCCGTTACCCCACGCTGCCCATGCTCTACACCTTGGTGCTCGTGAAGGGCTTTACGAGCACGCATTGAACGGATGAGATAAAGAGAGACGTGCCTTTCTTGCCGGTCGCCCGGCAAGGAGGGTATGGTTTTTTTGGCGGGAGAAGCTTGGGCTAGCCGGTGAGCGCGGCGGCTAACTCAAGGCCGCTTCTCTCCGTGCGGCCCGGCGCCCGCGCCACTCGTGCAGCATGGCGTAGTACACCGGGATCAACACCAGGGTGTGCAAGGTCGAGGTGACCAACCCGCCAATCATGGGCGCGGCCATGCGCTTCATAGGCCCGGCTCCAGCGCCCACCGACCACATGATCGGCACCAGGGCTAGAATCGTTGTGACCACGGTCATCATCTTGGGCCGGACTCGCAGCACCGCTCCGTCGACCACGGCCTCCTGCAGTGCCACCCCCGTGAGCATTTTTCCGGGAACCTTGTGTCGCTTGTAGGCCAGATCGAGATAGATGTGCATCAAGATTGCCGTCTCGGCGGCGAGGCCGGCGAGCGCGATGAAGCCCACGGTCACCGCCACCGAAAGGTCGTAGTCGAGCCAGTACAGCAGCCACACTCCGCCGATGAGGGCGAAGGGCAAGGTGACCATTGTGATCAGCGTTTCCGGCAAGTCCTTCGTGTTGAAGTAGATCAACATGAGAATCAGCGCCAGGGTCATGGGCACGATGGCCCACAGTCGCCCGGACACTTCTTCCATGAGCTGGTACTGACCGCTCCACACCAGGTAAGTCCCGGTGGGGACGGTGATGCGTCCGTCGGCGATGGCTCCGTCGATGACTTGCTGCGCCCGAGCCACGTAGGTCCCCACGTCGATATCAGCTTCGAGATCCACGGGGATGTTGGTGAGCAGTAAGCCGTTCTCGCTCTTGATCACCGGAGGGCCGTCCTGAATCGAAATCTCCGCGAGCTCGCTCAGGGGGATCTGCGCTCCGGTGGGAGTAGAAATCAGCGTGCGTCCCAGGCGCACCGGGTCGTCCCTCAGCTCTCGGGGATAGCGCACGTTCACGGGGATCCGTTCGCGGCCGTCGAGTGCCACGGTGATGGGCATGCCACCGATGGCTGTTTCGATCACGTCTTGCACGTCGCCTACGGTGAGACCAAAACGGCCACACCGTTCGCGGTCCACGTCCACGTCGAGATAGAACGCGCCCATGGCTCGCTCGGCGATCACCGAGAGTGTTCCAGGGACTTGGTGGAGCACAGACTCGAGCTCTTCAGCGAGACGTTCGAGTTTGACCAGGTCGTCGCCGTAGAGCTTGATGCCTACTTTGCCGCGCATGCCGGTGGTGAGCATGCCGATGCGGGTTTCGATGGGCATCAGCCACCAGTTGGGCATTCCCGGGATGGTGATCTGGTCGTGCATCTCGCGCTTGGTGAGTTCGTCGAATGTCGTACGCCGCAGGGGGATGGAGTCACCCGCGAAGGCTCCGTTGAAAACTGCGCGAAGTTGATCTGTGTCCGCGGTGCTGACGTCGAGGATGCCTTGGGAGCGAAGATACTCCACCGAACGTGTGGCCAGTTGCCGCACGAGCAGTTCGCCCAGGGGATCACGGACGGTGTCCATGGTCGCGCCGGCGGTGAGTCTCTCTCGGGTCCAGCGGGTGCTGTCGGCCTGAGTCATGAGCGCCACTTGCTGGGCGGCGTCACCGCGGCTCCCGTCGAGGGTTTTCCCGTTGGTGCTCGCGCTCAGAAGATGGTCGAGCATGGTGGCCGCTTTGTCGCTGAGCCAATCCCGCTCGACGATGCGCTCAGGCCAGTGCTCTTCGGGCAGCAACGTGATGTGCGTTTCCACCATGGACAAGGGCGCGGGGTCGAGCGCGGTGTCAGCGCGGCCGATCTTGCCGAGGACCACCTCAACTTCGGGGAATCCCGCGAGGAGGCGGTCTTGCATCTGCAAGGTCCGTCGAGCCTCGGTGCTAGAAATGCCCGGCACGGTGGTAGGCATAGCCAGGGCATCGCCTTCTTTGATCGAAGGCATGAACTCGCTGCCAAGGCGCACGAAAGGCACCACGGTGAAGACGAGCAGCAACAACGCTGAGCCGATAGACACGGCTCGGTTTTTCAGTGCGAAGCGCAGCACGGGAAGGTAGCAGGCGATCATCAAGCGGCTGACGGGGTTCGCCGATTCGTTGTGCAGCTTGCCGCGCACAAAGAAGCCCATGAGCACGGGCATGAGAAACAGCGTGAGCACAGCCGCGGATGCCATGGCCAAGGTCTTGGTGATGGCCAAGGGTTTGAACAGCCGCCCTGCTTGATCTTCGAGAGCGAACACCGGTAAGAACGAAATGGTGATCACGAGGAGCGAGAAGAACAGCGCCGGTCCCACTTCGTGGGCTGCCTTGCGCACGATCTCCCAGTGATCAGCGTCGTCGCTGGCGGACTCTCGATGCTTGTGGAAGTTTTCGACCATCACCACAGACGCGTCGACCATGGCGCCGATGGCGATGGCAATGCCGCCCAACGACATGATATTGGCGTTGATCCCCAGGGCGTTCATGGCGATGAAGGCCACCAAGATGCCCAGGGGCAAGACGACCACGCTGACCATGGCGCTGCGCCAGTGCCACAAGAAGATCACGCAGACGAGAGCCACGATGAGCAGCTCTTCGATGAGTTGCTGCCCTAGGGTTTGGATGGACCGTTCGATGAGCCCAGAACGATCGTAGGCTTTGCGAATGACCACACCGTCCGGGAGACCAGCCTGGATCTCACCGATCTTCGCCTTCACCGCGTCGATCACGTCGAGAGCATTCTCGCCGTAGCGCATGGTGACGATACCCGCGACTACTTCACCCTCGCCGTTCTTCTCGGCGATGCCCCGTTTGATGTCGGGGCCAATCACCACACTGGCCACATCGCCCAAGCGAATGGCAGTGCCCTGGCCGTCGTGACCAACGGGCACCGTTTCCAAGTCGGCGATGGAGCTGATCGCGCCGCGGCTCCGAATCATGTACTCGGTCTCGGCCATTTCGATCACTCGGCCGCCCACGTCGTCGTTGGACCGCCGAATCGCACCGATGACCTTCGCCAAAGGAATGTCGAGGGCTGCCAAGGATCGAGGGTCGACGGTCACTTGGTACTGCCGCACAGCGCCACCAAGGCTGGCCACTTCGGCTACGCCGGTCACGCTCTCCAACTGAAAGCGCACGAAGTAGTCTTGCAGCGATCGCAGCTGACCTAAGTCGAGTTGCCCGCGAGTGTCTTCTAGGGTGTAGAGATAGATCCAGCCCATGGCACTGGCGTCGGGCCCCAAGTTGGGGACAACACCCGCGGGCAGTTTGTGCTGAGCTTGGTTCAGGTGTTCGAGGACACGCGAGCGAGCCCAGTAAGGGTCTGTCCCGTCGGCGAAGATGACGTAGACCAGCGATGTGCCGAAGGACGAGAAGCCGCGCACGTCGCGGACATTGGCTACGCCGGTGAGTGCTGACGTGATCGGGTAGGTGACCTGATCTTCGATGGTTTGCGGATCGCGCCCGGACCAGCCCGTGTGCACGATGACTTGCACGTCGGAGAGATCGGGAATGGCATCCAGGGACAAGTTGTCCATGGAGTGCACGCCGGCCACTGCCAAGAACAGTGAGATCACGCAAACCAGGAGACGGTTCTCCAGGCTCCAGTCGATGAGCTTGTGCAGCATGGTCTTAGGGCAACTCGGCGGGTGAACCGCAGTTGGCCATGCGCTGGCCCATATAGGGGTTCTGCAGTTCGGCGTCGGCTTGAACCCAGAGCTCGTAGCCGAAGGGGTCGGCCATGGGGCAGCTGAACACGTGCAGCTCGCCACTGCCCACGGCCCCTGGTAGGTGCTTCGCGAGAGTGTTGACGATGCCCTGAGAAAGGGTGGCGTAGTGTGTGCGCAACTCGTCCCAATCGATCTGTGCTTTGTCGGCGCTGGCGGCGAAGAGCAAGCTGGTGGTGTGCAATCCGCGCAAGCGTTCACCTACGCCGGGTTCGTCGTGCAGGTTCGCTGTGGTCGCGGCGAGTGCGCGAGCCGTCTCGCCCAAATTGCGGGCGTCGTCTTGGACCAGTGCGCGACCCAGGGTGAAGTACTGGACCATGGCTGCGTCGATGAGCAGGTGCGCTTCAGGGGAGATGGGCTCGGCCAGTTCTTGCGCGTCGTGCGCCGCAGCCATCTTCTTCAGGATGCCCTGGAACTGAGCCTCTGCGTTGAGTAGGAAGTTGCCTGAGATGACCACGTCCTCCCCTGCTTCGAGGCCGGCGAGAATCTCGTGATAGCGCTCCTCGTCGTCCACCGAAGACTGGCCGCTACCTTTGTTCGCTAGAGAGAGGTGTCGCCGGCCGAGGGTGACCACTCGCGGGCGAAAGCGGCCATTTCCTTCGGCGACCAGGACCACGTCGCGGCGCCCGGATTGCAGCACGGCGCTCTCGGGGACACACAGTGCCCCAGGGATGTCACTGACCAAACGTGATCGAACGAACATTCCCGGTGAGAGGGCCATGGTCGGGTTCGACACCAGGGCTACCGCGCGCACTGTTTGGCTGCGGGCCTGCACCACTGGCTCGATGAATTCGATGGTCGACTGAAAAGTCTGGTCGGGCAGGGCCAACGTGGAGAACTGGATCGATTGCCCAACGGCGACAAAGGGTCGCTCATGCTCAAAGAGATCGATGGAGAGCCAAAGCTCTGTGAGGTTCGCGGTCTCTAGGATGAGTTGGTTCTGGGGCAGGGCGGCGCCGAGCGAGAGAGGGGGAGCGGACAGCACGATCCCCCATGTGTGCGCGTACACAGGAAACGTGATGATCTCTGAGCTTGGGGGGCGTGCAGCGATCTTGTCGAGGGTGGGCGCGGGAAGTCCGTAGGAAATGATCTCGCTGGTGAGTTCGCCCGCGCGGTTCAGCAGCACTTGGGCCTCGGCGGTTTTACGCTGCCGGCGCAAATCGGAGTACTCAGCTCGCAGGGCCTTGTAGACCTGCAACTTGGTCAGCATCACCTGATTCGAAACTGTGAGGACGATGGTTCCCGCGCCAACGTTCGAGCCCGCCCTTCCCACGTTGATGCTCTGGACAATGCTCACGCCCGGATAGCCGATATGCAGCGCGCTGCGCCGTTCGGGGATGATCTCAAGGGTGCCGCTGGCGTCGATTTCCCGTGCGAGGTCTCGTTGCTGGACCACGCCGAGACGCACTCCCGACTGCTGCACCTGCTGGTTGGTCAAGGAGAGCACTCCGCTTTGTGCACTTCCCGCTGAGCTACCCTCGAAGGGCACGAGCTCCATGTTGCAGATGGGGCACATGGCGACGCCCTGGCGCAGGATCTCGGGGTCCATGGGGCACCAGTAAGTGACGTTACTGGTGGCGCTCGAACCATAGGCCCAGGTCCGTAGAGTCTCCCAGGACTTCGCTGGTCCGCCGGCCACTGTGACGGCGCAAGCCGCGCTGATGACCACAACGACGAGAGAAAAGAAGCTCCTTTTGCTGCTGCTACTCGGGGTGCTGCTGATGGCGTTTGCCTCTCCGGTTGTTTGGCTGTCAGCGAAGACGCGGCCTGCTCAGTGGGATGTCAGTCTGTACTGGCGCGACTCAGTGAATCGCTATCGGCAGATTGGCGAGTCGTGCTTGAGTCCCGCTGGAACTCTCTAGCGAATGTAGCCCAGCTCGAGCATCTTGCGGCGCGTCGCTTCGAGGTACTCAGTAGACTTGCTTTGGTTCAGCGAGAGCTTCTCTCTCTCCACGAGTACCCCGTTGAGGAAGCGAGCGGCTGCGGCCATTTGCGACGCATCGCTGTCCAGGGCGTTGCGATCCTCCCCCGGGTCGTTGAGCAGATCGAACAGGGTGGGCACCAGGTCGTATTGAAGGCCGGCATCATTGGGGCGCAGGAGTTTCAACCGCCGCTTTGGGTGCAGCACCGCTGTGGCTTGAATGCACCACGAATAGAGCATGGACCGCTGATCCAAACTGAAGGTCTCGTCGACCAGAGCGGGCACCAAGTTCTGGCCGTCTCGGTCGTCGATGATGTCGCCGGTGGCGAGCTCCACCAACGTGGGCAGGACGGACACATTGGCGACCGTCTCGATGACCATGCGTCCAGCGACGACGCCGGGGCCAGCAAAGATGATGGGCGTGGAGACCAGTTCGCTGTTGAGCTGTCTACCGTGCCCATTCTTGAAGTAGTCCGCGAGGCGCTGTGCTTCGGGCGGGCCTTGCTGGCGGACCAACTCGTCGTATTCGCGGCGGTCGAAGAGCCCTTCGCCGTGGTCTGCGACGAGAGCCACCACGGTGTTGTCCATGAGACCGAGGTCTTCGAGAGAGGCGAGCATCTCGCCAATGCGAGCGTCTGTATAGGACACGTCCGCGTCGTAGCGCTGAATGGTGTCGCGGATGCGTTGCAGCTGCGCCTCGGCGTCCGCTTGCAAGTCAGGGTGCTCAGCGACGAAATCGTCGTAGCGCTTCTTGGCTAAGGGGCCAAGGGGCTCGTAGCTCTCGGCGAATGGCGCGGATTCTCCGAGGGGCAGGTACGGCCGGTGGGGATCCATGTAGTGGATGTAGATGAAGAACGGTGCCCCGTCCGGATCTTGTTTCTCGGTGGCGGCCCGCTTCTCGGCCCAGTACTGAACTTCGTCATTCACGATTTCGCCGAGCTTAAAGACTGAGCTTTCGCGGGTGTGCTCGGGGAGCTCTAGCAGGTTGTCTTCCGAGCGAAAAAGGTCGAAGCCTCTGGTGAAGCCAGCAGGTCCGCTGACAACTCCGTTGGCGACAAAAGCGGCGGTCTCATAGCCCCGAGCAGAGAAGAGCTCGGCCATGGTTTCGATGTTGCCTGGCAGTAACGGGGTCAGGCCCAGGACATAGCGGCCCATCATCAGCGAGATCATGCTGGGCAGGGTCCATGACGATTGCGACAGCGTGTTCTTGAAGAGCACGCCTCTCGTAGCCAGTGCGTCGATATGGGGGCTGGTCGGTCGAGGGTAGCCGTAGCAGCCCAGGTGGTCGGCGCGGAGGGTGTCGACCACGATGAAGACCACTGATTTGGGGGCTTCGGCGGAGCGGGTAGCTTGGGACGGCGCGCCGAAAAGTGGGGCTGCGGCAGGCCCGCAGAGGAGCAAGAGCAAGCTGACCTTCGCCAGGATTGTGGGGCGGTCGTCGCTGAGTCGTGGCGCCATCTCTGTGTACTCTTTGTTGTCGGTTCAGGGGCTGTCGCTCCAGAGAGAGCGGTCAGGGCGAGCAGGCGGGGCATTTTAACCCACGGGCCGAAGGCTGCTGGGCTGTGGGGATTAGCGTGTGCAGGGCTTCTCAAAGTGGCGCATCAAAGCCAGGGCGCTGGCCTCTGGATCGTCTGCCTCCAGGATGGCGCTACTCACTGCGGCTCGGAGGCAACCCAGAGCGACCCACCGGGGGAGGGTCTTCTCGCTGATGCCGCCGATGGGAAACAGAGGCAAGGAGGGGAAGCGCTCGAGGCAGCGGGTCAGCTCAGCGGGGCGGGCGACGATGGCTTCGGGCTTGGTCGGGGTGGCTGACATGGCGCCGAAACCCACATGGTCGGCGCCAGCGGCCAAGGCCAGGTCGATCTCATGGGCGGCCCGGGTGGATGTCCCCAGGAGCAGCTCGGGGCCAAGGGACTTGCGCGCGAGGGCCAGGCCAGCTCGGCGGCGCTCTTCGCGGGCCGAGGACGTGTGTGCGCCCAAGGCCTCGGCGTCTTCTCGGCCTAGGTGTAAACCGTCGGCGAGGCGGGCACCTGTGGGGGAGCGAACGGCTGAGAGGTCGTCGTTGGCCAGGAGCAGCACCTGGGGCCCCAGGACCTCCCGCAGCTGAGTGAGCCACTGACGGCGGACCTCGGTGCTGGTGCCCTTCTGTCGGAGCTGGACTGCGCCCACGCCCCCGCGGACAGCGGCGCTCACCCGTTGAAGCCACGCCGGGGTGGCTTGCGGCTCTGAGTCGGCCGTGGCAATGAGGTACAGCCGTACGGCGGACAAGCGATCTTGGAGGCTCCCTGTCATTTCGGCACCGTTCGCGGCGGACATGGTGGCTCCAGCAACCGCCAATCTGGCAGAGGGGGGGTGGCTGGCTGCGGCGTTGTGAAGCTCGACCACTGCGGAACACCCCGAGGGCTGGAGATTCCGCCTTCGCTGAGATTCGTAGGGCGCGCGATCACCATTGGCACCCGGTTTGCTTTTCTGTCATCTCCAGATGCCCCTCGGACATGGTCCATGGATTCCTCTCGCCAGCAGACTCTCACGGTGCTCATTGGAGACGATGACGTCTCCATGCGGCGTTCCGTGGTGGATTTGCTGTCCGAACGCCAGGAACTCCGGATTCTCACCGTGGCGAGCGGGGCGGACGCCTTTGCCAGTTTGCTGCACGAAACCATCGACTTCTTGATCCTCGATGTAGAGATGCCTGGGATGACCGGCATCGAAGTACTGCAACGGTACCTGCAAGGGGCATGGATCGCTCCTACGGGTGGTGCGCCCGCTCGACCGAGCCGCCCGCGGGGCATGCCGACGATCTTCATGTCGGGCAACCGCGACCGGGAGATTCGCCGGACGTGCGAGTCCCTCGGGCGCTCGTTTATAGATAAGCCCTTTCAGGCACAAGAGTTGCGGCAGGCAGTTGATCAGATCCTGCTCGAACTCCACCGCTGACAACTCACTCAATCCCACTTCAATCACTTCCAGCAACAGACCCCAGATACAGACCTAGGAGAGCCTCGCTCGATGGCCACCAAGACGAAGAAGAAGGTCACCAAGACCAGCGCCAAGACCGCCCCCAAGACTGGGGCAAAGACCAACCTCACCCCGCTGAACGACAATGTGCTCGTGCAGCGCCTGGAGGCCGAAGAGCGCTCAGCTGGCGGCATCCTGCTGCCCGACAGCGCCAAGGAGAAGCCCCAAGAGGCCGTGGTCATCGCCGTTGGCGAAGGCAAAATGAGCGACTCTGGTGAGCGCGTGGCGCCCCAGGTGGCCAAGAACGACCGGATCATCTTCTCCTCCTACGCGGGCAACGAGATCTCCGTCGGTGGCGAGAAGTTCCTGATCGTGCGCGAGGATGAAATTCTCGCCATCGTCAGCTGATCTGTACACTAAAAGACATCTAAATAAGAGACTGAAGAACAATGGCTGCTAAGAAAATTGCCTACGACATCGAGGCCCGCGATTTGATTCGCGCCGGTGTCAACAAGCTCGCTCGCGCGGTGAAAGTCACTTTGGGACCGCGTGGTCGCAACGTGGTGCTGCAACGCTCCTTTGGCTCACCGACCGTCACCAAGGACGGCGTCACCGTGGCCAAGGAAGTCGAGCTCGAGAACCCCTACGAGAACATGGGCGCGCAGATGGTGAAGGAGGTTGCCAGTAAGACCTCCGACGTGGCCGGCGACGGCACCACCACCGCCACCGTTTTGGCCGAGGCCATCTTCGAGCAGGGCTTGAAGGTCGTCACAGCCGGCGCCAACCCGCTGCAGCTCAAGCGTGGTATCGAGAATGCCGTTGAGGCCATCGTGACCAAGCTGGGCAAGATGTCCTCGCCGGTGAAGACCCGCACGGAAATCGAACAGGTGGCGACCATCGCCGCCAACAGCGACACCGAGATTGGCCAGCGTATTGCTGACGCCATGGAGCGGGTGGGTAAGGATGGCGTGATCACGGTCGAAGAGGGCAAGACCCTCGCCACCGAGATCGAGTGGGTCGAGGGTATGCAGTTCGACAAGGGCTACCTGTCCCCGCACTTCGTGACCAACCTCGAGAAGATGGAAGTCGAGCTGGACAACCCGTTCATTCTGATCCACGAGAAGAAGATCTCGTCGATCAAGGACATGTTGCCGCTGCTCGAGCAGGTCGCCAAGTCTGGTCGCCCGCTGCTGATTCTCGCCGAGGACGTCGAGGGCGAAGCCCTGGCAACCTTGGTGGTCAACAAGCTGCGCGGTGTGTTCAACGCCTGTGCCGTGAAGGCTCCCGGCTTCGGTGATCGTCGCAAGGCCATGCTCGAGGACATCGCCGTCCTCACCGGTGGCACTGCGGTCATGGAAGACCTGGGCATCAACCTCGAAACTGCCGATCTGTCCATTCTGGGCACGGCCAAGCGGGTCACGATCACCAAGGACGATTCGGTGATCATCGAGGGTGGCGGCAAGAAGGCCGACATCCAGGGTCGTATTGCCCAGATTCGCGCCGAGCTCGATCGCAGCACTTCTGACTACGACAGCGAGAAGCTCCAGGAACGCCTGGCTAAGCTCGCTGGCGGCGTTGCCCAGATCAACGTGGGCGCAGCCACCGAGGTGGAGATGAAGGAGAAGAAGGCTCGGGTCGAAGATGCACTGCACGCCACCCGTGCTGCTGTCGAAGAAGGCATCCTGCCCGGTGGTGGTGTGGCGCTGATCAAGGCTTCGTCGGTTCTCGATGGTCTTGACTGTGAGGGCGACGAGCGCCTCGGTGTGGACATCATCCGTCGCGCCGTGGCAGTGCCTTGCCGGCAGATCGCCGACAACGCCGGCTTCGACGCCTCGATCGTGGTCAACCAGGTGATGAAGGCCAAGGGCAACATGGGCTTTGACGCCGGTGCTGGCGAGATGGTCGACATGGTCAAGGCTGGCATCATTGATCCGGCCAAGGTCACCCGTTCAGCTCTGCAGCACGCCGCTTCGGTGGCAGCCCTGCTGCTGACCACTGACGCGCTGATTGCCGAGTTGCCGGACGACAAGCCGGCTATGGCAGCTGGCGGCGGTATGGACGACATGTACTAGTCGTTCTGTCTGAGTTTATTGGCGGGCTCGATTCGCCGCCAGTGGTCTCGAAACCGGCCATCGCTCCTCGTTTTGGGGGCGATGGCCGGTCTACTTCCCCCTCTGCGCCAAGTTTTTGGCGTGCTATGTGGGGGCCCACTGCGCTTCCCAGCGCATGGGCGAATACCTATGCTCATGACCTGTCCGTCGACGACTAGAAAACGGCGGGGTTGAGTGACGGCACTTGCCGTTCTCGGTTTGTCATTCACACCTTATCTGTCTTCTGATTTACGAGGCTCTCTCCATGCTTTCTAAGACTGTTCTGGTCGTCCTCCTGGCGACCTCATTGACCGCCAACGGCTTCGCGCAGGAAGCCTTCGCTCCTGCCGCCAAGACGAAGGCTCCTGCTGCCGTTGCAGCTGCTGGCGTTACGGGCCAGATCACCTTTAAGGGTGACGCTCCTGCTCTCGCTCCGGTGGACGTTTCCAGTGATCCCGTTTGCGACGGCGCCCACGAAGGCGGCCTGAGCCGCTCCACTGTTGTGGCCAGCGAACGCGGTGGTTTGATGAACGTGTTCGTGAGCCTGACCGGCGTTCCCGACGAACGCTACAAGGCTCCGAAAGAGGCTGTGGTCCTCGATCAGACGGGCTGCACCTACAACCCACACGTCTTCGGGATCATGAAGAAGCAAGATCTCGAAATCCGGAACAGCGACGACACGCTCCACAACATTCACGCCATGCCCAAGAAGAACAAAGAGTTCAACTTGGCCATGCCCACCAAGGGCATGAAAGTGACCAAGGAGTTCAAGAAGGACGAGGAGGCCATCCTGATCAAGTGCGACGTGCACCCTTGGATGACCACTTGGTGCTTCTCCATGGAGCACCCGTACTACGGTGTGTCCGATGCCGATGGCAACGTGACGATCAACGCTGAGAAGCTGCCTGACGGCGACTACGGTGTGGCCCTCTGGCACGAGACCCTGGGCACGGCCGAGGCCACTGTCTCTGTGGCTGGTGGCACCGGTACGTTCAAGGCAGCGTTCGAGTAAGGCTGCTACAGGGACGATAGCGGGGGCTCGCGCCCTGGCATTCGCCCTGTGGCTCGTCGGATGACCTGACGTGACCGCTTCAACCAGCAGTGCAGCAACCGCCTCGGCCCTACCGGCCGGGGCGGTTGTGTCTCATAGCCGCCGACTGTTCGGCTTCGGTTTGGTGCTTTCTATTGTTGTTCTGATCTTCGCCGGAGCACAGGTGAAGAGTCACAACGCAGGGTTAGCCGAGCCCGATTGGCCGCTGGGCTACGGCCAGTTGTGGCCGTCCATGGTGGGTGGTGTGTTTCATGAGCATGGCCATCGAGCCATCGCCACCTTGATCGGCTTGGCCACAGTGATCATGGCCATCTGGACCGTGCGCACGGATTCTCGTCGCTGGGTGCGGCAGCTCTCCTGCGCCGTCTTCTGCATGGTCTGCCTACAAGGTCTGCTCGGCGGGCTCACCGTTTGGTTCTTGCTGCCCAGCTGGCTTTCTGCGAGTCACGGCACCTTGGCCCAAGTGTTTCTCTGCGTCTCCGCGTGGCTGGCTTACTCATGCTCTCAAGAATGGTCGCGGGCGAGCTCAGGGGAGTTGACCCGTCGAGAGATTAGAGATGATCCAGACGGACGGGCTACCCGGAGGGCTTACACCGCAGGGGTGCTTGCTGTGGTCGTGGTCTTCCTCCAACTGATCTTGGGAGCTTGGATGCGTCACACCGAGGCCGGTCTGGCTGTGGATTTCTTTCCCCTGTCAGCTCAGGGTGAAGTGGTGCCGGAGTTCGTTGACGAGCGCGTGGTGATCCACATGGCCCACCGTCTCTTTGCGGTGGTGGTGGCTTGCATGGTTTGGCGGCTGTCGGTTCTGGCAGGCGTGGCCCGAGGGGCTTTGCAGCGGCACGGCGCGATCCTGGCCATGGTGGTTCTGCTTCAAGGGTTGCTGGGGGCCATGGTGATCTGGCAGGGGCGCTCGCCGGTCGTCACATCGCTGCACGTCACCAATGGGGCGCTGGTCTTGCTGTTGACTTGGCTGCTGAGCCTGCGCCTTTGGCGTCGTGCCCACCTAGGAGATGCTCCGTGACCGAGGACAAGCCCCGATTAGATGCGGCTGGTTTCGCTGGGCTGATCCGCCCGCGTATTGCCGTCTTGGTCTTGGTGATCACTGCTGCGGGTTATGTGCTCGAGAAGCCTAGTGACTACGGGGCTCTGCCCTGGGCGCTGTTGGGCACGTTGCTGGTAGCCGGCGCGGGATGTGCGCTCAATCACTTTCTTGAGCGTAAGACCGACGCGCTCATGCCGCGCACTGCAGGGCGGCCGCTCTGTACCGGTGCGATGACCGAGGGCCAGGTGTCCTGGGGTGGTGGCATCGTCATGGCCGTAGGCTTCGCCGTTCTCTACTGGGGTGCAGGCCGGCAAGCTACGCTCTGGCAGTTGTTGGCCATCGTCACGTACTTGGTCATCTACACGCCGCTGAAGAAGCGCACGTCGGTGAACACGTGGGTGGGGGCCTTGCCCGGCGCTTTGCCCGTGATCGTGGGAGCCGCCGCCGCCGGTGGTCCCACAGTGCTTTCTTGGATTGTCTTTACGCTGGTCTTTCTCTGGCAGCTGCCACATTTCTTCGCCATCGCTTCGATGTATCGCGAAGACTACATGAGCGGAGGTTTGCGCATGCTTTCGGGGGATGACCCCGGAGATGTGATGCTCCGTTGGCAGATGCCCATTCAGGTGATGTCCGTTATGCTCGTCTCAGTGATTCCCGTGCACCTCGGTGTAGCCGGTGCGGAGTACGGCCTGGCCGCTTTGGCCGCTGGATTGGTGTTTTTCGTGGCGGCATTAGCCTTCCGCAAGCGCCCTGACCGCGCCCGTGCTCGCCAAGTGGTTGTGGCGTCGGTGGTTTACCTGCCCGCGGTCATGGCCGCCTTGATCCTCGATGTGGCCTGCCAGGACACGACCGTCAGCGCTGAGTCGCTGGTGGACGGAGAGCTGAACGAGGAGCTCGCTTGCGATGAGTGCTTGGTGCCCGTGGTGGCTTCCTCAGACGGGGGCGCTCTTTGCCCCGACTGCGACGTTGACGTCCCCGAAGGCGCCACTGCAGATCATGACCAGCATGCCTCGGCCAGAGAGACCGATCTCGATGGCGACGAGGAGGACGGCGGAGGAGACTTGGCTTCGTCCCTGGCCGGACTGCTCAGTCACACTCCGGAGCCCATTGCAGATGGCACGGGTCTGCCGAATTTCGGTGCCTTGCCTGAGTTCGCCTTGCTCGACGACGGGGCCAAGCCCTTCGGCAAGAACGAGCTGCTGGGTTCAGCCTGGGTGGTCGATTTCATCTTCACTCACTGCGCTGGCCCCTGCCCGGTCATGTCGCAGCTCTTTGCAGACTTGAGCAAGGAGGGACTCCCAACACGCTTTCTGTCCATCACCGTGGACCCCCAGCGGGATAGCCCCCAGGTGCTGGCCGAGTATCGCGCCCGTCACAAGGGCTCTGCGGAGACCTGGCGCCTGCTCACCGGGGCGCACGCGGCCATCCAGAGTCTGGCTGAGGCGGGCTTTCGGCTGCCGGTGAATGCTGGTGTCGAGCCCGTGGCTGGTATGCCGCCGATGTTCCACAGCGGCAAGTTCGCCTTGGTCGACAAGGCTGGGAACGTGCGCGGTTACTACAACTACAACGACCGCCTCGCTCTGGAGCAAATGCGCCAGGACATCGTCTTGCTCTCTGAGGCGGCTCAGTGACCCAGCCGGCCCTGCACGCCCTGCTGAATGGCACGTCCGCGGTCTTGTTGCTGCTTGGCTGGTTGGCCATCACCGGGCGAGGGCCTTGGCGAGCGGCCCGGTCTGAAGCGGTACACAAGCGCTTCATGCTCGGGGCGGTGACGACATCGGCGGTCTTCTTGGCCAGTTACGTCCACTATCACTACAACCACGGGAGCACGCCGTTTTGGGGGGATGGCTGGCTGCGCACGGTGTATCTGCTGGTGCTGGTGCCCCACGTGCTGCTGGCCATGGTCATGGTGCCGATGATCCTGACCCTGCTCTGGGCCGCGGCGAAGGGCCGTTTTGAGCGCCATAAGCGACTGGCTCGCTGGACCCTGCCCATCTGGTGGTACGTGTCCGTCACCGGTGTCGTGATCTATCTGATGCTCTACCGCATGGATCCAGCGCTGAGCTGATGGCCTGTGGGGCCCTGGGCTGGGGGCGTGGCGCCCACGGGGGCAAATCCGTACTCTGTGGGGCTCGTCCGTGGGCCGCGAAGGGCTCTGGATTCACCTCTGACAGCATAGAAACCGAGCCACCGTGACCACCAAGGCTGACACAAAACCATCCGCGCCCGCCGGGCTACAGGGCGTTACCGCCGGCGATTCGTCCCTGAGCCTCGTCGATGGGGTTCTCGGTCGGCTGTACTACCGAGGCATCGACATCGAACCTCTGGCAGAGCAGTCGAGCTTCGAAGAGTGCGTGCATCTGCTTTGGTACGACGCTCTGCCCACTGCGGATCAGTTGGCCGAGTTGCGCGCTGGTCTCGCTGCGGAGCAAGGGCTGCCCCCCGAGTTGCTGGCAATCCTCAAGCCTCTGGCTGGCCGTCAGTCGCTGATGGACATGGTGCGCACGGGAGTGTCGGTGCTGTCGGGCTTCGACGACGAAGTGGCAGCCACTCGCGATGAAGTCGAAGGCCGGGGCGAGATCGAGCTGCGTATCGCTCTACGGATCCAGGCGAAGATCGGCCCGTTAGTCGCAGCTTGCTGGCGGCTCACCCGGGGCGAAGAGGTGTTGGAGCCCCTCGCGGGCAAGTCCATCGCCCATAACTTCCTCTACCTTTGCAGTGGCCAAGAGCCCGGCGAATACGAAGAGCGCATCTTCGATGCGGCGCTGACCTTGCATGCCGACCACGGCTTCAACGCCTCGACATTTGCGGCTCGGGTCACGGCAGCCACCGAGTCAGACATGTACGCCGCGGTGACTTCCGCCGTAGGTACTTTGGCGGGACGTCTCCATGGCGGCGCGAATATGCGCGTCATGCGCATGCTCGAAGCGATCGGCGAGGTCGACGGGGCGGCCGCCTACATCGACGCCATTCTCGATAAGCCCAAGGGCCGCGTGATGGGCTTCGGGCACCGGGTCTACAAGGTCGAAGATCCTCGGGCCACGGTGCTGCGGTCCATGTCTGAAGAGCTGACCAAGCGTACGGGCAACGCCCATTGGTTTGAGCTGTCCCGCGCCGTTGAGACCCGAGTGCTTGAGCGCAAGGGCTTGGTCCCGAACGTGGACTTCTACTCTGCGTCGGTTTATGCAGCCTTGGGCTTGGACCCTGAGATCTTCACACCGATCTTCGCTGTTTCTCGGGCGAGCGGCTGGTTGGCTCACGTGCTCGAGCAGCACGGCGACAACCGGCTCATTCGTCCCAGGGCCAACTACGTCGGTCACCACGACCGCAAGTTCACACCCATGGCTGAGCGCTGATTCCGGCGACAGGTGTGTGGGGGGGGCAAAGCTGCCCCCGGCGAAGCTGAGCTGTTCTCTCTGACGCGGGCCCCTGGGCTAGGGGCCTTCGGTGGCTTCGCCGAGAGGGCTCCCCGTGGGGGCTTCGACCTTCGTTCGAGGGCTTTGCTCGCAGGGTTTGGTGCGTTGTTGAAAATTCGGTGATTGCCTGTCGCTGTGATTCTAAAGTAGTATGCCCATATTAACATATATATGTGCATATGATATTTGGCGGTCGCCCAGGAGCATGTGGTCCTGTGGCCGGCCCCCAGTGACACCGCGCGAGCGAGTGGAGGAACCACGCAAATGACGACCACAGCGAACCTACGGGGCCAGAAGATCGTGTTGGCCTTCTCCGGGGGGCTTGATACCTCGTTCTGCGTGGCCTGGCTCACCCAAGACCAAGGCGCCGAAGTGATCACGGTCTGCGTGGACACCGGCGGTTTTGACGAGGCTGGGCTCGCAGCCATTGAAGCCCGTGCTCTTGAGCTCGGTTCTTTGGAGCACCACACCGTGGATGCCCGGGCTGAGGTGTTCGATCGCTTCGTGTCCTACGTGGTCAAGGGCGGTGTCTTGCGTGGTGGCGTTTACCCGGTGTCGGTGGCGGCGGAGCGTACGGCGCAAACGGAAGCTGTCGTGGCGGTGGCGTTGTCCATGGGGGCCGATGCTGTGGCTCACGGCTCAACAGGCGCGGGCAACGATCAGATCCGCTTCGATGTGGCCATGGCGACTCTCGCTCCCGGGTTGTCCATCGTCGCACCAGTGCGCGATCTGGGTTGGAGCCGCCAGCAGGAAGCCGCCTGGCTCGCCGAGCACAGCGTGGCCCAGCCTGCAGCAGAGGTGGCCTACTCGCGGAACGCAGGCCTGGTGGGGGCGACCATTGGGGGGATCGAAACTCACGACAGCTGGTCCATGCCACCGGAGTCCGTGTACGAACTCACCGTCGATCGTGACACGGAGATCGAAGCGGAGGAGCTGCTCCTCGATTTCGAAGAGGGCCTCCCTACGAAGCTCGACGGGCGAGTCATGGCGGGGCACACGATGCTTGCTGAGTTGAACCGCCGTGCGGGGGCGCACGGGTTCGGGCGCGGCGTCCACGTGGGCGATACGATCTTGGGCGTGAAGGGGCGCATTGCTTTTGAGGCGCCCGGTTCACTCTTGCTGGTGAAAGCTCACGGAGAGTTGGCCAAGCTGGTGCAAACCCGGATGCAGTCTCATTGGAACAATCAGCTGGGCGACTTTTGGGGGGAGCAGCTGCATCAAGGTCTGTTCTACGACCCAGCGATGCGCGATGCAGAGGCGTTGCTCGACAGCAGCAGTACTCTGGTCACGGGGCAGGTGAAACTGCTCTTGCATCGGGGACACGGTGACGTGGTAGGTGTCCGCTCGCCACACTCGCTTCTTGGTGGTCAAGGTGCGGTGTATGGCGAAGAGATGGGCACCTGGACAGGAGCCGAGGCTGCTGGGTTCGCACGACTGCACGGCTTGCAGTGCGTGTTGGCCGCCTCGCGAGATCGTGCGCAAGCAGCGGCCGGCGAGTCCGTGAAGCAAACCGTGACAGCAACAGAGCAGTCCGCAACAGACACGTTGAGTGGGGAGGCAGGCGCATGAAGATTCGTCCACATAAGTTCGGCAGTGTGGTGGCTCGGTTGGGGCTTCACGGCGAGGTGGATATCAGCCGCATGATCGAGGCGCGTTCCGGCCAAGTGTTGGTGGTGCGGGCTCTCGAAGAGAAGCGGGTTTACGACCAGCTGGAGCTGACCACTGGTCGCTTGGCGCATGTGGGCAAGGGCGATGTGATCGTAGGGGCTCTCGGTCGGCGTGACGCCTTGCGAGGGTTCGTGGGCCGAGTGCCCGATGCCATCGCTGCCGGCGACGTGCTGCACTTGCTCAACCTCGGTGGTGTGCTCGGCAAGGTCGTGAGCGAGAACCAAGACGTGGGACACCCCTTACGGGTGGAAGTCCTGGGGATGGTGCTCGCTGACGGTCGGGGCGCGAACATCGCCGACGGCGCGCTACAAGTGGCGCCCAGCGAGGGCTCGAGCGCTGTCACTGAAAAGCAGCTTCCACCGGTGATCGCCGTGTCCGGTACTTGCATGAATTCGGGCAAGACCTACGCCGCGTGCGAGATCATCTCAGGCCTCACCGCTCGTGGATACACATGCGGTGGGGTGAAGCTCACGGGTGTGGCGGCTCTGCGGGACACTTTGAACATGTCCGACCACGGGGCTGTGGCGACCGGTTCTTTTGTCGACATGGGCCTGCCGTCGACCGCAGGGGTGAAGAACGTGGCGCCCGTGGCGAACGATCTCATCGCAGCGGTGGCGCGGGATGCTCAAGCGCCTCTAGACGTCATTGTCGCGGAGATGGGTGACGGCATCATTGGCGCTTACGGTGTGGCCTCGATTCTGGCGGACGATCGTTTTCGGGAGCAGGTGGTGGCTCACGTCTTGTGCGCCAACGACTTGGTGGCAGCTTGGGGTGGGCAGCGTTGGTTTGCCGCATCCGGGTTGTCTCTCGACATCATCGCGGGGCCGGCAACGGACAACACGGTGGGCTTGACCTACGTGGCGGACGAACTCGGCGTAGTGGCAGCGAACGCTCGCGCCGACGCTGAGCACTTCGTGGATCAGGTAGAGCGGGCTGCGTTCATTCGCGGCTCGCGAGGTAGCCAGCCGGCGAAGACTGCTGCAGAGAATCTCGCTGCAGGGAGTGCGCCGGCATGATTCGTGCGGCCATTGTGGGTGGCTCAGGTTACGGGGGGATGGAACTGTTGCGCCTGTCCCTGGCTCACCCCGAGCTCGAGGTGTGCGCGCTCACCAGTCGCAGTGCAACCGGTGCGGTGGGTGATCACCAACCTCACCTGCGGGGTTTTACCGAGCTGCACTACAGCGACGTCTCTGCGGTTGAGTTGGCCAAGTCCCACGACTTGTTGTTCTTTGCCACGCCCCATGGTGTGGCAGCGAGTCAGGTGCCCGGTGCGTTGGCAGCCAACCCAAAGTTGAAAGTGATCGACTTGTCGGGGGACCACCGGCTGAAGGACGTGGCGGTTTACAACGCAGCGTATGACAGCACCCACGCTCACCCTGAGTCTCTTGCTGAGGCAGTCTATGGCCTGCCTGAGTGCGGCTTTCGTTCGGCCATCGCGGGCGCTCGCTTGGTAGCCAACCCGGGCTGCCACGCCACGGCGAGCTTGTTGGCGACGTGGCCCTTAGTGAACGCTGGCCTCGTAGACGGCCGCATTGCTGTGAGCAGTGTGACCGGGTCGTCTGGATCAGGTTCGTCGCCGTCCAAGGGGACACACCACCCTTGGCGCAGCAGCAACTTTCGCGCGTATCGCCCTCTGGGCCATCAGCATGTGCCGGAGATCGTGGCCGCGCTCACGGGGGCGGACGGCGTTCCCCCAGCGATCGACTTCGTGCCTCACTCGGCGCCCATGGCTCGGGGTATCGCGGTCACCGCGTTCGTTCCTGTTCAGCGTGGCAAGGAAGAGCGGGCCGTGGCTGAGGTGCGCAGCGCCTACCAGAATGAAGCGTTCGTGCGGGTGCTCGACATGACTCCCGAAGTGCTGGCTGTGTCCGGGAGCAACATGGCAGACGTGGCTGCGTTCGCTGGGGATGGTGTGGTGGTGGTATGCGTGACCATCGACAACCTGGGCAAGGGCATGGCGGGTTCGGCCGTGCAGAACGCCAACATCTTGTACGGCCTGGACGAACGTTCGGGCTTGTTTACTCCGGGGGCAGCGCCATGACCATGGCTGATGGGTTGCACAGTCTTTCCACTGACACGGCCGAGATCATGGCCATTGAAGATCAGTTTCAAGTGGCCACCTACGCCAAGTTACCCGTGGCGTTGGTCCGTGGTGAGGGCTGCTATGTGTGGGACGCCACTGGCAAACGCTACCTCGACCTCTATGGCGGGCACTGCGTGGCGCTGGTAGGCCACTGCCACCCTCGCTTGGTGTCGGCTATCACCGAACAAGCCAGCAAGCTGATGTTCTACAGCAACGTGGTTTATAGCGACGTACGCGCCTTGGCTGCGCAGCGCTTGGCAGCCTTGGCTCCTGAGGGATTGGGCCATGTGTTTTTCTGCAACAGCGGCACGGAGGCGAACGAGACCGCGTTGAAGATGGCTCGGCGCCACACTCAGCGGCGCTGGGTTGTGTCCATGAGCGAAGGCTTTCACGGGCGCACGTTGGGTTCCCTGGGGCCAACAGGCCCCGAGTCATTTCGTGACCCGTCGTATCCCGTTCCTGTGGAACATCGCCGGGTGCCCTTTGGTGATTTGGGCGCGCTGCAAGAGGCCATGGGCGACGACGTGGCCGCGGTCATGGTCGAGCCGGTGCTGTCCATGGGCGGCATTCGCGTTGCTGATGCTGAGTGGTACCAAGGTATGCGAGCGGCCTGCGATCGGGTGGGGGCTCTGCTGATTTTCGACGAAGTGCAAACGGGCTTCGGGCGCACAGGGACGAACTTCTTCGGCGAGCAAGTGGGTGTGACTCCCGATGTGATCACTGCTGCCAAGGGTGTCGCCGGTGGATTCCCCGCAGGGGTTGTCTTCGTGGCAGACGCAGTGGCAGCCGAGATTCGCCCGGGGGATCACGGCTCGACGTTCGGCGGTGGGCACTTGGCGTGCGCGGCTATGGCTGCGGTGGCTGAGTTGATCGTTGAACTAGGTTTGCCTGCGCAGGCTGGCGCGCGCGGTGAGCAGTTGTCCCAGGGCTTGTCGGCTTTGCCGGGCGTGAAGTCCGTCAGCGGGCGAGGCTTGTTGCTGGGAGTGAATCTGGATCGTCCGGCGAAGCCCGTGGTGGCTGCGTTGCGTGCGCAGGGCGTGTTGGTCGGTGGGTCTAAGTTGCCGAATCAGTTGCGCTTGCTGCCACCACTGACGCTGAGTGCCGCCGAAGCAGATCAGTTCGTAGCGGCCATGGCGAAAGTGTTGATCGCGAACGGCGCCT
>JBLIMM010000021.1:0-23610 GCA_047638635.1 Pseudohongiellaceae bacterium | reverse complement strand
GGGCTTCGGCGAGAACATGCGGGTGCTCGAGTGGGTTCTCAACCGCTGTGCTGGTGAGGCCGACGCCATCGACACGCCCATCGGCAGTGTTCCTGCACCGGGCGCCATCAACCTCGAGGGCATCGACATCGACGCCACCACGCTCGAGCGTTTGCTGGGAGTCGATCCCGAGGCTTGGCAGTCTGAGCTCGAGGGACAAGAAGAGTTCCTCAAGCAGTTCGGTGACACCATGCCTGCCGAGATGTGGGATCAGTTCAAGAAGCTGAAGGATCGCCTGACCGCAGTGAGCGCCAGCTGAACCCTTCCGCACGAGCAGCGTTTTGGGTGAGTTCTGTGGGGCACGCCATGTGCCACGGCGCAAAACTCGCCTTGCCACTGGTCACGATCAAGGTCGCCGCCGACGAGTTCGGCGTCGACCTTGATCGCATGGGCTGGGCGATCATGGCCTTCCTGATCGGTATGGCAGTTTCGGCTGTGCCTTCGGGGCTCGCCGGTGATCGCTACGGCACCGAACGGGTGCTGGTGGTGTTCTTCGGCCTGCTGTCTGCGGCGGCGGCGGGCTGTGGGATGGCCGAGACCTACACCCACTTTGCCGTAGCCCACGGCTTGCTAGGCGTGGCGGCCGGGTTGTTCCACCCTGCAGCCTTGGGCTTGATCTCGCTCTCAGTAGAGAGCGACAAGCTCGGGGAGGCCATGGGCCGCTTCGGCATGATGGGCAGCGCCGGCATGATTGCCGTGCCCTTCCTGATGAACTCGTCCCTAGGTTGGCGCGCGGGCTACTTCGGTCTGGCCGTCGGCGCCCTGGTGATGATGGTGGTGAGCCTAGCTCTGATCCGCATGGGCCTGTTGCGGGACCACCGCCAGCAGCCGAACGCGGCCGAGTCTTCCGCCGCGCAAGCTCCGGACACCCAGAGCGCCGGCGGGTTGTCCATTGCCATGCTCTTGCTCTTGTCCGCCATGGGTGTGAACGCCTTTCTCGGTGCAGGCTGGGAGACCATCTTTCCCGAGACGATCAACGACGTCGGGCTGGTGGTGCTGAGCAACCAAACCATCGCGGCGGGCATTTTGGTGGTGGGCGGCATTGGTCAATACGTAGGTGGCGTCCTGGCCCGGGATGCCTATGCCGCCTCGCGCTACGCGATCATCATGGTGGTGCAATGCCTCGTGCTGCTGGGGACCGCCACGGCGATTGACCGGAGTGCCATGCCCTTCATGCTCTTGGGCAGCTTCGCCTTCTTCAACACCATGACCATGCCCATGGAGAACCGCATGCTCGCCGGGTTCACCTCGACCCGTCGGCGTGCCACGGCCTTCGCCATGAAGTTCTTGGTGTCCCTGCTGATTGCCGCCCCGGCTCCGTGGATCGTCGCTGAGTTCTATCAAGGCGCTACGGATAGCCAGTCGGTCTATCGCTTCTTGTCGCTGGCGGGCATGTTGGGCGTGCTTGCGGGGTACTTCTACTTGCGCGCGACCCGGCGCACAGCGGCCCGAGCTCGAGTCCGGTGAATCCCGCCCCGGCGAGCCCCGCTCAGTTGAACCCCCATGCGGAGAGGCGGCCCGCTGGCCGCTGGCTCCGCAACTCAGGGCAGCTGCTAGCCTTGGGCAGCCTGGCCTTGGCGCAGCCGCTCTTCGACTTGCTGGGACGTCAGCCAGAGTTTCTGGCGGTGCGGCACCTCGACGGCCTCGACATGCTGTTGTTCGTCGGAGCCGCAGTGGCGCTGCCTTGCGTCTTGGTGTTGCCCCTTACAGCGCTGCTGAGGTTGGTGAGTCCTGCCGGGGCCCAGCTGCTCCACGGTCTCGCGGTCGCAGCGCTCACGGCATTGATCTTGCTGCCGATACTGGGACACCTGGGCCTCTCGCCAGGCTGGCTGGCTCTGGCAGTGGCAGTGACGCTAGGCTTGCTCTTTGCACGCGACATGCATCCAGGGGCGTCTCGCCCTGCGTCTCGGTCACGCTGGACATTCTGGACCTCCTGGCTGCCCTGGGTCGTGGTGGTCGTGATCGTGGCGCTCTTCTTGGGACGTCCCCGAGTGCGCGCCATGGTGTTCGGCGGGAGCCCAGGGCAAGTCCTTGGCGCTCGCCAAGGTGACTTGCCCTCCGTGGTCATGCTGGTCTTCGATGAGTTTGCCCTGGTCGACATCCTCGGCGCGGACGGCTTCATTGAAGGGGAAACGTTTCCCAACTTCGCTCGCCTGGCCCGGGTTGCTGATTGGTTCCCCGGGCATCAGACCGTGGCCGACGGGACGACCCACGCGGTGCCAGCCATTCTCACCGGGCGCCGCCTCAAAGACCCGGATGTGCTGCCGATCCTGTCTGACCATCCGCTGAACCTGTTCACGTTGTTGGCGCCGACTCACGAACTGTCGGTGCACGAGTCGGCCACGAGCCTGACGCCCCAGGTGAGCGAGGGAGGGCGGGCCCGGGCGGCTCGGCAGCTGGCACTGGCCCTTGACGCTTCTGTGCTCTGGGCGAAGCTGACTTTTCCCGAAGAGCTGATCGGTGAACTGCCCGACGTGAGCTCTACGTGGGGGGGCTTTGTGCAGCTCGATGATCCCGGGGACACGGACGATCCGTCGGAGAAGGGCGAGGTTGCGGCCTGGCTAGCTGGTGTGGCTCACGAGCTGGGCAGCGATCGTGCCGAGCTCTTCGAGACGTTGATCGACGGTCTCGCTGCAGATGAGCCTCCCACGCTCCATTACTTGCACGTGCTGTTGCCCCACGCGCCGTTGCAGTACCTGCCCCAGGGCGCCGTCTATTCCGTCCCGGTGAAGGGCATGATCGGCGGCAACTGGGGGACTGATTCTGCAGCCGTCGGGCAAGCCTGGCAGCGGCACCTGATGCAGCTCGCCTTCGCCGACAGGCAGCTGGGCCGGCTGCTCGATCGCCTAGAAGCCTTGCAGCTCTTCGACGAGACCTTGCTTGTGGTCACGGCGGATCACGGGGCCAGCTTCGTCGAGGGCGGGCAGCCTCGAGCGCTCGAGCCCGGCAACTGGGCGGACATCCTGCCCGTACCGCTGTTCATCAAGGCCCCAGCTCAGCAGCAAGGAGCTTTGCGCGAAGGCTTTGCCGAGACCATCGATATCTTGCCCACGATGCTTGAGCTGCTGGGGCTCGGCTCCCTCTCCGACCCTGCGGCCGGGCATTCCCTCATGGGCAGCCTTCCCCAGGCTCCTGCCGAACGCACGGTGATGACGTTCGCGAACGGCGGCGCAGAGCTGCGAGTTCCCGGCACCATTGCAGGGCTGGCAGAGCGGGTCGCTCAGCGGCAGCAGGTGTTTCCTCGGCTGGGGCAATCGGGATTGTTCGCCGTGGGCCCGCAACGTGAGCTCCTAGATCGAGCGCTTCACGAACTCACGCTGGGTGCCGCGACAAGTTTGGCCGATCTCACTGACTTGGGTCTGTTGCAATCGCCGTTCCCCAGAGAGAGCACACCGCGGGTCGTTCAGGGACGTTGGCGGGGTGAGTCTGCTGGTGATTTTCTGTTGGCGGTGAACGGTGTGATTCGTGCCACGACCCGTAGCCTCGCGGCGGACAAGTTCGGCCTGCAGCACTTCACCCTGTTTGTCCCCGAAGAGGTCTTGCAGGATGAGCACAACCGGCTGGCGCTCTTTGCGGTGATGTCAGAGCCGGGGGCTGAGCTCGTGTTGCATCCCGTGACGGCTGGGCCCGGTGCTTTCGCCATGGGAGCTGACGGCCAGTGGTTGGTGCACCCGGATGGGCGTCGCCTCAGCGTCTCGCCCGAGGCCCTGAGAGGGCGCTGCCGGGTGGTCGAAGCGGCCAGTGGGGATGTGGCGGTAAGCGGTTGGGCATTCGATCCACAGGGGGCCGGGGCGGTGGAGGCGGTGGTGGTGTTTGCCGGCCAGCGCTTCTTGCTCGCTGTCGACGCAAACGGAGTCAGCCCGAGTTTGGTGCCGCTCTTCGGCGAAGCAGCGGCCCAGGCGAGCTACCGGGCGACCCTGCAGCATGAACGGCTCCAGGGAGCGAAGCTGTCCGAGCTGCGGGTTTTCGCTGTCTCGGCCCGTGGGATCGCCTCAGAGTTGCAAGGCGCCTCTAGCACCCCCTGAGGCCGGCGTTCGGGGCAACCCACGCGCGGGCAAAGAAAAGTGGCCTACTTCGAGGGGCGGTTCGGCGGAGAAAGAGGGGGCTCGCGAACCACGTAAAGTGAGGGGGTAAATCTCGAAGCAGACCACGTGCTCACTCCTGAGAGTGAAACTCCCGGTGAAGGTTTCGTCGAAATCGAAAAACGTCCAACGGGAGCGTTTTGGGCCAAACTGCCACTGTGCGGCTGCCGTCTGGGGCTGTTTGCCGAGGACTCCGCGCGATGACGGCGCTTTGTGCCCCGGGGGCTAGCTCACTGGGTGGTGCCGAGCATGGTGTCGCTGGAGGTGAAGCCGCTGGGCACGCCTGCATCTTGCACCCAGTATTGGGTCCAGAGTTGGATCCCTGCGGGAACGGTGGGCAGCACGTAGGGCAAGGTGATGGTCCCGCTGGCGCTGGTGATGAAGGGCAAGATCTGGTCGGGGCTGGGGCCCAGGATGCCGCCCTTGAAGGGTGCACGGAGGGAGGTGAATCCCAGGATCAGGAAGGCCGAAGAGCTAGCGGGAGCGTTGCTCAGGTCGAGGGAGTTGGTGGTGCCGGAAGAAAAGCCGCCAATGCACTCGATGGCGGGCACGGCTCCCGTGGAGGCGAGGCTGCCGAGGCTCCAAATCTGCCAAGGCAAGATGACTTGGCCGCGAATCTCTCCACCGGGGAAGACGCTGGAGTGAATGTTTGCGTAAGCGCCGCCGCTCAGAGCGGTATTGGCGTCTGCCAAGGTCACGTTGCCACCTCCGAACACGGAGCCGGTGGTGCCGCCGGTCACCTGCAGGGGCAGCATGACCCCGCCGTTCATGGTCGGGCTGCCCTTGTGGATGTGCGTGGTGCTCACGTTGCCCTGCATGTTCTGGTAGGTACCGGACGCAGAGACGGTGAGCGCGCCCATGTCGAGGGTCAGTTTGAGTAGGCCCGTGCCCAGCGAGCCAGTGGGCGTGGGACCTTGGCTGCCGTCGCACACAAAGGTGCCTACGTGTACCTGGTATGCAGAGACATCCTGGGCGGCGAAGACGGACAGCACCGCGGCGGCCGTCAGGGCCAACCGAGGCATGAGTGGGAGAGAGGGGAGACGACGCATAGCAGAGTGCCCAAAAAAGGGAGGTCCGGCCCGGGTTTTCCCGAGCCTGAGGGACGATCCTATGCGCAAAGGCAGAGCTTGGGGTGCGGCGCTAAACAGCTGACTTGACGGTCAGAGGCCCCAGGCAGGTCACGGCAGGGAGAACTGCTTGCCGTGGGCTTGGCTTGCTCGGGAGATCGCGGGCGCAGCGTTGTGGGTCCCTGTGGAGTCGGAGGGCCGCAGCTCGTGTCTTTAGCGCTCTCTGCCGTGGGGCTTGGACGCGCGGAATCGCGCACCTACAATGGTCGAACATGGTGTTTCTCCCGAATCTTCCCAGCTCTGGTTTCTCGCGGCAGCCCGCCGTGCGTTGGTGGGTGGGCCGTGCCTGGTCGCGTTGCTGGTTTTCGTTGGCAGTCGCCACGGCGTTGTCGGCTTGCGCTGATGCCGATGACGGGCTGCAGCCTGCTGAGGATCCCGCTAGCGCTCCCGTCTCCGCTAATTCTGGCGAGAGTGCCGCAGCGGCGTTCGAGTCCTTGCGAAACGAGGCCTTCGCTACGTTTGACCAGCAGGGCTCGTCCCCCGAGGCCCTGACGGCCTTGCAGGCGGCACACGCTCTGAATCGAGAGGCCTTCGGGGTGAACTTGCGCCTGGCCAAGGTTTTCTCGGGGATGCAGTCACACGGGGAGGCCATGCACCACTACGAGTTGGCCTTGGTGGAGCGACCTGACGACTTTGGTGTCCGGCGCGAAGTGGTGGCTCTGGCCGTGTCTTTGGGCCGTGACCTGCGGGGTCTAGAGCTGGTGGGCCCGTTGCTGGAAGACCCTAGTTGGGTGGGAGAAGGCACGGCGCTAAAGGCTCGGGCCTTGGATAACCTCGGGCGCCGGAGCGAAGCCTTGGCTGTGCTTGAAGGCGCTGGCGAGTTGCCCGTGGCCCAAGCTGCTTCTTGCCTGACATTGCATGGCCGCATCCTGCACGAAATGGGTCAGCAGGCTGAGGCCTACGAGCGTTTCGCTGCGGCGCTGGCCTTGGCTCCCGACGACCAAGGGGCGGTGAAGGGCTTGGCTGACACGAGCCGTCGTCTGGGCCGTGAAGCCGAGGGCGATCGTTGGGGTGAGGTTTTGCAGCTGTTTCTCGCTCTTCGGGACAACCGCTTCACCCGCTCTGCTGCCCCGGCGAAAGACCGCAAGGCACAACGGGTGGCTGGTCGACGAAGCGACTACATCGGTCGGGAGCAAGAAGCTCAGGTCAAGCGCTTGCGGCGCATGATCGAGCTCCATCCCCGTTGGCCGGGAGCCTGGGAGCAGCTGGCCGACTTGTTGCGTCGAGGGGCTGACCACGCCGGTGCTTGCCAGATATTTCATGACCTGTTGGATCACCACGGTGCCCTTTATGGCGAGTTGGAGAAGGCTGATATGCGCGCTCGGTATTGCGATGAAAACTGAGCGAAGCTGGACGGCCGCGAGTGCTCGTCCCGTGGCTGTGTTGGCGCTGGCCTGGGCGGTGGGTTTCGGTTCTGTGAGTTGCGCTGGGGAAGGCGATGCTGCAGAGGTGACCGAAGAGCCCCCCGGTGTTGAGCAGCCGCAGACTGGTGGGGCGCAGTTGGCCACCGAAGAGCAGTCAGCGGCCACAGAGAAGGCTCCTGCCGCTGAGCCATGGAAGCCCCAGCGGCCAGAGTTTGAAGCCATCGCGTTGGCGCTCCGGGCCGGTGCGAACCCCTATCTCGGTCGCGCGCAAATCCCGGCGTTACGTGACCACCTGCGAACCCCCGATCTCTCCGTCAATGATCGGGTCAACAGTTTGACGCAGCTGGCATCACAGCTGTTGCGCTGGAGCGAAATGAAGCCTGCCTTGGCTGCCATGAATGAGGCCATGGAGCTGCTCGAACCGTTGCAGCTGGCCCCACGTCAGCTGATCAGTTTCTATCGTCAGTTGGGCTTGATCGAGTTGCGCGCTGCCGAGGTGGCGAACTGTCTCGAGTTGCACAACGTCGATTCGTGTTTGCTGCCCACGGTGGGAGGCGGTGTACACGTGAATAAGGCCCACGCTCTCGCGGCGCAAGAGGCGATCTCTTTCTGCTTCTCCGTAGATCCCAATGCCCTGGACACGCGCTGGTTGCTCAATGTGGTGGCGATGCTGTTGGGTGAGTACCCCGAGGGGCTGTCCCGCTCTCGACGGATTCCAGAAGCGGCCTTCGCATCAGAAGATGATGTAGGACGCTTCTACGATGTGGCGGCCGCAGCGGGAGTCAATGACTTCAACCTCTGCGGCGGAGTGGTTGTCGAGGACTTCAACAACGATGGGTTTCTCGACATCGTCACCTCGACCTTTGACCCTGCTGGCCCCTTGCGTTTCTACACGGGCTCGGGAGAGATGACATTCGAAGATCGCAGTCGAGCCTCCCGCACCGACGACCAGTTGGGCGGGTTGAATTGCGTCGGTGGCGATTACGACAACGATGGTGACGTCGACGTGCTGGTGTTGCGCGGCGCTTGGTTGTTCGACGACGGACGCATTCGTAACTCCTTGCTGTCCAACGACGGCGAGGGGCTATTCACTGACGTCACTCGCGCCGCAGGTTTGGTTGCACCCGCCGCGCCTTCTCAGGCTGCATGTTTCGGCGATTTCGATTTGGACGGCGATCTCGATCTCTACGTGGCCAACGAGAGTCGAGCTGACCTAGCCATCCCCGGAACGAGCTATCCGTCACAGTTCTTCGAGAACCAAGATGATGGCACGTTCATTGATCGAGCTGTGTCAGCAGGGTTAACCAACGATCGCCACGCGAAAGGTGTCACCGCCGGGGACTACGACAACGACGGTGACCTGGACCTGTACGTTTCGAACCTGACCGCAAATCGGCTCTACCGCAATGACGGCGGGTTGAGCTTTCTGGACGTGGCTCCCGCACTGGGGGTAGACGGTCCGCAAGGTCGCAGCTTCGCCGCTTGGTTCTTCGACTACGACAACGACGGTCAGCTCGACTTATTCGTGGGTTCGTTTGACGGGACGATCGCTGACATCGCTTCCGATTACCTTGGCGTGCCCGACTTGTCCAAGCGCCCGAGGCTTTATCACAACGTGGGCAACGGACAGTTCGCAGAGACCACCATGGAAGCGCGACTGGGGCATGTGTGGCTGCCCATGGGTGCGAACTTTGGCGACATCGATAACGACGGCTGGCTCGACATGTACTTGGCCACGGGCGATCCGGGGTACGAGACCTTGGTGCCGAACGTGATGCTGCGAAACGACGGCGGCGCTCGCTTTCTGAACGTGACGACCTCTGGAGGTTTCGGCAACGGACAGAAAGGCCATGGAGTGGCTTTCGCCGACTTCGATCACGACGGCGATCAAGACATCTTCAATCAGCTGGGCGGGTTCTACCCCGGCGATGGGTTTCACAACGCTTTGCTGGAGAACCCTGGTCATGGTCACCGCTTCTTGTTCGTGAGGTTGAAGGGTAAGACCTCAAACCACTTTGGTCTCGGTGCGCGTCTTGCTGTGACCTTTGTCGAAGGAGGCGTCGAGAGAACGGTGCATCGCGCAGTGGGTAGCGTGAGTTCGTTCGGTGGGTCTCCTTTTCGCCAAGAGGTAGGTTTAGGCGACGCCGAGCGCATTGTCTCCGTGGTTGTCGAATGGCCAGCGACTGGTGAGTCGCAGTCATTCACTGACGTCTCGCTAGATCGCTTGATCGAGATCACCGAAGGGGAGCCGCTGTTGCACCAGGAGGCTCTGCGGTGAAAGCCGTTCGGTGGTTCGCGAGTTCGGCAATCACTGCGTTGGCTGTTGCCACGCTGGCAGTCGGTTGTGACAACAGCGGCAGTGGCGGCAGCGAGGGCGAGGCTGCCAGTGATGTTGGGGCAGACTCAGAGCGACGGCGCGACGTGCTGCGGAGAGAATTGCGAGAGAAGCTAGGCTCGGCTTACGACACCGTTGTTCCTGCGCTGGATCCGGCAGAACTCTCTCGGGGCGCCAACTTGTACGAACGCTTGTGCATCAGTTGCCATGGTCGCTTAGGCGACGGCCGGGGGCTCATGGCGCGGCACCTGGCTATCGGTCCTGGCGACTTCACCGATCCCGCTCTAGCGTCGTTCTTATCTGATCAAGCTCGCTTAGAGATTCTGCGGAGCGGTAGCCCGGGTACGACCATGAACGGCTTTGGCGAAACCCTGAGCGACGAAGACTTGGCCGAGGTTTTTGAGGTTGTGCGTCTCTTCGCGCCGACCATGGCCGAAGAACACGAGCCGGCTCATTTATTTCGCGGGCGAGAGTTTTTTGACGCTACGGATGCAGCAGACTTCTCCCTGGCCAATCAGCATGGTGACCGCTTTGCTCTGAGCGACCACCGTGGCGAGGTGGTGCTGTTGTTCTTCGGCTACATCCATTGCCCCGATGTTTGCCCGGCGACCTTGTCGATCTGGACGAAGTTAGAGGAACAGCTGGGTGAGGATGCTCAAAACGTGTCCTTCCTGTTTGTGACCGTGGACCCGACCCGGGATTCCCCCGAGCGCATGAAGGCTCAGCTGGCGCCGTTCGGCGAGCACATCCAGGGCCTGACCGGATCTAAAGAGGCACTGGCTCCCCTCTATGAAGCCTATGACGTTCGCCGGGAGGCACAGTCCATCGGCTCCGGTGGCGCCTACTTGATGGACCACAATCCCGAAACTCTGTTGATTGATCCCCAAGGTCGATTGCGGTTGCGCTACATCTTTGGCACGCCGGCGGTGGACATCGCCGACGACGTCCGTTGGTTGTTGCGCTGAGCTGAAGTCTGCAGTGGCAGGCCGCTCTGACTACACTGCGGCGCCCGTCCGCGAGCAAATGTCCTCATTCATGCTGAGCCCTATGTCCTCCCCAAAACCGTCGTTAGCTATGGGCGGCGTTCGCTGCTTGTCGTTGACCGTGATCGCGATGGCGGCCTGCCTGAGCTGCGGCTCTGAGCCAGAGTCGAATGAGCAAGGAGAAATGGCCACTCATGCCGCAGCGGTGGTTCCCGTGGTGGCTGGCTTCGTCGATGTAGCGATTGCCGCGGGAGTCGACTTCGTGCACACCCACGGGGCCTACGGCCGCAAGCTGCTCTTCGAAACCATGGGTTCCGGTGTGGCTCTCGCCGACTTCGACGGGGACGAGCGCCCAGACATGCTGCTGCTGCAGAGCGGTACGCTACCCGGCTCAGAGTTCACTGCCGACGAGCTGCGCCGGGCAGAGCACGACACAGGCACGACCCACGGCCTGTTTCTGAATCGCACTGTTCCGGGGGGCCGCTGGCGCTTCGATGACGCCACTGAGGGTTCGGGGCTGCAAGAGCCTATGTACGCCATGGGCGGTGCGGTGGCCGACGTCGATGCTGACGGCGACCGCGATCTGTGGATCGGCGCCTACGGGCGAGATCGTTTCTTTCTCAACGACGGCGCGGCGCACTTCACAGAAGCCACTGAATCTGCAGGCCTAGAAGATCGCCGTTGGACGATTGGTGGCGCCTTTTTCGATGCGGATCTCGACGGTGATCTCGACTTGTTCACCGTGGGCTACCTCGACATGTCCATCGCCAGTAACCATCGTTGCGGTCCGACGCCGGAGCAACGCACCTATTGCCACGTCGATACCTGGGGAGGCGTTGACGATCGCCTGTACTTCAACGACGGGGCTGGACATTTCACTGACGTCTCAGCGGGCGCTGGTCTCGTGGGCCTGGCGGGTAAGGGCTTGGCGATCGTGGTGGGCGACACAGATGACGACGGTGACGCTGACCTGTTCATCGCCAACGACAGCACGGCGAACTTCTTCTTACGCAACGATGGGGAGGGCCACTTCAGCGACGCGTCACGTCGCAGCGCCCTGGACGTGAACGGAGATGGGCGCACGGAAGCGTGCATGGGCACAGACCTGGGCGACCTCGATGGAGACGGCGATCTCGATCTCTACGTGGTCAACTTCGAGCAGGAAACCAACACGCTGTATCGCAACGACGGCGATGGCTTTTTCACCGACGTGAGCAACCACAGCGGCGCGGGGTCAGCGTCCCGGCCCATGCTTGGTTTTGGCACGGTCTTTCTCGATGCAGACAATGACAGCGACTTAGATATGTACGTGGCCAACGGTCACATCGACAGCAACGTGGCCGAGTTCTCTGCCACAGCCACCTACGCCCAGGTGGATCAGCTGGCCTTGAACGATGGTCGCGGGCGGTTCTCCGTGGCTGGCCCCGAGCGGGGTACGTCGCTCTCCGAGCCGAGAGTCGGTCGGGCCGTCGCTCGCGCTGATCTCGATGGAGACGGTGACAGCGATTTGGTGGTGACCAACAGCAACGGCCGTCCATGGGTGTTGCGCAACGACATGGCTGTGGGGCATCGCTTGGTGCTGCGTTTGCTGGGCCCTGGCGGTCGGGCGGATGCCGAGGGCGCTCGGGTCGAAGTGACCGTGGCTGAGGCCGGCGCAGAGCAGCGGACGTTGGTCCGCGAGTTGGCGGGGGGAGGCAGCTACGAAAGCCACTCTGATACCACTCTTGTGATCGGTCTGGGCTCCGCCGACACCATCGAGCAACTGCTGATTCGCTGGCCTGGGGGTGCAGTGAGCAAGCTCGGCTCGCAGCCCGTTGACCATCGGCTGACCGTGGCCTTTGCCGGAGCCGTCCTCGCTGCAGAGATCTTGCCAGAAGCGAGCCGCTAGTGGCGCAGCTGCGGTCGCGCCAATAGACGAAATCATCGCTCAGTCCACTGAGCGAAATCGCAGGGAACGTTGGACTGCTGCAGCCGGGAAGGGGAGCCTGTGCGCCACCGCTCCCGAGATCTGCCATGACTGCTGACGCCCACGCCAACATGCCCACCAATCGCCTCGCTGGCGAGACCAGCCCGTACCTGCTGCAGCACCAACACAATCCGGTGAACTGGCATCCCTGGGGTGAAGAGGCGCTGGCCCTCGCTCGGGCAGAAGATAAGCCGATCTTCTTGTCCATCGGTTACTCGGCGTGCCACTGGTGTCACGTGATGGAGCGGGAGTCGTTCGAGCAGCCAGAGTTGGCAGCGGTGCTAAACGCCTCGTACGTGTCGATCAAGGTCGACCGAGAAGAGCGGCCCGACCTCGACGACATTTACATGCAGGCGACCCAGGCGCTGAGCGGCCACGGTGGCTGGCCCATGTCGGTGTTTCTCACGCCGCAGCTCGAGCCGTTCTACGCGGGGACATACTTCCCTCCTCAAGGCCGTCACGGTTTGCCCGGGTTCAGCGAAGTGCTGAATCGCCTGTCTCACGCGTGGAAGAATCAGCGGGAGCAACTTAATGCGCAGGCCGCCAAGGTCGTGGAGCGCATGCAGCAACTTGTGCTTTCTTCGGAGCACCTGCCGGCCATTGATCCCGGTGCCGAACGTCCCCATCTCGATCTCGTGGATCTGGCGGCAGACCATCTGTCCCGAAGCTACGACCGGACCCACGGCGGCTTTGGTAGTGCGCCCAAGTTTCCCCATTCAGACGACATTCGGCTGTTGCTGCGCCAGAGCGTGGCCGTCGGCGACGAAGCGGCGTTGTCCATGGCGGAACACACCCTGGATTGCATGGCTCGGGGCGGGGTTTTCGATCAGCTGGGCGGCGGCTTCTCGCGCTACTCGGTAGACAATGAATGGGCCATTCCTCACTTTGAGAAGATGCTCTACGACAACGCCCTGTTGGTGCGGGCGTACCTCGAAGCGCATCTCATCACCGGGCGCGCCGACTTTGCATTGGTGGCTCGGCGCTGCTGCGAGTGGGTGCTGCGCGAGATGGTCGACCCTCAGGGCGGTCTGTGGTCGACCCAGGACGCCGACAGCGAAGGTGAAGAGGGCCGTTTCTTCGCCTGGCAGCGGGATGAAGTCCTCGACGTGGTGGGCCGTGAGCACAAGCGCTTGGTTGATGTTTACTGGGGTTTGAGCGAGCACGAAAACTTCGAGGGCTTGCACTGGGTGCTGCTCCGTTTGCGCCCGGACGAACAGTTGGCTAAGGAGTTGGGCTTGGAGTTGCCCGCGTTGCTGGAGGCCATTGAGCCCCTGCGTCAGAAGCTCTTCGATCACCGTGAGCAGCGCGTGCATCCGGATACGGACGACAAGGTGCTGGTCTCCTGGAACGGCTTGATGATTTCGGCTTTGGCCAAAGCGGGTCGCTTGCTCGACGAGCCGCGGTTTGTCGATGCCGCTCGCGCCGCCGCTCGTTTCTGCCTGACGACCATGCGCCCTGAAGGTCGATTGCTGGCCACCTGGCGCCAAGGGAAGGCCCACATCAACGCCACTCTGGCCGACTTCGCGTATCTGGCCGAGGGCTTGCTAGAACTCTTCGAGGTGGATGGCGACACGTCTTGGCTCGATGCTGCCATAGAACTCACCGACGATGTGCGCGCTCGCTTCGCAGACCGGGAGCGGGCTGGCTTCTTCTTTACCAGCGATGACCACGAGCAGCTGGTGGCGCGTCCCCGAGACCTGTTTGACGGGGCCTTACCGTCGTCGAATGCGGTCATGGCTGACGTGCTAGTACGTCTCGGCGGGCTGACAGGAAACAGCGACTACAGCGCCGATGCGGACCAACTCTTCGCCATGGCGGAGCCCTTGATTCGCGCCTCGCCCCCGGCCTTTGGGCGCATGCTGATCTCGCTCATGGGCGCCCACGCCGGTGGTCGTACCGTGGTGATCAGCGGCGGCTCAGGGCAGGACGAGTTGCTGCTCGCTGCCAGGGCTGCGGGAGATCCCGGGCTCGCTGTGTTCACCGTGCCTGCAGCGGGGCTCGACGACGCCACCGCCGAACGCTATCCGCTGCTGGCAGGCAAGCTGGCGACCGACGGGCGCGCCACCGCCTACCCCTGCCGCCACGGAAGCTGTTCGGCGCCAGTACAAGACTCGGCCGAGCTTAGCCAAGCCCTCGAAGGGCTGCGATAGCCTGCTGCGCGTACCGGGCTGTGATGGCGAGCGCGTTTCAGAGCGCCAAAGAGGCGTGCTCGGCGCTTGCCACTTTGCGCACGGCCTACTAGCTCTTCAGCTCTTCGTAGGTGGATGGCGTCGCTTCGACGGGTAGGTCATTGGCTTGCCAGCCGGTGCAGACAATGTCGCCTGCGGGGCCTCGTCGACCACCAAAGCCGCCGTCTACGTTGGTCATGCCGGCAAACCCTGCGGCCTCAAGCTGGTTGCAGGCGTGCACCGAGCGCACGCCGCCCTGGCATGACAAGAACAGCTTCGAGGTCTTGCCGTAGTGCTTCTCGATGGTGGAGTTGAACGCCGGGTTGGGGGTCATTCCCCCCGTGGCGTCCCGCTCGGCCCAGGGGATGTTGATCGCCCCGGTGGGATGGCCCCGATCGAATTCTTCGACGGTGCGCACGTCCAGAAACACGGATGCGGCGTCGGCGCCCATGCGCTCGTGAGCCACGGTGGGCTCCAGGGATTCAAAGCTCATCGTCGTCGCCTTCTGTTGAGGGGGATGTCTTTTTGAGCGGCTCGTCGTCCTCGAAATCGTCGTCAGCCTCGATCTCTTCGATCTCGTCGTCGTCGTCAGCGTCGCTCTCGTCGGCCTCGAAATCGTCGTCTGCCTCGATCTCTTCGACCTCGTCGTCGTCGTCAGCTTCGCTCTCGTCGGCTTCGCTCTCGTCGGCCTCGAAATCGTCGTCTGCCTCGATCTCTTCGACCTCGTCGTCGTCGTCAGCCTCGATCTCTTCGACTTCTTCGACCTCGAAATCTTGACCTTCGACGTCGTCGTCAGCCTCGGTGTCGTCCTCGTTGTCAGCCTCGACCTCGGCGTCGTGCTGGGCGTCGACCTCTAGCTCGTCGTCGAAGGAAGCCTCGTCTGAGGCCTCTTCGGCTTCCTCGCCGTCCTCGGCCTCAACCTCGTCGTCCAGCTCGTCAGGGACCTCGCTCTCAACATCGTCCGCAGCCGCTGTTGATGCCGCATCTGACGCCAGATGGCGGTCCAGATCGAGACTCACCTGGCGGGCCCGCTGGCTCTTACCGTCAAGCTCCAAAGCAAAAGAGACCTCAGCCCCCTCTGTGAGAGTCTGAAAGCTGCCGTCTCCCTCGATGTCGCTGTAGTGGACGAAGACGTCTTCGCCGTCGCCTGCGACCTCTAGAAAGCCGTAACCCTTACCTTTGCTGAACCACTTGACCTGTCCGACGACCATGACTATGTCTCTCTTCTATTCCGTGCGGCCTGAGCCTGGGATAGTACACGCCCGGCGCGTGACGCCGAACACTCCCTCCTGATACCCTCCGACGATCATGCTGGCAGGCAAGCTACACCACCACGTCTTGGAGAGCGACGCGCTGCGGGGCAACCCGTTGGGTGATCCCTCGGTTCGCGAAGTCCCGGTATATATGCCCCCGGGGAACCCCTCCGATCTGCCCCTGGTGGCGGTGCTGGCGGGCTTCACTGGCGTGGGTTCGGGGGCTCTGCGGGGCACTCCCTGGGACCGTTCGTTCCCGGAACGCTACGAGCGGCTGCTCGAACGGGGCGACGCCGAACCCTGCGCGTTCGTCTTCCCTGACGCGTTCACGCGCTTTGGTGGCAGCCAGTACATGAACAGCAGCGCCACGGGCCGCTACGAAGATTATCTGGTCGAAGAAATTTTCGGCTACGTGGAGCGGGAGTTCGGTGTGGGCGGCTGTCGCGAGCGGCGGGGCCTGATGGGCAAGTCGTCCGGGGGCTTCGGCGCCCTGCACGTGGCCCTTCAGCGACCGGAGATGTTCTCGGCCATCGCCTCTCACTCGGGGGACGCGTACTTCGAGTTCTCCTACAAGCCCGACTTTCCCAACTTGCTCAGCATGCTTGAGCGGCACGGCAGCGTGATGGACTTTCTGGACGCCTTCGAGAAGGCCCCCAAGAAGACCACGCCGCTGATCTTGGCCATGAATGTGCTGGCCATGGCGGCTGCCTACTCGCCCAACGAAGAGTTGCCCCTGGGTCTTGAGCTGCCCTTCGAGCTGCGGACCGGACGCATGCGCGAGCAGGTCTGGGAGCGCTGGCTGCAGCACGATCCCGTAGAAATGGCCTCCACCAAGGGCGCTGTCCTGGCTGATTACCTCTTGGTCTTCATCGACGCGGGCCTGCGGGACGAGTACCACTTGCAGTACGGTGCCCGGCAGCTGGTCGACGTGTTGCGCGAGCGGGGCGTCGACGTGCACCACGAAGAGTTTGACGACGGTCATCGTGGGGTGAGCTACCGCTTCGAGCGCTCGATCCCGCTGATGACCCAGGCGCTTTCACTGAATCTCATCACGCCCTGACTCGTTCAGGTTTCCCACACCCCGGCTTGAGTCTTCCGTGAGAATCCTCTCGTTCCGCCTCAATGGCGATGGGGTCGAGGTGGCTGCACCCGACCACTGGACGCTCCTAGAAGTGCTCCGCTATCGCGCGGGACTTACAGGCACGAAACAAGGTTGCGACAAAGGCGACTGTGGCGCTTGTACGGTGCATATCGACGATCGCTCGGTGCTCTCCTGCCTGACCTTGGCCGCCGACGTCGACGGTCGCAAGGTGACCACCATCGAAGGGCTCGCAGGGGCCAGTGGCCCGGATTTCGTCCAGGACAGCTTCGATTACGCAGGGGCGCTGCAATGTGGCTTCTGCCAGCCGGGCATGATGATGGCGGCCCGGCAACTGGTCACCGAGAACCCCGCTGCGACCCGTTGCGAGATCAAGGCGGCCTTGTCGAGCAATCTCTGCCGCTGCACGGGATACACCAAGATCTACGATGCAGTCGAGCGGGCTTGCGGCCTTGAGCAGGAGCGCGTGGCGAAGAACGAAGCCGCAGCCTCTGGCGGGGTGAACAGCTGATGGAACGCAAATCCATCAATCGCACACACGGGTCTGAGCCGCCACACGGGAGCTTCTCTCGGGTCGGTAAGCGTGCGCGCAAGATCGATTCTATGGCTGTGGCCACGGGACAGGCGCAGTACACCGACGATATTCAGCTTCCGGGGATGCTCCACGGCAAGATCCTGCGGAGCCCCCACGCCCACGCCAAGGTGCTCTCCATCGACACTCGTCGCGCCGAAGCCCTTGAGGGCGTCCACGGGGTGTTGGTGGGCAGCGAGCTCCCCGTCCGTTACGGCGTGATCCCCTGGACCCAAGACGAAACGACCCTGGCCATCGACAAGGTGCGCTTCGTGGGGGACGAAGTGGCCGCAGTGGCCGCCATCGACGAAGACACGGCGAATGCGGCCCTGCGTCTGATCGACGTGGAGTACGAGGTGCTGCACACCTACCTCGATCCGCAGAAGTCGCTGACCCGGCATGATCCGGCCATTCACGAGGACAGCCGCCACGGCAACGTGTCCAAGCACGTGATGCTGGAGTTCGGCGAGGTCGACAATGATCTCGCCGCGTCCCATGTGGTCATCGAGGACACCTACCGCTTTCATGGGACGGCTCACGCGCCCATCGAGCCCCATTGCTCCGTGGCGCGCTGGTCCGGCGACGGGGTGCTGACTCTGTGGACGTCCACTCAGATTCCCCACTACGTCCATCGCACCTTGGCTGCTGTGCTTGAGCTGCCAGCCCACATGATTCGGGTGATTCAGCCCCAGCTGGGCGGAGCGTTCGGGGGCAAGAGCGACCCCTTCTCCCACGAGATTTGTGCAGCCAAGCTGGCTATGAAGATCGGCCGCCCGGTGAAGATTCTGCTCACTCGCGAGGAGACGTTTTACACCCACCGGGGCCGCCATCCCATGGAGCTGTCTTTCTCCACCGGGTGCGATGCGGACGGCAAGATCACGGCGGTGGCCAGCAAGATTCTCATCGACGGGGGCTCGTACAGCTCGTTCGGTTTGGTCACCACCTATTACTCCGGGCAGCTGCTTTGCGGGCCTTGCCACTTTCCCGCCTATCGCTTCGACAGCACCCGGGTGTTCACCAATAAGCCGCCCTGCGGGCCAAAACGAGGGCACGGGTCGGTGCAGCCGCGCTTTGCTCTAGAGGTTCAGCTCGACCGCATGGCGGCCAAACTGGGCATCGACCCCATCGAGTTTCGGCGGCGCAACTTGCAGGGCGAGAACGTCACCACGGTGAACGGCCAGAAGATCACCTCGAACGGCTTTGTGCAGTGCCTCGACGACGTGGAGAAGGCCAGCGGCTGGAAGGACAAGCACGGCAAGATGGCGCCCTACCGCGGCATCGGCATTGCTGGCTCCATGTACATCTCCGGGACCAACTACTGCGTCTATCCCAACGACATGCCTCAGGCGGGCATCTTGGTGAAGCTCGACCGTTCGGGGCTGGCTACGGTGTTCACGGGCACTTCTGACATCGGCCAGGGCTGCACGTCTTTGGTGGCGACCATCGTGGCTGAAGAGCTGGGGCTGCGTCTCGACCAGGTACGGGTGACCACGTCCGACACGGATACTTGCCCGGTAGACCTGGGCGCATACAGCAGCCGCATCACCATGATGGCGGGGAACGCAGCCGTCGATGCGGCCTCGAAGCTACGGCGCCAGTTACAGCAGGCGGTGGGGGAGCAGCTGAATTGTCCCCCTGAGCAAGTGCTGCTGGCTGACGGTGAGGCCTTCGATCGGGAGAACCCCGAGGAACGGCTGAGCAGCCGGGATGCTTTTCAGCTGGCTGAGGCCAAGTTCGAGACCTTGGCTGCTGCGGGGAGCTACAACACCCCGGAGCGGGGTGGCGATTACCGGGGCGGCTCCATCGGCGCATCGCCCGCCTACTCGTTCACCGCTCACGTTGCCGAGGTTGAGATCGACCCGGAAACCGGCGAGATCTCCGTGGAACGCGTGTGGATCGCCCATGACTGCGGCCGGGCGATCAGTCCCGTGCAGGTCGAAGGGCAGATCGAGGGCAGCACCTACATGGGCGTGGCCGAGGTGGTCCTCGAGGCCCACGAGGTCTACGAAGACGAGGGCTTGCCTGAGTCGGGGCTGCACCGGCGACCGTCCTTGCTCGAATACACCATGCCCACGACCCTCGACACCCCCGAGTTTGAAGCGCTGATCGTGGAGTCCATCGACCCAGAGGGGCCTTATGGCGCCAAAGAAGCAGGGGAGGGCCCACTGCACGGCTCGATCCCGGCGGTGGCCAACGCCCTCTACGACGCAGCGGGAATCTGGATGACCGAACTGCCCTTCAGTCCGGGCAAAGTCCTGGCGGCTTTGCGGGCCAAGGCTGCAGCTGATGCCGACGGAGGCACCCCCTAAGATGTTGCGCCTACCGACCTTTGACCACCTGTCCCCGACCACCATCGATGGTGTGCTCGAGATTCTCGCCGAGAACCCTGGGCAAGCTCGACTGCTCGCCGGGGGGACGGACCTGCTGCCGAACTTGAAGCACGGCATTGAGTCCGCGGAGACCCTGGTGTCTCTGGGGCGAGTGCCCGGCCTGGCTGGTATTGAGGCCAGTGATCACGGTGCTCTGACCCTCGGCGCGCTGGTTTCTCTTGAAGATCTGGCCGCAAACGAGGTGGTGGCAGCCCGTCAGCCAGCCCTGGTCACAGCGGCTGGGCTGGTGGCCGGCCCTCATCACCGACGCATGGGTACATTGGGTGGCAACGTCTGCTTGAATACCCGCTGTGTGTATATTAACCAGAGCTACTTCTGGCGTGAGGCCCTGGGCTTCTGCATCAAGAAGGACGGCACCGAGTGCCACGTGGTGAAGGGTGGCAAGCGCTGCGTGGCTGCGGCTAGCAACGACACGGCGCCCGTGCTCATGGTGGCCGGCGCTGAGCTGCTCATCGCCAGCCGGGAGCGGGGCCAGCGTACCGTCCCCATGACCGAGTTCTACGTGAAGGACGGCGTCTTCAATAAGCAGCTTGAGCCAGACGAGATGCTGCTGGAGGTCCGTGTTCCTGCGCCGGCTGCTGGCTGGCACAGTGCCTACGCAAAGCTGCGTCCCCGGGAGTCCATCGATTTCCCGCGGCTGTCCGTGGCCGTGGGCTTCAGCCTGGCAGATGGCCAGGTGAGCAACTTGGTGATCGTCGTGTCGGCCATGGCCGCTACGCCCCTTGTGCTGAAGAAGGTGTCCGAAGCCGCCGAGGGTCAGGCTCCCGAAGAGCAGCTTTGGGATGTTTTGGGGCAGCTGGCCATGAAGCAATGTCACCCCTTGACCAATATCGATGGGGACAAGGCTTGGCGCCGAGAGATGGTCGCCGTCTACGTTCGCCGGGCCTTGAGGGAGGCCTTGGCCACGGGCAGCAGCCACTCATAAGCGACGCATTCATCAGCATTCTGAAGCTGGCTCTTCACTGAGAAGCGGAGATCGCCCGATGAAGGGGCTAGGTCGCCTTGCTCGCATCCGGGTGGACGGCTAAACTTCGGCCCTTCATCCCGCCTCCTCGCCTCTCTGCGGCGATGATCCGGGCCTTGACCGTCCCTCTCCTCCTCTCTGCTATCACGATGTTCCAGCCGATCTTGGATTTCCTTGAGCGCTTCGGAAACGTCGTCGGACGTTTCTTGCTGACGGTCGTTTACATAGTGGCCGTCGCCCCGGTGGCCATCATCTACAGCACGTTTGCCGACTCGCTGATGACGAAGTCCCAGCCCACCAGCACGTTCGTGCCCTGGCAGTCGATTAACGAGACCCTCGAAGACGCCCGTCGTCAGGACTGAGCCCATGTATATCCTCGGACTCTCCTTCTATTACCACGACGGCTCTGCTGCGCTCATCAAAGATGGCGTGGTCATTGCTGCTGGCGAAGAAGAACGTTTCACCCGGCGCAAGCACGACTCGAGCTTCCCGGAGCGGGCCATTCAGTTCTGCCTCGACTTCGAAGGCATCACCATCGAAGACGTGGAGTACGTGGTCTTCTATGAGAAGCCGTTCATCAAGTTTGAGCGGCTGCTGATCACGGCTTTCCAGACCTTCCCCAAGTCGCTGCGGGTCTTCCGCGAGTCGATGCTGGCCTGGATGCAGAAGAAGCTCTGGGTGAAGAGCATGATGCTCGACAAGCTGGGCATCCCGAAGTCGAAGATGCTCTTCGCTGATCACCACATGAGCCACGCTGCGGCGTCCTTCTACACCTCGCCCTTTGACGAAGCGGCTGTGCTGACCCTCGATGGCGCTGGCGAATGGACCACCGCCACCATGGGCCATGGCAAGGGCACGCGTCTCAACGTCATCAAAGAGATGCGCTTCCCTCACTCGGTAGGCTTGCTCTACTCGTCCTTCACCGCGTACTGCGGTTTTGAGGTGAACGAGGGTGAGTACAAGCTCATGGGGATGGCGCCTTACGGTGAGCCCAAGTACGTCGATCGCATCATGAAGACGATCAAGATCGGCGACGATGGTTCCCTCTGGCAGGACATGAAGTACTTCGCCTACCACCACTCGGCGGTGAAGAGCTTTACTCCTGCTCTCGAAGAGGTCATGGGCCAACCTGCTCGCGACCCGGCTCTCGAAGACAAGAGTCTCGACCCCTTCTACTGCGACGTGGCCCGCTCGATTCAGGCGGTGACCGAAGAGATCGTCAAGAAGATGGTCGACCACCTGGTCGAGATCACCGGCTGCACCAATGTGTGCATGGCTGGCGGTGTGGCGCTGAACTCAGTGTCCAACGGCAAGCTGACCAAGGAAACCAAGGCCAAGCAGCTGTACGTTCACTCGGCGCCAGGTGACGACGGCGCTAGTGTGGGTGCGGCGCTCTGGGCCTACCACCACCTGCTCGACAAGCCGCGGGTGGGTGCTCTCGATCATGCTTACCTGGGCAGCGAGTACTCGCCAGCCCAAGTTGAGCAGTTCCTCAACGACAACAACATCGCGTTCGAGCACATCAAAGACGACGAGACCTTCTTCGATCGGGTCAGCGATGACCTCATCGCTGGCAAGGTGGGTGGCTGGTTCCGTGGGCGCTTCGAGTGGGGGCCCCGAGCATTGGGCGCCCGGTCGATCATTGCTGACGCCAGCAACGCCGAGATGAAAGAAATCGTCAACGCGAAGATCAAGTTCCGCGAGGCCTTCCGGCCTTTCGCACCCAGCGTGCTCTCCGAAGACGCCGCTGAGTGGTTCGAGCTGGCCGATGGTGACGAAGCTTGGCCCGCACGGTTCATGCTCTATGTGGTGCCGGTGAAAGAAGACAAGCGCGAGAAGATCCCCGCGATCACTCACGTAGATGGCTCAGGCCGCCTGCAGACGGTGATCAAGGAGACCAACCCCGCGTACCACCGCATCATTGAGAAATTCAAAGAGAAGACCGGCATCCCGGTCATCTTGAATACTTCGTTCAACCTGAAGGGCGAGCCCATTGTTGAGACGCCCGCCCAGGCCTTCAACACCTTCAGTCGCAGTGAAATGGACGTGCTCTACTTGGGCAACTACATCGTCGTCAAAGAAGCGAAGAAGATCATCGACAGCACTCCCTTCATGCTGCGGCATGAGGGCGATCGCGTTGCGGAGATGGTGAGTTGAGCCACTCGATTCTGAGTCTCGGTTTGGCAGAGAGCGGCAGCGGCTTGGCTACCTTCGACATCGTGTTCCTGTGCCTCTGGGTCGTTATGGGGGCGCTCTACTGGTCGACCTATCGCAAGACTGAGAGCCTCATCGGCTCCTTCGCCAAGGTGGCTGGGCTGCTGGGCTTCGTCTACTTGGTGATGAGTGGCTTCAACTGGCTTGAAGCAGATGTTCCGGTCGATCAGGTGATCACCTTCGGCTTTGGCGATGCCGTCGCTGGTCCTCGGGTGCCGCTGTTGTCCCAGGGCTTCACCTGGTTCGTCAGCATCATCCTGGTGATGGTTGTCTGGTATGCCCGGGGCAAGTTCAGCACCGTAAGCGGCTTGATCCTCTCCGCCTGGGACAGAGGCCACTGGTACATGCTGCCAGTGATCTTCGTGCTGATGACTGTGGGCTTGCTGCTCGTGGCCGCTGCCGCGTCGCCGGTGCTTTCCCCCTTCATCTACACTTTGTTCTAGGGCGTGGCTGGGGTCTGTTGCGGCAGTTGTGCTGTGGCTGCGTTGTCGGGGCCACGGCTGATGCTCAGCGTGGCTCTGCCACGCCTCCGCTCCGCCGGACCCCGACGCCTTGCCACAACGCAACTGACGCAACGATTGTTGTTTAGGGGCGTGGCTGGCTCTGTTGCGGCAGTGGTGCCGTGGCTGCGTTGTCGGGGCCACGGCTGATGCTCGGCGTGGCGGACCCCGACGGCTGATGCTCAACGTGGCTTGCGCGACGTCTTCGCTCCGGCGGACCCTGACGTGTTGCCTCGACACCACTGAGGCACCGATTGTTGGGGCTTGGTTGGGGGCTTTGCCTTGGTGGGGCTGCAGTGTTGTGGATCGGCTGAGGTTCTGGCTGCCTCGTTGAGTTGGGGTGAGGTCTGGGTCGGACGGATCGGCGGATGATCGCTACACTCCGGCGCCCCTCGTCCCCGCTTCTTGCTAAGGCTGCCCATGCGTACCGTTGACCAGCTGCTTGCCGACATTCCCCATTGGGATCGGATTCAGGACGCGATTGATCAATCTCTGGATTTCAGCCTGAATCTGTCTCAGAGCGGTCATCCCGGGGGGAGTCGCTCCAAGGTGCAT
>JBLIMM010000020.1:0-24093 GCA_047638635.1 Pseudohongiellaceae bacterium | reverse complement strand
CGCCAACTCCTGCACTTCTTGATCGACCACTTGCAGTATCTGAAACCGGATATCGTTGTCTTCATGCCGGTGAATAACGACCTGACCGACACCTTTGGTGTGACCGAAGGGGGACACCGGGCATTGATGCCCGACGTGGCTCAGCCCGACCCGTACCTGTCCGTTCACGATGAGCCTTTGATCGGATTTATCACGCGCGCGTTGGAGGCTGCTCGGGCGAAGGGCGTGGCGCTCGAGCTGGGTCCCGATGCCGCAGGGGCAAAGGCGTTGACGGCGGACTTGAGCGCTGAAAGTCAGCGACGCTACGACGCTGCGGCCGAGTCCATTGCCCTGCTACAACGGGTTCTCCAGCAGGTTGACGCTCGCTTGCTACTGGCCTTCCACGAAGAAGATGCTTACGGCTGGACCCTGCGGGCCCGGCTGCTTGCAGCTCACATCGACGGTCCCTCCGTGCCCTTGTTCTCGAGGATTCCTCGGGCGTATCGATTGCCAGATGACTCCCATCCGAGCCCCGAAGGGCAGTCGTTCATGGCCCGCTGGATTGCCGACGACTTGTTGCGTCGGGGCTGGGTTGATGGGGGAGCTGGCCAAACACAGCCGCCCTTGCCTGAAGAGCTGTTGAGCTACCGGGCGGTGGAGCCGACGCCAGCAGATGTGCTGGAGAAAGCAAACGAAGCTTCGAATGTCGCTCGCGACTTGTTGCAGTCCCGAATCGATCTGTCGACCGGTCAAGGGATCTATCAGATCTACGGGGGGCTCAACCAAGACGGCAGCATGGGCTCGGCGCTCTCCGCAGTGCTCGCCTCTGGTGCTGCGCTCGAAGTGACTCTGGCTCCCGAGCCCAAGGTGGCCCAGCTCTACCCGTTGCGGGTCGATGTGTCTCTTGATGGCGTGGTGGTGGGCGAGCTGCTGGTGCCTGCTAGGGGGGAGTGCCGCGGGGTTTTCTCCCGGCCTGAGGGCGCAGACGAGACGCTGCCCATAGAGTGCAAGTTGTCCCCCGAACTGTGGGGAGTCTCGTTAGCCTTTGGGCGCAGTCAGGTGACCAGCTGCCGCGTGCTGTCGGTGGACTCTCTGCCCGATTGACGTCTGGCAAAGTCTGCTGACCACGGCCTACTTCTCTTCGAGTAGGTGCGGCAGGAGGTGCAGCCAGCTGAGCAGGTAGCCCAGGCCGATGGTGCTACGGCGACTGAGTCCCGTGATGTACTTCGGCGGCAGCTGATACTGCGTGGCGATCTCTTTGGGCATACCGAAGAGGTAGCCGTAAGGCCGGGCCAAGGTGCTGTCGGTGACGTAGCGCAAGGTGCCGAGGCGCGAGCGAATGACCGCCCGTTCTGCGGGAGTGGCTACGCTGTAGGCCCACACCTGCGCTTCGATCCCCTGCATGGGCGGGCCACCGAAGATGTCGCCCACGTCGCCGTCCCATTGATCAAGGGGGCGTTCGTTGCAGTCCCCTTGGTACTTGCCTTTGAAGCAGATGCAGACCATTTCCCAGTGGCGAAAGAAGCTCTCGGTGAACTGGCTGTTGGTGAGCTGACGGCTCTTGTAGTCGTTGCCGGCGAGCTCTTGGATCACGTCGCGGTAGAGCGGCAGCTGGGCCCCTGGGGCGCCAGAATCTCGGGGCAAGCTGTAAAGGTCGTGTAGCCCCTTGATGGCTCTGGGCGAGTCGCCGGCGCAAGCGGTGCCCAAGCGAATCGCCTGAATCCAAAGGGTTTCCCCGGGATCGGCTGCGGTGGGATGCACACGATGACTCGTCGCCGTCGTGATCAACTCCAGCGACCGGGGGACGGTGGTTCCGCCATGGCGATACACGTCGAGCAGATCCTCCATGAGGTAGCCGTAGTGATCGTCTGTGTCGTTCTCCAGGTCGTAGCGGCTGGCGTCCCAGTCGCGGTGGTACTTCTCCATGGCCCGGGTGACACCATGAAGATCTTGCACGCGAGGATGCAGGCTGTGGGCCCACATGACCGCGGCGGGGGACTTGAACAGGTGGTACCAGAAGGTGCGTTGCGTGACGATGGCCCAGGCGGTGTTGAACTGCCGGGGCACGTCGAGCTCACCCCGGGGGGTGAGCCGGTTGGGCATGTGCCCATACCAGTTGGGATAAGTCCCCTCGAAGACGCCGGTCTTGCGATTGAGCTTGGCGTCGTTGAGCACCGTGTCGGGCAAGTCGTGTTCGGAAGCCAAGCGGAGCAAGGTGTCTGCGGTGCCGCGCACCCGTGCTGTGGCTGCCGTGGCGAGTTCTTGGTCTGCGAGCAGTGGCACGGCACGAGTCAGCAACTCGACGTAAGCGCCCACGGTGATTTGGGAGTCACTCGCCGGTTGCCCGGTGGCCAAGTCCACTTGCTGGGGCAGCCCGGTCTGTGGGTCAAAGTGCCGCTCGACCATGGTGCCTACAAAGGTCTCGAGAGCCGGTGTCCAGGTGGCGATCTCGTCGGGCCACTCTTGCTCGTGGGCGATCTCCAGCCAGGTGAGCAGGAGTGTGTGAATCGAGTGGTAGCCCACCTGCTGCGAGGGGACGCGACTCTCGCCGGTCTCCACGTCGAAAGCTCGGTAGAGGTTGTAGCCAGTCTCTGGGTCCACGAGGCCCAGGCCTCCGGCATCTTCAGCATCGAACCAGCGGTGCAGCACCATCCGCGCATGCTCGATGATCTCATTGGTGAGCGTTGCGGTGCTCACCAGGGGCATGGTGATGGTGGCGCTCACTTGGTCCACGTCGATGGCGGCGGTGGTGTCGCCGCCTGTCTGTATGCCACCTTCGCCGGGGAGGAAGGTCAGCCAGAGGTTCAGTCGCGGGGTGGGCCGCCGTCCGTGTTCGGCGAAGAACAACTCACCCAGGGGTAGCTCATGAGTTTGCCAACCAGCGCCTGGGCTCGGCGACAGGGTCATGCTCACGCGCATCCCCGGCCCGTCTTCGAGGATGACTTTGAGCCGGGCACCACCGAGGCTGCGCACGCTCAGGGTGATGTGGGTTCGCTCGGACCACCGTGGGTCTGTGGTGATCTTCTGCTTCACCGGGGCGCCGCTCGCCGTGATCCGTAAGAAGCGGCGGCCCTCTGCGGCAGCGCCTGCACCCAGGTCCGGTCCCGAGGTGGCCTGCCCATCGATGATCAGGTCGCTGGGGTTTCCGGGCTCGTAGACGAACGCGCCCTTCCAGTAGGCGCCGTACTTCGGTGGGTTGGTGGTGCCATCGCAAATCCACTCGAAGCTGCCATTGAGCAGCCCTTCTGTCGCCACGGTTTCGGTGGGTGTTGGGCTGGCTGGCTGGCTGCCGTCAGCTGCGCCCTGCGCTGGGGCTGGCGTTGCCTGGACGGAGGCCGCGGGGCCGGGCGTCGGGGCGCTGACCGTGTCCTGTCCCGATTCTGCGCCGGCTGGGGCCTGGGCGGCACTGGGCCCGCAAGCCAGCGAGCAAGTGATCAGGAGCGCTGCGAGGGGCAGCTGGCGTGGGGTCACGGCGGCGTTCGGCATGGTCTGGGGCGGCGGGCGGGAGGGGGCAGAGCTCAGGGGGCAGCAAGGCCATACGATAGCAGCCAGGAGCCTGCTGGCGAGGGTCCCGGGGGCTGCTCCAAGAGAGAGCTCGACCCAGGCGTGGACCCAGGCCCGGCCAGCTGTAGAATCGCCGCGGTGAAGGCATACCTCGATCTCGTACGCCACGTGCTGAAGCACGGTGAGCGCAAGTCCAGTCGCACTGGCGTCGATACCCTGTCGTGCTTTGGCGCGCACTACCAGGTCGACTTGGCCCAGGGTTTCCCTCTGCTGACGACCAAGAAGATGGTTTGGTCGTCGGTGCTGCGGGAGCTGCTCTGGTACCTGTCTGGCGACGACCACATTCGCAACCTGCGCCAACACACCAAGATCTGGGACGCTTGGGCCGACGAGGAGGGCAACCTCGACACGGCCTACGGCCACTACTGGCGGCATTTCCCCAGCGCCACCAGAGACGAGCAGGGTCAGTGGCAGGTGACTGAGATCGATCAAATCGCCAACGTGCTCAACTGCCTCCGCAACGACCCCAGCAGCCGGCGCATGGTGGTCACGGCTTGGGAGCCCGGCAACGCTTGGTCGAGCAAGCTGCCCCCTTGCCACTACACCTACGCCTTCCAGGTGCTGGGTGGCAAATTGAACTGCCATCTGACTCAGCGTTCGGGCGACGTGGCCTTGGGCATTCCTTTCAACATGGCGGCCTATGCCACTTTGACCCAGATGCTGGCTCAAGAGGTGGGGCTAGGCTTGGGCCTGTTCTCCCACACGATTGTTGATGCGCACATTTACTGCGCGAAGGCCGACGGCTCCATGAGCGAGTACTGCCACATCGCGGGCCTCAAAGAGCAGCTCACCCGGGACACCTTGCCCCTGCCGAAGCTGCACATCGCTGACGTGCCCTTCGACGAACTGACCTTCGACGACTTTCGTCTTGAGGGATACGAGCACAAGCCTGCCATTCGTTTCGCGGTGGCCGTGTGAGCACCGGCATCATCGTGGCTATGACGTCTGAGCGGCTTATCGGCCGCAATGGCGATCTGCCTTGGCATTACTCCGAGGACCTGAAGCACTTCAAGCGCAGTACTCTTGATCAAGCTTTGGTCATGGGACGGCGCTGCTTCGAATCCATCGGGCGGGGCTTGCCCCGACGTGTCAATATCGTGGTTTCGGCTAGCCAGGCAGGTGATGCTGGCCCTGAAGGGTCTTTGCGCGACGGTGTGCATTGGTTCGGCAACTTGCCCGATGCCACGGCCTTCGCGTCCCGCTCAGCTGACTTCACTTGGTTTGCTGGGGGAGCCGTCGTCTACCGCACAGTGCTGGCTTCTCTCGATGGCGGGCAGGCTGCTGAGTCGATCAGTGTGGCGCCTCCCGAACGCCTCGAAGTGACCTGGGTACCGTCTGTCGACCTCGCACCGGCGGACGTGTTGTTCCCCTTTGACAGAGCTTGGATCGAGCGGTACTACGCCGTCACCGAAGAGCGGGCGGGGGAGACACCGGGGCTGACTTTCGTGAGCTACCGCCTGCGATCACCGGGGTGAGCGCTAGCGGGCAGCGGCCGGGGCGAACCTGGTCCTGGCTGCGCTGGTGTCTGCTCAGCGCGGTGGTCGGCGGTCTCTGTCTCGTGTTCGTGCTGGCCGGGCAATTGAGCGTCCCTGATCGCCGCCTGCCGGGGAGTACCCCAGGCGACTTAGATGTAGAGTTCACCGCCGTCACTTTGCAGACGAGAGATGGTCTGTCTCTGGCTGCCTGGGCGGTGGAGCCCGTCGGGCCCGTGTTAGGGGCCGTTTTGTTGTTTCATGGCAAGGACGGCTGTCGTTCTCCTGGCCGCCTGGCGGCAGTGGCAAAGGCTGGCTTGGCCGGTCTGTCCCTTGACCATCGGGGACACGGCGGCAGCGACGGAGAACGTACGGGCTTCGGCTGGTTCGAACGCTTCGATGTGGAAGCTGCGGTCAAGGAGGCCCGTGAGCGCTGGGGCGATGTCCCGTTGATTGGCTGGGGGACATCTCAAGGTGCGGCGGCCTTGGTCTATGCGGTTGACCCCCGCGATGGCGTGCTGGCAGCGAACACCTTTAGCGGCTTGCTGCTAGAGAGTCTCTACGTGGAGATCGAGACGGCGTTCGACCAGCGCATTGAGCTGTCCCTAGGAGGCTGGGCTGTGCCCTTCGCGGGAGCAGTGATGACTTTGGCTGCGTGGCGTGGTGATCTGAGCGGCTTGGAGTTGTCTCCGCGCGGGGCATTGCAGCGGGCAGTCGCCGGGGGACTGAGCGCAGAGCACGTGTTGCTGGCCAGCGGCGGTGAGGACCACCATGCGACGCCCCTTGAGCTGCAGCAGCTCGCTGAGGTTGTCCCCGGGTGTGTGGTGGAGTTGTTGCCAGGCCTGGGGCATGTCGACCTCTGGTCCCGTGGGACGGCAAGCTGGCGGGAGACTGTCCTCGCGTTCTTCCGTCGGGTGACAGGCAGTGATAGCGGCCCTTCCGACCCACCGCGCTGAGGACGCCTGGGGAGTTTGTGCCGTAAGGGAGTCGTTGCAGGGCGCCCACGTAGGCATGATGTTTGGCGCTGCGACCGCCCCCTTGAGACTGACAGTATGACGCGCTTGGTGATGACCCTCCTCGTCCGGGACGAGGTCGACATTGTGCGGCAGAACCTAGAGTTTCATTTGCAGCACGGCGTAGATCACGTCATTGCCACGGACAACGGCTCTCGAGACGGCACGGTCGAAGTCTTGGAAGAATTTGCCGCGCGGGGCTTGCTCACGCTGATCCACGAAGGCGACGACGACTACGCCCAAGGGCGCTGGGTGACGCGCATGGCCCGCATGGCTCAGGTGGAGCAGGGCGCCGATTGGGTGATCAACAACGACGCGGACGAGTTTTGGTGGGCTGAACAAGGTGACCTCAAGGAGAGCCTGGGCAAGCTCACAGAGGAGTCGAACGTTGTGGTAGCCGAGCGCTCCAACTTCGTTCCGCTAGAAGACGATGAGCGCCCGTTCTTCGAACGCATGGTCTACCGCCATGTCCGTTCACTGAACCCCTTAGGCGCGCCGTTGCCGCCGAAGAGTTGCCATCGGGGGCACGGCGACGTGACCGTCCATCAAGGAAACCACGGGCTGTCTTGGGACTGGCCATTGCGGGTCGAAGAGACTCAGCCCATCGAGATCTTTCATTTCCCCATGCGCAGCTTCGGGCAGTTCGAGAACAAGATTCGCCTGGGCGGAGCGGCTTACGGGCGCAATGTCGAGTTGCCCCAGGGCATCGGCCGCACCTGGAGGTTGCTCTACGAAGAGCTGCAACAAGGTCGCTTGTTAGAACACTACGAGAGTCAGCGCTTCGATGGTGAGCGGCTGAGCGGCGGCCTTGCGGATGGCTCGGTGGTGCAAGACCGTCGGCTCTGCGAAGTCTTGCAGACGATCGCGAGCGGAGCTTTGCTCTAAAGGTGATAGGCCCGTTCGTTCGTGAGCTGCAGCTTGCTAGCTCGATTCTCCGCGAGCTTCTTTGAGCTGCTGTTCGAGTTGAGCCACTTGGGCGTCTCGCTCACGGAGCAGCCTGGTGATCCAGGTTTGCCCGGGCCATTGACCAGAGAGCTTGGTGAGCAACGCTGCAGAAGGCTCTGAGAGAGCAGGCGCTGACGTGCGCAGGGCGCTGCGGTCGCGAAGGCTGGCGGCCAGCTGGAGAATGGCATCCCCGGGAGTCTGCTGCTCGGCGAGAAGCTCCCCCGAGCCGTGATGGTCGAGGGACGGATTGACGAAGGTCAGCAAGTCCTTCTGGCTGGGGAGAGTGAGCTGCTTGACTCCCAGCTGCTGGAGTTGTTCGAGCAGCTCTTTCGTGGCGGCTTCGGGTTCGCGGGTGAATCGCTCGTAGGAGATGATCGCCCGAGGCAAGTCTGTGGAAGCTCGCAAAGCCGACAGGTTGTAGTGCTCCCAGAGGGCCAGACCCACGGGCAGCCGCAGGCCGTTGCGCTGCTGCAGTGAGAGGGCGGAGGCCAGGGGATCTCGGTGCACGAACACGCACACGGGGTTTTCTAGAAACGGCTTCCACACAGGGAACGTCAGGCAGAAGCGTGGATCCTTCACGGCCCAGGTGCCTGCGCTGCGAAGCTCGCCCAAGATCTTCCGCGCACTCCACTGAAACTCTTTGACCTCGCTGGGGACCAGCTGTTCGAAGTCGGGTTCGAGGCAATCCAGCCAGCTGCGGCCGAGGGCAGCCAGGAGCCGGTCGTTCGTTCTGCGGACGTCCAGCCGCTCCCAGAAGCCGGCGGTGTTGTCATGGGCTGGCTCGGCCACCGCGTGCTCCGGCCCCAGGCTGCAGCCCATGAGATTGAGCAGCCGGGTGATCGCCGAGGTTCCCGAGCGATGCATGCCTAGGACTAAGATTCCCGTGGTCAAGGCAACCTTGAACTGCTTGAGCGGGAGGGGCGATCGATGCAAAGCATGGGCACACTCTAACGCTTCACGGCAAGCTGACGACAGGGCCGCGATGTTTGGCCCGTCAAGCCAGCTCGATCACTCTGGAGTGTGCCAGCGGGCGTGGATAGAGCGCCGGGCTCTCGGTAGATTGGTGGGCACAGCCTGCTCACGAGGGCGGCCATGTCCTCATCTTCATCGCCGACAAGAAGGACCGTCATGCCGCTAGCGACCGTCACCCAGCCGTCGAGGCCACGGAGGCCTGACGACCTGCTCGGGTTTCTCTGCGTGCGCGATGAGCGACAGCTCTTGGAGCGCAGCTTGGACCATCACCGGGCCTTAGGCATCCATGAGTTCGTGGTGGTGGACAACGGCTCTACCGATGGGACCAGCGAATACCTCGCAGCGCAGCCCGACGTGCGCTTGTACCGCACAGATGACAGCTTTGCGGCGAGTCGTTGCGGTGTGGATTGGATCCACGAGCTGCTGAACCTCCACGGCACAGGGCACTGGGTGCTGGTCCTCGATGCCGACGAACTCTTCGTGTTTCCTCGCTACGAAGACATCAGCCTGCGGGATTTTGTGGCATATCTGGATAGGCAATCAGTCGACGCGGTGGGCGGCATCATGCTCGATATGTACTCGGACAAGACCATTGCCGAAACCCACCTGACCCCGGGGGAAGGCTGTCTCGACAGCTGCTCGTTCTTCGATGGCGACTCGTACGACTTCTTGAAGCCTGGCGCTTCATTCAGCCCTGAGTTCTTTCGCGGCGGCCCAAGAAAGCGTGTCTTTTGGGATGGCCTCGAGCGGGAGCTGCCGCCGCCGTACCTGGGCAAAATCCCCTTGGTGAAGTGGAGCGCGGGGCGGGCCTACAAGGCATCGACTCACCTGATCCCCTGCGAGAAGCTGGCAGTGGAGAGCTGCGTGCTGCTGCACTTCAAGTTCTTCGCGCCGTTCATCGAGTCGGTGGCTCGTGAAGTGGAGCGGCAAGAGCATTGGAACTCCGCGTCGCAGTATCGCTCGTACCTTGAAGTCGTTGAGCTAGACCGAGAGCTCACCTTGCACTATCCCGGTTCGGTGCGCTTGAGCGGAACGAGACAGCTGATCTCCATGGGCTTCATGGATTCCAGCGCAGACCTCGATCGGTGTGTGGAAGAGGCGCGGATCCCCGATGGGGAGTCCCCTGCGGGCAGCGGGTCATGCTGATCAGATCGCTAGGCTGCCCCGTAGCCCAAATCTGCTTGGAGCTCGATTTCTGCGGGGCCCATGGGCACCTCGGGGCCGCTGCTGGGAGCGAGTTTGGCAGGGTCGGGAATCAACGCTGCCTGCTCTAGCCATTGCGGTGTGAGCGGGATGTCTACGAACTGGGCCATGTCTTTGAGCATCTCGCTCGGGCGAGCGAGCAGATCTTCGTAGCGATACTCACGGTAGGCGCCCGGAGCCAACCGTGTTGCGCCGTCTCGGGCCAGCTGGATGCGGCGGCGCCAGAGAGTGGCGTAGACACCTAGAGGCGTGGACGCCTCGGCGGTGATCGCCGAGGCGTAGCCGTTGAACGACCCGGGTGCCCAGGCCACTTCGCCCGCCGTAGCGAGCCAGCGATAGCCCGGGTGGTACGACATTGAGCGTGCCACGTCCCGACCGTCCCGCACGAGGTGTACGATCTTCGTGTCGCTGAAGAGCAGTTGCAGCGTGTCGAGATAGCTCGCGTAGTCCGGGGTCTTGTCGGCCCAAACGGTCTTGCCAGCCTGGGCTGCAAAGTGTTGGCCGATGGCATCGCTGAAGCGGCGCACCGAGACCGAGTCTCCAAGAGTGGCGAGGGTTGCCCGGAGTGCGTCGTCGATGGCGGTGGTGGGGTGTCCTTCGACGAAGCAAGTCCGTTCGACGATGTTGAGCATCTCGGCGGGCGGCCCTTCTCCCAGGCCGAAGTGTTCGAAGAGCTTGGGGTGCCAGTGCGTCTCGCGAAAGACGAAAAGATCGGGGCTCAGGTTCAACATCTTCCAAAGCATGGTGGTGCCGCAGCGCCCTGAGCCGATGACGAAGAAGTGCATGGTGTGTGCGGGACCCGCTGGGGGCTCGCCTCCGAGAGATGCCTTGGCAGCAGAGAAGAGGGGACATCAAATCACACTCGTGCGTTAGAGCGTCCCCGCGCCGTGGCTTGCCCCGTTTTTGCGCGAGGGCGGCGCTGTTACCATGGGTGTTTCCATGTTTCTGTGAAGCATGTTTCTGTGAAGTGCCGGGTCGTTGCCCGGGCACGGTGGATTCGGCCATGACCTTCAGACCTGACAGAGCACTCTTCTGGTTTCTCGCCGCCTGCGCCCTCTGTACAGCCTGCGATTCTGGTGGCAGGCCTGCTGTCGTCGAGGATCCGCTCGCTGACCCTGATCCGTTGCTGCACGACCCTGAGCCGCGTTTGCTGCACGAGCCTGCGCCGTTGCTTCATGATCCCGTGCCGTTACTGCTTGACGTGGCCGCTGCGGTGGGCCTGAACTTCGTTCACTTCAACGGGATGACCGGCGACTTTCACTTTCCAGAGATGACCGGTTCTGGCGCTGCGCTGTTCGACTATGACAACGACGGCGACCTGGACGCGTACATGACCCAGGGCGCTCCGTTGCTAGGAGGCGGCGATGCTGGCCAGGCTCCCTTGCCCCTGCCGAGCGGGCAGCCCTCGGGCGACCGGCTCTTTCGTAACGCCTTGATCGGGAAGGGTTCGCGGGGAGAGTTGGCCTTCGAGGATGTCACAGAAGCGAGCGGTCTGAGCTGCCAGAGCTACGGCATGGGCGTGGCCACCGGCGATGTGGATGGCGATGGCTACGTCGATGTGTTCGTCGCCAACTTGGGTCCAAATCAACTCTTGGGCAACGGTGGAGACGGCACCTTCTCCGACAGCTCCCCCAACTTGGGCGACGCCTCATCGAGATGGAGCGTGGCGGGATCCTTCTGCGACCTGGACTTGGACGGCGACCTCGATCTCTACCTGGTCAACTACGTGACCTTCGATCTCGCAGCCAACCCTCGTTGCTACGCCACCAGCAGCCGTCGCGATTACTGCGGCCCGTCAGCGTTCGATGCTCAAGCCGACGTCTTTCTGCGCAATCGCGGTGACGGCAGCTTCGACGATCACACCCTGTCGGCTTTTGGCGTTCACCCACCTGGGCCGGGGCTCGGCGTAGCGACCTGCGACGTCAACGGCGATGGCTGGCTCGATGTCTTCGTGGCCAATGACGGCGCCGCGAACGCACTTTGGCTCAACCAAGGCGACGGCAGTTTTCGCGAGGACAGCCTCTTTGCGGGTGTGGCTCTGAACAGCCAAGGCCAAGAAGAGGCCAGCATGGGTGTGGACGTGGCGGACTTCGATGGAGACGGGGACGAAGATCTGTTTGTGGCTCACCTTGCCGGGGAAACGAACACGCTCTACGTGAACGACGGCAGCGGCTTGTTCGAAGACCGTACGACCGCATGGGGCTTGGGTGCGGACAGTTTGTCCGTGACTTCGTTTGGCGCAACCTGGCTCGACGTGAACGGCGACGGCTGGCTAGACATGCTCACGGTGGGCGGTGCCGTGAGGTTGCAAGAAGAGCAAGTGTTAGCAGGGTCGCTTCATCCTCTGGGGCAACGTAAGCAGCTCTTCCTGAATCACAAGGGAGAGCGTTTCGAGATGGCGCGGCCACAAGAGGCAGAGGCGCTGGCCCGGGTTGATGTGGGCCGCGGTTCGGCTGTGGGAGACGTGGATAACGACGGGGACGCCGATGTTCTCGTGGCCAACAATGGCGGCCGGGCTCAGTTGCTGCTCAGTGGCGCTCTCTTGAACGAGCGCTGGCTGGGTCTGCGTTGCGTCGCAGGCTCACCGTCAACGGACGTGCTGGGTGCGCGAGTCGCGCTGCACCTGTCCGATGGCAGTGTGCAATGGAGACGGGCGCACACCGACGGGAGTTTCGCCTCGGCTCGTGATCCCAGGGTGTTGTTTGCTGTGGGTGCGAGCCGGGACGTCACGGCGATCATGGTGGATTGGCCCGGCGACGGTGAAGAGTGGTGGGAGAACTTGGCCTACGGTCAGTACACGACTCTCGCGAAAGGCTCGGGCAGCTCTGAGCGCCCCACGGTGATGCAGGTCGATCGATGACCAAGAGGGCTGCAGCCGTGAACGAGTCTCTTCGAAGCAGGGGTTGGCGCTGCTTTGTGCCGCAGATGTCGAAGCTCGCGGGGTGCCTCACCCTGAGAGCTTTGTGGACCGCCTTGGCCGTCGCTGTCTCTCCAGGGGCTGCTGACCTAGCCGCCGAGCCGTTGTTCGTCGCGGCAGCCACTGTCCTTCAAGACGCCGGCACGACAGCTCTGACTCCGCAGGCGCGAGCGCCCATTCCGTCACCGCGATTGGAAGACCTGGAAGCTGTGGTGCAGCAGCAGCTTCTCGGTGCCCGTCGCGAGTTTGATGAGGCCTTGGCTTCTGCTGCATCCAACGAGGCTGCCCTGGCTCTGGCACACGGACGTCTGGGCCAGTCCTACCATGCTTACGATTTTCGCGGCCCGGCCCTGGCGTGCTACGAGCGGGCCATGGCTTACGCTCCGAACGACAGTCGGTGGCCCCGCTTGGCCGCGGATGTGGCGCACCGTCAGGGCGATTCGCGACGGGCAGAGACGCTGTATCGCTCAGCGTTGGCACTGATTCCCGGGGATGTCCCCACGGCGGTGCACTTGGGTGAGATTTTGGTGGAGCGAGGTCGGCTCGACGAGGCAGATACGTTGTTCACGATGGCTCTTGAGTTAGACCCCCATTGCTTGCGTGCACGGGCGAAGTGGGGCGAGATCGCCTTGTCTCGTGGGCACTACGGCCTTGCAGTGGAGCGTCTTGAGGCCGTGCTCATGGCGCTGCCAGAGGCCAACCGTTTGCACTATTCCCTGGCCATGGCGTATCGCGGGCTGGGCGATCAAGGCCGAGCGCGCAGCCATCTTGAGAAGTTGGGCACGGTGGGGGTTCGGCTGGACGATCCGCTGCTGCAAGCCGTGGCGGCCTTGGCTTCTGGGGAGCGATTGTGGCTGCTGAAGGGGCGACAGGCTTTTGGCGCGGGGCACTATGAGCAAGCCGTGGAAGCCTTTCGCCAAGCGCTCGCAGCTGACCCGCAGAGCGTTCGCTCGCGGGTGAACTTGGCCTCGGCTTTGGGCGCGGCGGGGGATCCGCTCGAGGCCATAGAGCAGTACCGGCGAGTCCTGGCGGTGTCCCCGGATCAGCTCACAGCTCACTTCAACTTGGGCGTGCTGCTGGCCCGCGACCAACGGGATGACGAAGCGGAGCCGCATCTTGTACGGGTGTGCCAGAGCACTCCCGATGATGGGGCGGCCCAGCGGGAGTTGGCGCAGCTGCTCCATCGCTCCGGCCGTTGGCAGGAGGCTCTGTCGCACTACGGCGAGGCTGTCCGCTTGGACCCGAGCGATGGCGTGGCGCGACTGGGCGAAGGGCAGTTGCTCGTGGGTGCTCAGCGATATGCCGAAGCGCTCGAGCGACTGGAGCAGGGCCACCGCATGCTCCCCCAGGATGGCCAGCTGGCGACGGCGTTAGCCAAGTTGCTCGCGGCAAGCCCTCGGGCCGAGTTGCGTGATGGTCTCCGTGCCTACGAGTTGGCTGCTCGTGTTTTCAGAGCCACGGGGCAGTGGAATCACGGCGAACTGGTCGCTCTGGCCTTGGCCGAACTCGGCCGTTGTGACGAGGCGGCTCAGTGGCTGCGCAAGGCGGCAGAGCTGTCTGTCGATGCTTCGGTGAAGTCTCGATTGCAACGGGCCGCAGCTGTCTACGAGGCAGGCCCGCCCTGTGCAGCGCCCGTAGCAGACACAGCCGATCGCTAGTGGGCACGGCGGGTCGTTAAGACTCGCCGCTGCGCCCTAGAATGCTGGCATGGCATGGGCAACCCGGGCCTTCATCTGCAGGGCTTCCCCCAGGGGTTGATACGATGATCCACTGACAGATGCATGGGCTGAGATCTCCCTAAGAACCTCAGCGCGTCGGGCCATCTGCTTCTACCCTTTGCCTGTGACGATGGAGAGAAACCGTGCGTATCAATGTTCACCACATTTTCCCGCTGGCCATGTTCCTGGGCGCTTCCACAGCGACCATCGCTCAAGACGCGGCGGCACCTGAGGGCACGGCGGCTCGTGTCTCGGCTCAGAACGACTTGGCTATCGTGTCTTACGACCGAGGCAACGGGCACCTTTGGTGGGACCCGGTCGTGGGTTACGAACGGCTCACTTTGGTGGTCCATGGCCCGCAGGGTTGGTCGCTCAAAAAAGAGTTCCCCGCTGGATCGTTGCCCGCGCTGCAGCTGCTGAGCGATGACGGCTCACCCTTTGTCGATGGAGGTTACGACTGGGAGCTGACTTTGACGCCCCTGATCGACCCGGGCCTGATGGCTTCGCTGGCCGCAGAACGCGCGAACAACACCGCAGAGATTCATCCCGAGCTCGCGGCGCTCTTGCCTCGCGGTGGCGCGGTGCAGTCGGGGCATTTTCATGTGCATCACGGGCAGCTGGTGCTCCCATGGCTTGAAGAGCTGAACTCTCACGGCGCTCACCCGAGGGGCAGCTCTTCTGCGGGCAACGGAGGTGACCCGGCGCAGGGTGGAGCCACAGACCAGGTAATCCTCGATGACCTCATCGTGGATGGCAGCCTTTGCGTGGGCCAAGATTGCGTGACCGCTGAGTCCTTTGGATTCGACACGATTCGCGTCAAAGAGACCAACTTGCGGATAAACTTTACGGACACTTCGTCCACCGCTTCCTTCCCGAACAACGATTGGCAGATCACTGCCAATGACTCGTCGAACGGCGGCGCCAACAAGTTCAGCCTTGACGACCTTTCAGGTGGCAAGACGCCTTTCACCATCGAGGCTAACGCTCCTACGAACGCTTTGTTCGTTGACGACGGCGGCAGGGTCGGGTTCGGGACAAACGTTCCGGTTGTCGAGTTGCACTCCAAGGATGGAGATACTCCGACGCTGCGCCTGGAGCAAGACGGCAGCTCCGGCTTTACCTCGCAGACGTGGGATGTGGCAGGCAACGAAACGAACTTCTTTATTCGTGACACCACCAACGGTTCGGCGCTTCCCTTCAGAATCTTCCCGAGTGCACCGAGCGACGCTCTGACCATTGAGGCGGGCGGACAAATCGGCATGGGGACCACATCACCGGACGCCGCTTTGGACATCGAGTCGAGCTCGAGCTTCGTGACCATGCGTTTGACCGCAGCGGGAGCTTCGCCGAACAAATCTGCCGACATGACCTACACAGACGGCGGGGATGCTGGCGCTTTCCGAATCAATATCAATGACAGCGACAACCACGAGTTTGAGCTGGACGACGATGGCAACCTCACCCTGAGAAGCAGCGAGTCGTTCATTACCTTGCGGCTCATGGCCGGGGCCGCGTCCCGGAACATGGCTGCTGACTTGGTCTTCACCGACGCCGGGGCTGCGGGGGAGTTTCGGGTCAACATTGATTCCAGCGATAATCATGAAATGGGGCTGGATCACGATGGCAACATGACCATCGACGGGTCGTTGACCACGGGTACTCAGACCATCCCTGACTACGTCTTCAAGCCGGGCTACTCGTTAATGCCCTTGGGGGAACTCGCTGAGTTCATCCAGCGGGAGCAGCACTTGCCCAAGGTGCCGTCCGAAGACGACGTCAAGGCAAGTGGTTCGCTCAATATGAGCGCCCTGCAGCTGACCCTGCTGGAGAAGGTCGAAGAACTCACTCTGTACACCTTGGCCCAAGAGACCCAGCTCACGGATCTGCAGGCCGAAAATGCAGCTCTTCAGCAACGTTTGCTGGCGCTGGAGAAGGCTTTCGCGGTAGCGCTGCAGAAGTAGCCGCTGTGGAGTGATTGGCAGGGCTGAGGCTTGGGCGAGATGGGTGCCCGAGCGTCAGCCCTGTCCCCGTCACGGGGGCCCGGGTCCGGCTGCTAGAGAGCCCCTTGGAGCGCTTGCCAGAAGCGTTCGTTGGTGAACTCGTTCTGCTTGCGCTGCCAGCCGCGCCGTGCCATTTGCTGACGTCGCTCTTCGTCCCCGAGGAGTTCGTCCACGGCTTGGGCGAGCTCTCTCTCGTGTCGCACCACCAAGCCCGTCCGTCCATGGACGATCTGCTCCGGGATGGCGTTGAAGATCTGCTCGCCGTCCGGGGCGAGGCCGATGCAGGGAAGTCCGTGGGCGTAGGCTTCCATGAGCGTGAGCGAGTAGTGCTCCTGACGGGACGCCGTGAGGAACAAGCTCGCAGAATCGAAGCGAGGCCCCAGAGCTGCTTCGTGTCCGCAGAACTCGACCTGCCCTTGGAGACCGAGCTGCTGGGTTTGCCGCTCAAGAGCCTGTCGATCGGGGCCGTCTCCGGCGATGACCAACTGCCAATCCGCCGTGCGCAACAAGGCCGCCGCCCGGATCAAAAAGCCCACGTTTTTGCTAGGGATCAACCGTCCAACCCAGAGCAGTTGGGCGGGCTGGGGCCGGGGGTAGAGCGGCTCAGGCAGACCTTCGGAGTCTAGTGAAACGTAAACCGCCACGAGGCTCTTGGCACGGAGGGGCACTGCGTACGTCCGTTCAAGAATCTCCACAGCTGGGACTGTGAATCGCAGCAGACGTTCGCAGCGATCCAGGGCCCACCGTTCTAACGTGGCTGAAGAGGCGAGCACATCGAGGGGTGCATAGAAGAACCGAGCTGACCGCTCGAACAATGCTGGCAAGACACGCAGGTCAGAGCCGTAGAGCAGATCGAACTCATCGTCGTCTCCCAGCTGCTGCAGCTGTCGAGAGGCCACGCCTTCAGGGAGTTGCCGAGCGCAGCTCTCGGAGAACACCGTGACTGCGTGTCCATGGCTCGCAAAGAGCCCGGCAACGTCTGTGATGTAGCGACTACTGCCATCCCAGAGGCCGATGTGGCCGTGGGGAATGGCGACTCTCACCGGGCGTAATCGGCAGGGCGGTAGCGGGATAAGTGCTCGTCGATGTAAGCGATGGTGCGGTCGATTCCCGTGTCAAAGTCGATCGCGGGGGACCACTGCAGCAACTGGCGAGCAAGAGTGGGATCGCAGACCAGCTGGTCGACCTCTGAGTTTTCAGGACGCACTCGCTGCGGGTCGGCGATGACCTTGTTCGGGTCGAGGCTGAGCCGCTCCATGATGCGAGTGGCGAGGTCGCCGATGGAGATGCCCTGGCCGCTGCCCACGTGCACTGTACGGCCGCAGACGGTCTCTGCAGGGGCAGCTGCAGCGGCGGTAAATGCAGCCACCGTGTCTTCCACGAAGAGCAGGTCGCGCACCGCAGAGAGGTTGCCTAAGCGCACGTCCCCACCGGCCAAGGCCTGGCTGATGATCGTGGGCACAATCGCCCGGGCCGATTGTCGTGGGCCGTACGTATTGAAGGGTCGCAAGGTGACCACGGGGCTGTCGAAACTCGCTGCGTAGCTAGCGACCAACATGTCTGCTGCGACCTTACTTGCAGCGTAGGGTGATTGTGCGCTGAGTGGGTGAGCCTCGGTCATGGGCAAGGCGCGGGCACTGCCGTAGCACTCAGACGTAGAGGTGTGAACCAGCCGTTGCACCCCTTGGCTGCGCAGTGCCTCAAGAATGTTGAGCGTGCCCGTGATGTTCGTCTCCACGTAGCTTCGAGGAGACTCATAGGAGTAGGGGATGCCGATGAGCGCGGCCAAATGAAACACCACATCGCAGCGGGCGCAGGCCAAGGTCAGCCGTTCGCTGTCCCGAATGTCCCCGGAGATGAACTCGATTTGGCTGAGCACGGCGGCGGGGGCCTGTTCGAGCAACCCCCGGCTGCCATCGGAGCGGTAGTGCAGGAAGGCGACCACCTGGCAACCCTCGCGTACGAGGGCCTCGACCAGGTGGGAGCCGATGAAGCCACCGGCGCCGGTCACCAGAACCCGCATGCCGCGCAACGATGTCTGCGGGACCGTCATGATTTGGGTTCTTCCGTCGCGAGCGCAGCCAGCAAGCACGTCGTCACCGCGCAGACTTCGTCGTCAGTGAGCTGTGCGTGCAGAGGCAAGCTGAGCAGCCGTGGCGCCAGGTCCTCTGTGATCGGAAGGGCGGTGGTGTAGGGGGCGAAGGCGCTGAACTGGTGCACGGGCGGGTAGTGCACGCTGGTCTGAATGCCGTCATCTGCCAGGATTGCTCGGAGCTTGTGGCGATCGCTGCCGGGGGGCAGGGCGACCACCATGAGGTGGCAGGCCGAGGCCGTCTCGCCGCCGGCAAGAGGGATCGTGATGTTGCTCCCTTGCAGATCCTCGGCATAGCGTTGGCGCAACTCCCGCCGGCGTTGATTGCCCGCGGTGAGCTTGCGTAACTGCACTCGGCCCAGGGCGGAGGCGATCTCACCGATTCGGGCGTTCACTCCATAGGCGATGACGTCGTCCGCTGCCATGTTGCCCGACGCTTTGTCATGGCTGCTGGTGTTGCGCCCGTGAGACCTGAGCGAACGACATGTGTCGGCGATGCCCTCGTCGTGGGTCAGCACCATGCCTCCCTCGCCCGTGGCCAAGTTCTTGTTGGCGTAGAAGCTGAAGCACGAAGCATCGCCTCGGCTGCCCACGTTGGCGGTGCCGGCCGCGTGGGCCGCGTCTTCGATCAGGGCGAGATCATGGGCGTCTGCCAGTGTCCGCAGGGCGCCCATGTCGCAGAGGGATCCACCGTAGTGCATGGGGAGAATCGCACGGGTCTGTGGGGTGATGCGCCGGGCGACGTCATCAGGGTCGAGCAGCGGGCGCAGCGCTGAAGTGATGTCGGCGAAAACCGGTTTGGCGCCGCACTGCAGCACTGCGTTCGCCGTGGCCACGAACGTGAGCGAGGGCAGCAGCACCTCGTCGCCGGGGCCGATGCCAACGGCTCGCAGCGCGAGGTAGAGCGCTGCGGTCCCTGAGTGCACCGCGACGGCGTGAGGCACACCGTGAGCCCTGGCGAACTCCCGCTCAAAGGCCGCAGTCTCAGGGCCCATGGACAACCAGCGCGAGGCAATGACCGCAGCCACGGCCTGGGCCTCTTGGTCGTCGTAGTTCAGCGCACTGAGGGGGATGGTCCACATGAGGCTGCCGATGGTAACCAGTAGCGCCCCCAGCAGCCTGTGCGTAGAGCGCCGTGAGCCCGCATTTTTCACCAGCATCTGCTACGGCCGCTGGAGGAGCCAAGCGCCGTGTGTGGGGGAGGCAGCTTTGTATCCCCGGACATCTGCGTCTGCATGCCACAGCAGCTGCATGTCGCTGAACCAGTCTGTGGGCAACAGTGCATCGCCCCCCGCAAAGTCGAGGGCGACCTTGCGATCCCAGAAGAAGAGTTGGCCTGCGGGCTTGAGCACCCGGGAGATCTCGTTGGCGAGATGTTGGCGATCTGCCGCGGGCTTGATGCTCGAAAACACAGTGCACAGAGAGACCCAGCTCACTGAGGAGCTCTCGATGGGCCAGGGGGCATCGCTCACCGGGAGCCAACGCACCGCAGGATTGAGTGACTTGGCCAGGTCAAGAGCGTCGGGCCGCAGGTCGATCCCGGTGAGCTGGCTGGGCTGGATACCCAGCTCGAGGTACATGCGCGTGGAGCGTCCGTTGCCGCAACCCACATCGAGCACCTTGAGCTGAGCGTAGTCTTGTCCAGACACCCTGAGCGCTTCGACGAGGCGGCGCATGAGTTCGATGCGATGTTCGAGCTCTACGTCGCGCAGGAGGGGGTTCCAGGTGTCAGAGCGTCCAGGTTCAAGGGCGGCGTAGTCGTCACGCACTTGCTGAAAGCGGGGCTCTCCGGGGGCACTCATGTGCAGGGTCCGTGGTGTGCGCCGCTGAGGTCGTAGACGGAGAGGCGCGAGAAGCGAACCGCTGAATCCCACGTGCCCAAACCGAGACGGTGGTGAGGCGTTGTCTCTTTTTCTGGGGGCGTGGTCTCTTCTAGCAAGAGCTTGCCGTCCTTCCAAAGAAAGACGCGGCCCTGGTGATAGCCCGCTGCGACCCGCACCGATTGCTCTCTTTTCAGAGGGGCTCCGGGCACCCGCCAAGTGGACCCGTTTGGGTGTCGTTCCAAACCGTCGTCGTGCACGTACCAACCCGCAGTGCCCACGATCCAAGCGTCGTTGGGAGACTCGCCATAGATGCTGCCCGCGGCGCGAAAGAAGCCGTTGGCATCGCTGTCGTGGCCCGGCATGGCCTGAGCTTCGAAAACCAGGGCCAGATCGTCGGGATAGCCGCTTTCGTGCCAAATCACCGCCGCACTGTCCCCCTCGATGGAGCCCACGAGCCCCCGTTCATCGAGTCGCCAGTGGCCCGTTTCCACGTGCCAGCCCTGGGGCAAGCCGGAACCCGCGAAGGACTCGTCGAGGATCAGCCGATCGTTGTTGAGCTGCAGCGCACCATGGGTCAGGCCGATCTGCAGCGGCTCGCGAGGCTTCAGCTGCTCAACCCGTTTTGGACCATGTCTTCCATGGCGTCGATGAAACGGTCGAGCTCAGGCAGGGAGGTGTAAACGCTGGGGGAGACTCGTAGGCCTTCGAACTCATCGTGCTTGATGACCGTGGTGTAGATACGGTGCTTCTTCCAGAGTTGCTTGTGCACTTCGCTCGAGTCGAGCCCCTTGATCTGCACGTTGGCGATGCCGCCGGCCATGCCCGGGGCGAGGCTGGTGTTGAGCTGGATGCGTTCGTGTTTCTGTAGGGGCACGGCCCAGTAGTCCCGCAGCATGAGCATCCGTGCCTGTTTGTTGGCGCCGCCAATGCCTTGGTGAAACGACAGGGCTTCGGCGATGGCCAGCACGTTCGCCACGGGATAGGTGCCGATCTCTTCGTACTTGCGAATGTTTTCGCGGCGGGACTCGTCCGCTGCCATGAGCGGCCACAGATCGCCGATGCAACTCTTGCGCACGTAGAGCAGGCCCGTGCCGATGGGGGCGAAGAGCCACTTGTGCAGGCTTGTGGCGTAGTAGTCGCAGTCGAGTTCGGCCAGGGTGAAGTCGAGCTGGGCGAAGGCGTGCGCCCCGTCGACGATGACCGGGATGCCGTGTTTCCGTCCCAGGGCCACGACTCTCTGAACCGGCAGTACCTGCCCGGTGAGGTTGATCACGTGGCAGACCAAGATCAGTTTGGTGCGCTCGGTGATGTTCTCCTCGTAAAGGCGAACGATTTCGTCGTCGTCTTCGGACGGAGTGGGGATGGAGAACTGCTTCAGCACGATGCCCTCGCGAGCAGCACGTTGCTTGAAGGTGGTGATCATTCGCGGGTAATCCTGATTGGTGGTGAGCACTTCGTCACCGGCCTTCAGGTCGAACCCAAACTGGCAAATCTGCAGCCCTTCGGAGGCGTTCCGAGTGATTGCTAGCTCTTCCGAATCGACGTCCCACTCTCGAGCCAGCGACTGACGCACCGATTCTTTGTGGGGCTCGAGGATGCGCCACATCTTGTATGAGGGCGCCTCATTACTGAACGCCAGATGCCGGGCCATCGATTCTTGAACAGCCGCTGGAGCCGGACTGACCCCGCCGTTATTCAGGTTGACCATCGAGCGATCGACGGTGAAGGCTCGCCCTACGTCCCACCAGAAGTTCTCGTCGTGAGCGACCTCGTCAGCAGACCGGGAGCCAGCCGCTGCCATAGCCCCCAAGGCCTGCTTGGGGTCAAAGCCCACCCCAGCTGCCACCAACGGAACCCCCAAAGCCCCCAAGAAACCACGACGATTCAGCATTCAAAGTCTCCGAGAGCAAGAAGCCCCGATCCTAAACCACCGCTGCCCAGACTCCATCCCCCGACTCGAGCTCCAGGCTAACAGCCTCTCGGGAAAAGGGCCCTACAAGGGGCCAGCAGCTTCACCAATCATCGCCACCAAGAAGCCCACCCCAAGGCTCCGGGCCGCCCGAAAAGAAGTACCAAGGCCCATCATGCGAAGGCGCCCCGGATACAAGGTTTCAGCACATATAAGCACCCACTGGAGCGCTCCGATGTGCAGAAACCTTGTAGCCGGGGCGCCGTAGCGCGAGAAAACCTCGCACTACCACCCGCAAAAAAAAAGAGGGCCGAGCCGGAGTCCCTCAGAAGGACAGCAGCTCTACCTCAAACACCAATGTGGCCTTTGCGGGAATCACCGGCGGACGACCGCTCTCGCCGTAAGCCATGCCGTAAGGGATGACCAAGTAGCGGGTGCCACCAGCCTTCATGCCGCCCACGCCTTCGGTCCAGCCGGCAATCACGCCGTTGAGCGGGAACTCGATGGGCTCGCCGCGGTCACGGGACGAATCGAACTTGGTGCCGTCTGTGAGCCAACCTGTGTAGTGCACCTTGACCTTGTCCGTGGGGCCGGGGCTACGACCTTCGCCCTCGGTGATGTCCAGGGTCCACAGGCCGCTTTCGCTGATCACGCCGTGGCTCACGTCGATGTCTTTGCTGGCGACGTAATCGATGCCAGCCTGCAGTGCGTCCTTTGAGGCGGCCATGATGGCTGCGAGACGAGCTTCACGGGCGAGCTCGGCGGCTGCAATGGCCTTCTCTGCAGCCTTCATGTCCACGATGACCACTTCGTTGATGGTGATGGTCTCCAGGGCCGCCGCAGGGCTTTGTCCATCGGCGCGACGGTCGAGCTTCACCTCGGCGTTGATGATCTTTTCGTAGGTGTCCGCGCCGCCCACAACCTTGCCGAACACGCAGTAACCCCAAGCGCGATCGCTGGCCGTGTTGGTGTGGTTGAGCATGGCGTTGTTGCCATCGTTAATGAAGAACTGGCTAGAGGCGGTGTGAGCACCGTTCTGCCGAGCCATGGCAAGGGTCAGCCGCTCGTTCTTCAGGCCGTTGTTGGCCTCGTTGGCAATCATGCCCCGGGGCGGCTTGGGGACGTATCCCTCAACCATGCCGCCACCTTGAGCCATGAAGTCCTTAATGATGCGGTGGAAGATGGTGCCGTTGTAATAGTCGTCCTTCGCGTAGGTCAGGAAGTTCGCCACGGTGATGGGCGCCTTGTCGACGTAGAGGTCGATGGTCATGTCGCCCAGGCTGGTCTTCATGATCACCTGGGTGGTGGCGCCGAGGTCGGGCTTGGCGGCGTCGTCCTGGGTGAGGGCGGGGCTGGCGAGAAGCGAGCTGACGAACAGGCTGGCGACAAGGATAACGGGGGCGCGCATGGGCGGTCCTCGGGGCTAATGATAGGGAGTGAATGGTCGGGTCGGGTCGAACAAGATAGTCGATGGGCCCAGGTGGGCGCCAATGATGGCACGGTCATAGCAGGAAGGCAGCCCTGTCGCGGCGCCGCCACTGGCAAGGGCCTCGTTCATGGGGTGCAATGGGGCGCAATCAGCCGAGGCATCCGTCTGTGGGTCCTTTTGCCCACCGGGGCCCGCAAGGCCGTATGAGGCGTCACCATGTTCGTGATTCGAGAACTGGCATCCATTCTGCGGGGCTCAGCAGCTCCCGTTCAGCTGGTCATGGCCTGCTTGGTAGCTTGCTTGATTGGCTTTGTCCCTGGCGGGTTCGACCACCCGGGGCTGATCTTCGCCTGGATCTTGTTGTTGGTCGTGCTCAACGCCAACCTCGGCGTGGCTCTGGTGATGTTGGCAGTGGCCAAGATCGCTTCGCTGCTGCTCATGCCTGTGTCGTTCGCCGTAGGCCGCTGGGTCTTGGATGGCCCGGGAGAGTCGGCCGTCGCGTGGGCTAACAACGCGCCAGTGCTGGCCTTGTTTGACTTGGAGTACTACGCCGTGAGCGGGGGCATAGTCGTGGCTACCGTGCTGGGCCTCACCGTGGGCGTCATCTTGGCCGGCACTGTGGCTGGCTTCCGCAATCAGTTCTCCGGCCTTGAAGAGAACAGCGAGCGCTACAAGAAGCTCACCTCAAAGCGTTCCGTGCGCTTCTTGTTGTGGGTGATGCTTGGCAAAGGGCATGGCAAGAAGACCTACGGTGACCTGCTGGCCAAACCAGAGGCCAACCCCTTACGCAAGTCGGGTGTGGCTTTAGTTGGGGTACTCCTGGCACTGTTCCTCTTCGTGCCTGACCTGCTGTCCGGTCCTTTTCTCACCGACGTTGCACGGGATAGCTTGGCCTCAGGAAACGGAGCCACCGTCGACCTGGCGGGCTTGAGTCTCGACACAAAGGCAGGGCGTTTGCTCCTCGAAGGGTTGGCCATGGCTGACAGCGCCGCCCTCTAGAACGACGTGTTGCGTGCGCTGACCATCGAGGCGGATGGCAGCATGGATGATCTGCTCC